>JBBEBQ010000018.1 GCA_040882285.1 Gemmatimonadaceae bacterium
GAAGGTACGGAACGACCGCGATTTCGTTTTTTCAGCAGGACGACCTGTGAGGGGGATTCGGGGAGTGTCGGTGCGCGCTCGGCAGCGCCGTCTTAGCGAGCGCAGTTTGCGAGCGTAGGCGCAGACGAGCGCGCACCGACACTCCCCGAATCCCCCACGGAGACGTGCATGGCCAAAGTTGCGATCTACGCGGGCGCGTTCGATCCCATAACGCGCGGGCACGAGGACCTCGTCGTGCGCAGCCTGGAGTTCGTGGACCGGCTCGTGGTCGCCGTCGCGAACAACTCGGCCAAGCAGCCGCTATTCGATCTGCAGGAGCGGAAGCGGCTGATCCGGGCCGCCGTCGGCGATGAACCCCGGATCGACGTGCGCGACTTCACCGGCCTGCTCGTGGATTTCGCCCGCGAGGTCGAGGCGTCGCTGATCATCCGCGGGCTGCGCGCGGTCAGCGACTTCGAGTACGAGTTCCAGATGGCGCTGATGAACCGGCATCTCTCGCCCGGCCTGGAGACGGTGTTCATGGTGCCCTCGCTCGACACCACGTACATCAGCTCCAGCATCGTCCGAGAGGTCGCGAGGCTCGGCGGGAATGTCGAAGGACTGGTACACCCCGTCGTGGCGGAGGCTCTCCAAACACGGTTCCGTGCGGCAGGGGAATCCAAGGTCCCTTGATCTTGGATTTCCCTGAGCAATCCCGGGACCCATTGATCTTCACCGACGATCTCCGCCGCCGCGCGGCCGCCACGCCAAGGCGCGTTGTCTTCCCCGAGTCCGCGGACGTGCGGATCGTCGAGGCGGTGCGCGTGCTGCGCGAGCAGAAGATCGTCGTGCCCGTGCTCGTGCTCGATCCGGCGCACCCGGAGACGCACGCGACGATCGAAGGGCTCGGCGTGGAGGTCGTGCGGCCGGATGCAACTCCGCCGCTGCAGTACGCGGTGGGAATGGTGCGCGACGGACGGGCGGATGCGTGCGTCGCGGGCGCGGTGTACGCCACCGCCGACGTGCTCCGGGCGGCTCTGGTGCTCGTCGGGAAGGCGCCCGGCAGCACCACGATCTCGAGCGCCTGCTACATGGTGCGCGGTCCGGCGTGGGGCACGGGCAGCGACGTGCTCACGTTTACCGACTGCGCGGTCGTGCCGCACCCAACCGCCGCGCAGCTCGCCGAGATCGCCATTTGCGCCGCCCGCGACCGGGTGCTCATCGTCGGGGACGAGCCGCGCGTCGCGCTGCTGTCGTTCAGCACCCACGGCAGCGCGGTGTCCGACTCGGTACGGACCGTGATCGAGGCCGTGCGTCTCATCCGCGAGCTGGAGCCGTCGCTCCTGGTGGACGGAGAATTGCAGGCCGATGCGGCGCTGGTGCCGGCCGTCGCCGCCCGGAAGGCGCCGGGAAACATTTTCGGCGGGACGGCGAACGTGCTGGTTTTTCCATCGCTCGACGCCGGCAACATAGCTTACAAGCTGGTCGAGCGACTCGCGGGCGCTGAGGCGATCGGGCCGATCGTGCAGGGACTGGCGAAACCCGTCGCCGATCTCTCCCGCGGGGCGCAGCCGCGGGACATTATTAATGTTGCGGCGGTGGCGGCGTTACTGGTGACTAGTGACTAGTGACTAGTGACTAGTCACTACAAACGGCGCCTCGCGAGCTTGCGAAGTTGCCATTCCGCAGTCGTTGCACTGTTCAAGGGCAGGAGCCACCGGTTATTACTTAACGCAGTCACTAGTCACTAGTCACCAGTCACCAGTCACTAAAATGAGCTTCACCATTCGCAAGCAGGGCGAGATCGTCGTCGTCGATGTCGAGGGCCAGCTCATCGTGGGCAATCGCCAGGAGCTGAAGCAGAAGGTGCTCGACGAGCTCGAGAAGGGGGAGAAGCGCTTCCTCATAGACTTCAGCCAGACGGGCTACATAGACAGCTCCGGGCTCGGCGTGCTCGTGTCTCTGTCCAAGAAGATCCGCGAGCAGGGTGGCGAGCTGCGGCTCGCGGACCTGAACGACGACCTCAAGACGCTGTTCGAGCTCACCAAGCTCGACACGCTCTTCCAGATATCCGACAGCAGGGAGCGCGCGCTAGAGAGCTTCTGATGCCCAAAATGCGCGTTGCGCTGGAGATCGAGATTCCCAGCGACGTGCACGAGATCGAACGGGTGGTCGAGCTGGTCCAGCAGGAATGTCGCCAGCTGAAGATCGAGCCCGAGAAGTGCGCGCTCAACGTGCCCGTTGCCCTCACCGAAGCCCTGTCCAACGCCATCCTCCGCGGGAATCTTGAGGACAGCTCGAAGTGCGTCCGCATCCGCGCCTCGGTCAGCAAGGCCGGCGACAAGCTCGTGGTCGACGTCATCGACGAAGGCGCGGGCTTCGATCTGTCCTCGAGCACGCTCAACTGCACCACTCCCGAGAACATTCTGCGGGAGGACGGGCGCGGCCTTTACCTGATGCAGTGTCTGGTCGATCGCGTCGAGCAGTTCGTCGACGGGGGAAACACCGTACGCCTGACGGTGCAGCGTGGATGAAAGACCTTCGGGCGGTGCTCACCGCGTTCTACGACGCGACCCAATGTCCAGTCGCCGTCTGGATGGGCGACGAGAAGGACCCGGCTACGCTCGCTACCGCGATATCAGCGGGCACCGTACTCGCTCCGGACACACTCCCCGAGACTGAGCAGGGCCCGGTACCGACGAACGGCGGCGAGATAATCACCGCGCGGCTCGCCGGCCTCAAGCGCGCGTGGATGACCATGGGTCCGTGCGAGGGCGGCAGCCGCCCGCTGGAGCGGAACGCGCGGCTGCTGCTCCCGGTCGTGAACCAGATGATGCGCACCGGGCTGGAGATGGAGCACACGGCCGCCGAGCTGGCCGGCCGGTACGAGGAGATCAGCCTCCTGTACACGATCAGCGAGATCCTCGGCCGCACGGTGGCGCTCGAGGAAGCGGCGACGACGATTCTGACCGAGCTGTCCCAGACGGTGGGCGCGCGCCGCGGCGCGATCCTTCTGTACGACCGGCCGACAACCATGCTGTACGCCGTCGCGGCGATCGGAACCGAGCAGGCGCAGCTCACCTCCATCCCGATCAACGACATGGGGAGCGTCGCGGCGCGCGTTTTCCGCACGCGCCACCTGGCGATCGCCGACGCGAGCGAGAGCACGTCGGAGCACGAGGCCATCTACTCCCGCGACACGATGCTCGCGGCCCCCATCATCTGGACCAGCTCGACGGGCAGCCTGCCGCTCGGCGTCGTGATATTGTCCGAGCGCGAGACCGGCCAGCCGTTCAGCGCCGGCGACCAGAAGCTGGTCGCCGCGATCGCGACCCAGATCGGAATCGCCATCCAGAACTCGCGCCTCGTGCGGGCGTCCATGGACCAGCAGCGGCTGCAGCAGGAGATGCTGCTCGCGCACGACCTGCAGATGAAGCTGCTCCCGCGGCCGGCGAGCCTATCGGCCGACGCCGAGATCGCCGCGCGCGTCGTGCCCGCCGAATCGGTGGGGGGAGACTTCTACCACCTCTTCCGCCTCGGCAACGCGTCCACGGGCGTGATGATCGGCGACGTCTCGAGCCACGGCTACCGCGCCGCATTGATCATGGCGCTCACGATGAGCGCGGCTTCGATTCACGCGCAGATCCACTCCGATCCGGGCGCGATGCTGGGCGCGCTGCTCGGTTCCGTGCGCGACGAGCTGACGACGACGGAGATGTTCGTGTCGCTGTTTTACGGGGTGGTCAATCGGAAGCGGAGCGTGCTGAACTACGCGAACACCGGACATCCGCACGCGTTCCTCTTCGCGCCCGATGGCAAGTACGAGAGACTTCCCGCCCTCGACCCTCCGCTGGGAATGGTGGACGAGCCGCCGCACGCGAAGTCGGTCCCGTGGCATCCGAGGGAGAGCCTCCTGTTGCTGTTCACCGACGGGATCAGCGACGCGCGCAACGCCAAGGGCGAGAAGCTCGGCGAGCAGCGCGTGCTCGACGCCGTCAGGAAGAACCGGAAGGAGCCCGTGGAGACGATCGTGGAGAAGATCTTCGAATCGCTCCGCCGCTTCACCGGACGCACGCCGCTCCGCGACGATCAGACGCTGGTCATCCTCCGCGCGTAGCTTCGTGCGCACGCCGGGGCCGCGCGGCAGAGGTCCGAACCCTCCGGTCCTCAAGCGACTCGGCCAGCACTTTCTCCACGACCAGAAGGTGCTTGCCGCGATCGCCGACGCGCTCGAGCTGCGCGGGGATGAAACCGTCGTCGAGATCGGGCCTGGCCGCGGCGCGCTCACGCGGCACCTGGCCGGGCGCGCGCGCCGGCTCGTCCTGATCGAGCTCGATCGCGCCCTCGCCGCGAACCTCCGCGAAGAGTTCGCCGGCGATCCCGGCGTCGAAGTCGTCGAGGCCGACGTGCTCGAAGCAGACATCGCCGAGCTGGCGGGTGGTCCTTACGTACTGGTGGGGAACGTCCCGTACTACATCACCACGCCGATCATCTTCCACGCGCTGAAGGCGCCGATGCCGCTGCGCGCCGTTTTCCTGGTGCAGCAGGAAGTCGCCGAGCGCATGGCCGCGAACGCCGACGACGAGGAGTACGGCGCGCTGTCGGTGACGATTCAGGCGCTGACCGAGCCCGAGCTGCTGCTGCACGTCCCGCCGAGCGCGTTCACTCCCGCGCCCAAGGTTCATTCGGCCGTAGTGCGTCTGCGGCCCAGGGCGACGCCGCTCGTCCCACCCGAGACCGCGCCCGGCTTCCAGGCCTTCGTCCAATCCTTTTTCGGAATGCGCCGCAAGCAACTCGGCACCATCGTGCGCGCCCTGGAAGGCGTGGACTCCGACCGCGCGCGTGAGATTCTCACCGCGGGCGGCTGGGATCCGCGGGCCCGCCCCGAGACACTCTCACCCGCGGAGTTCGCCCGCCTGTACGCGACTCTCCGCGCCACGAGCTGAAGCCCGTCGTTCGCTTGGCAAATTCCCGATGGCCGGCGGGGACGCGAGGCTCCGTGCCGCCGAAGGCCGCGTCTTAGCGAGCGCAGTTTGCTCGCGTAGCGGCCGGAGCGCGGCATGGAGCCTCGCGTCCACCCGCACCCCAAAAATCAATCCCGGTTCGTCAACGCGAACGAGAGTGCTTCCAGCTCCATGGCCATGTCCACCGTGCGCATGACCACCTTCGGCGGCCCCGAGATCTGCCCGGGTACGAAGTTGAGGATCGCGCCGATGCCGGCGCGCGCGACGCGCTCGGCCATCTTCTGCGCCCCGCGCGCCGGGAGCGCGAGCACCGCGATGTCGAACTTCTCGGACTCCGCGTCCCGCTCGAAGAAGGCGACGTCGCGCACCTGAAGATCGCCGAGCGTCTCCCCGACGCGCGCCTGATTCGAATCGTACACCGCCACCACGTCGAACCCGCGCTGCGTGAACCCCTCGTACTGCGCGAGCGCCGCGCCGATCTTGCCCGCGCCGACGATGCACACGCGCCAGCGGCGCTCCAGCCCCATGATCTGCCGCAGCCGCTCGAGCAGCTCGCTCACCGAGTACCCCAGCCCGCGCTTCCCGAATGAGCCGAACAGGGAAAGGTCCTTCCTGACCTGCGCCGACGTGGTGCCGCCGAGCTTCGCCAGCTGCTCGCTGGATACGGTCGTGCTCCCCCGGCGATAAATGTCTTCGAGGAAGCCGAGATAGAGAGAAAGCCGCCGAACAGTAGATTCTGCGATTCGTTTCATGGAGCTTGTGAAATCATTCACAAACCTATTTCCTGGGCGGTCCTGGTACCAGTAGGTGTAGGCCGGAAGCGGGTTTATGGCTTATCTTCGGGTTGATGCCGGTACACGTGACGTCCGAAATCGGAGCGCTTCGCTCGGTCCTGGTCCACACGCCGGGGCCCGAGCTCCTGGCCGTGACTCCCACGACCCGCGCGACCTACCTGTACGACGACATGATCGACGTGCGGACCGCGGGCGAGGAGCACCGCCGGTTCGTCGCGATCCTCGAGCGGTTCGCCGAGGTGCACCAGGTCACGGATCTACTGGCCGACGTCGTGGCCGACGACGCCGTCCGCGAGAGGCTGTGGCGGGAGTCCATGGACATCATTCCGTCCGAGCCTCTGACGCGCGAGATCTACGAGTTGCCGCCGGAGCAGCTCGTGCGGACTCTCATCGAAGGGAAGGAAGAGCCGCCCGGCCCGCTCGCGCGCAAGCTCAACGAGTCCGGCTACCTCATGCCGCCGCTGCCGAATCTCTTCTTCACGCGCGACGTCGCCATGGGACTCGGCGAGCACGTGATGATCGGCTCGATGCGCTACGGCGTGCGCTGGAGCGAGGAGCTGATCATGAAGGCGATCTTCTCCGCGCACCCGCGGCTCGCCAACAAGGGGATCCTGTACGACGGCTCCAGCGAGCGCCGGATCAACTACACGCTGGAGGGCGGGGACGTGCATCCGCTGAGACACGATCTGGTGCTCATCGGATTCAGCGAGCGCTCCAGCCCGGCGGCCATCGAGAATCTCGCCGAGCTGCTGTTCGCCCAGACCGGCATCACCGACGTCATCGTCGTCGTGATGCCGCGGGAGGACATCGCGATCCACCTCGACATGATCTTCACGCAGGTGGACCGCGAGCTGTGCGTCGTGTACCCGCCGCACTTCATCGGGCCGGAGCGGCTCCCGATCCTGCACTGGAAGAAGGGCAAGTCGCAGATGACCGAGATGCCGACGATCTTCGCTGCGCTCGAGGGCTGCGGGCTGCGGCTGGAGCCGGTGCTGTGCGGCGGGAGCCGCCGGATGATCCAGGAGAGGGAGCAGTGGGCGTCGGGGTGCAACTTCGGCGCGTTGCGGCCGGGACTCGTGACGTCGTACACCAGAAACGAGGCGACGCTGCACGAGATGGAGAAGGTCGGCTTCAGGATCGTGTCGGCGAAGGATTTTCTGGACGACGCGGTGGAGATCGGCGGGGACGAGCGGGCGGTCATCACTTTCCCCGGCGGCGAGCTGGTGCGCGGTGGCGGCGGTCCGCGCTGCATGACCTGCCCCGTGACGAGGGACGACCCCTGGGACTGAGCGGCGGGATCCATTCCGCGCCGGGGGACACGCTGCTGACGACGCGCGCGCTGGAGTATCTCTCGGCGGGACCGGCCGACGCCGTGGACCTGATCGCGCACGTGTGCAACCTGCCCGGCCCGCCACGCACGGTGGCCGAGCATCTGGCCGCGGCGATGTTCGCGGGCCGCACTGATTTCGAGAAGGGACTCGACGGAAAATGGCGGATCGCGTCCGCTTTCAGCGCGCTCGCGTCGCGGCCCAATGGAAGGTTCAGCGAGCCGGCGCTCGACCGGCTCGACTCGCTGTCCTACGTGGTGGTGGACGTGGAGACCACCGGGACCAGCGCGATGTTCGGCGACCGGATCACCGAAGTGGCGGCCGTCGTCGTCCGCGACGGCGTCATCGTGGACACGTTCGAGACGCTGGTGAATCCGCGGCGGCCGATCCCGCACTTCGTCACCGCGCTCACCCACATCACCTGGGACATGGTGAAGGACGCGCCGACGTTCGAGCAGGTGGCGCCGCGACTCATGTCCGCGCTCGCGGGCCACGTGTTCACGGCGCACAACGCGAAGTTCGACTGGCGGTTCGTGTCCACGGAGATCCTGCGCGCGACCGGGAACAGGATTCAGGGGCGGCAGCTGTGCACCGTGAAGCTCGCGAAGCGGCTTCTGCCGCAGCTCCCCCGGCGCTCGCTGGATCATCTGGCCCGGTACTACGGCGTGACCATCCATTCGCGCCACCGCGCTGGCGGCGACGCTCTCGCTACGGCGGAATGCCTGGTGAAGATGCTGCAGCACGCGAACGACGCGGGGCTGCACACGTGGGCCGATCTGCAGCGGTTCGCCGGCGCGCGCGCTCCGCGGAAGCCGCGGCGCAAGTCCGCGCTGCCGGCGCCGGCCAGCAACGACCTGACGGCGTGAGCCGGCCCGAGCCGCTGGTCCAACCCGTTCAGATCGGCGATCTGAAATGTCACGCCATTCAGGCCGGCGGGCAGCGGCTCGACGGCGGCGCGATGTTCGGCGTCGTGCCGAAGCCGCTGTGGGAGAAGAGGATTCCGGCGGACGAGCGCAACCGGATCCAGCTCGGGATGCGCTGCCTGCTGGTCGAGCACCCGGACGGCTTGCTGCTCATCGACACGGGCGCGGGCAACAAGGAGACGGCGAAGTTTGTCGACATCTACGGCATCGAGAACGACGGGGAGCAGTCGAGAACCGCGCTGGAGGACGGGATCAGGGCGGCCGGCCACACGCCGGACGCGATAAGCGTGGTCATCAACACGCACCTGCACTTCGACCATGCGGGTGGAAATACGTATCTCGACGCGGCGGGCGAGCTCTCGATCACTTTTCCGAACGCGGAGTACTTCGTGCAGCGCGGCGAGTACGACTACGCGACGCACACGAACGAGCGGACCGCGGCGAGCTACTTCGAGCGTAACTATGTTCCGATCGACCGGGCCGGAAAGTTGCGGTTGTTGCAGGGAGAGACCGAGGTGATGGCGGGAGTCGGTGTGATCCTGACGCCGGGCCATACCCCGTTTCACCAGAGCGTTGTCGTGACGTCGGGAGCGGATCGCGCTTGTTTTCTGGGAGACATCGCCCCGACGGCGGCGCACCTGCCGCTCCCGTGGATAATGGGATACGACGTGGAGCCGCTCGTGACGCTGGAGACCAAGCGGCGGTTGTTCGCGCAGGCGCTGGCGGAGAAGTGGCTGTTGATATTCGAGCACGACGCGGTGAAGTCATGGGGGCGCATCGCGCACGACGGAAAGACTTACAGTCTCGTGGAGAACGTCAAATGAAACGGTTGCTGGCACTGTTCGGTTCGGTATTGCTCATCTCGGTCGCGGCTCCCGGATTGTCCGCGCAGGCGCGGACGGACCGTGCTCCTGCCGGACCCACGATACAGGCGGCGCGCGCCGGCATTACGGCGCCATCGGCAGCGACCTCGGTCGCAAACGGCGCCCAGTTGGAGACACCCTCGCGGGAGAGCGCGGCCCTCATGATCGTCGGCGGCGCGGCACTGCTCACCGGGCTCCTCATCGGCGGAGGCGCCGGGACGGCGATCGCGGTCGGAGGAGCGCTGATCGGCCTGTACGGCTTGTGGATGTACGTTCGCTGAACCGACACACGTCCCCGCCGCTTTCGCTCCTCCTCCCGCGGGAGCGCCGGTGAAGTTCAAGACCATCGTCGAGCCGTTCCGCATCAAGGTGGTCGAGCCGACCCGCCAGACCACCGACGCTGAGCGCGCTGCGGCGATCCGCGCGGCGCACTACAACGTCTTTCAGCTCGACGCCGAGGACGTGCTCATCGACCTCCTCACCGACTCGGGAACGGGTGCGATGTCGGTGTACCAATGGGCCGGCATGATGCGGGGCGACGAGTCGTACGCCGGCGGGCGCTCCTTTCACGCCTTTGTCAGGTCGGTGCAGGAGATCACCGCATTCCGGCACGTGATCCCCACGCACCAGGGACGCGCCGCCGAGCACATTCTCTCGGGCGCGCTGCTCAAGCCCGGGTCGATCGTCCCCAACAACACGCACTTCGACACCACGCGGGCGAACGTCGAGCACAGGGGCGCGGTGGCCCTCAATCTGCCGGTGGCGGAAGCGCGCGAGCCGCAGACAGTGCACCCCTTCAAGGGGAACATGGACGTCGCCGCGCTCGAGCGGGTCCTGGCGGAGAACGCGGGCAACGTGCCGCTGGTGATGATGACGGTGACCAACAACTCCCAGGGCGGCCAGCCGGTGAGCATGGAGAACATCCGCCGTACGTCGGCGCTCTGCCGCGCGCATGGCGTGCCCTTCTTCATCGATGCCTGTCGCTTTGCCGAAAACGCGTGGTTCATCAAGACCCGCGAGCCGGGGTACGCCGACAGGACTCCGCTGGCGATCGCCCAGGAGATGTTCTCGCTCGCCGACGGCTGCACGATGAGCGCGAAGAAGGACGGGATGGCGAACATCGGCGGATTCCTCGCGATGAACGACGACGCCCTCGCCGTCACCTGTCGCGACTCGCTCATCCTCACCGAGGGATTCCCCACCTACGGCGGGCTCGCCGGCTACGACCTCGAGGCCATCGCGGTCGGGCTGCACGAGGCGCTCGATCCCGACTACCTGCGCTACCGAATCCGCTCGGTCGAGTACCTCGCCGAAAAGATGGTCGCAGCCGGGATTCCCGTCGTGCGTCCGGCGGGCGGCCATGCGCTCTACCTCGATGCCAGGGGCTGGCTCCCGCACATCCCGCAGAGCCAGTACCCGGGGGTGGCGCTCTGCATCGCGCTGTACGTCGAAGGGGGCATCCGCGGATGCGAGATCGGCTCCGTGATGTTCGGGCAGCAGCCGGACGGCAGCGAGCGCCCCGCCGACATGGAGCTGGTGCGGCTCGCCTTTCCGCGCCGAGTCTATGCGCAGAGCCACATGGACTACGTGGCCGAGGTGCTGCTGCACGTGAACAGCATCGCGCAGGACATTCGCGGAGTGCGGATCGTGGAGCAGCCGCGGGTGCTCAGGCACTTCACGGCGAAGTTCGAACCCGTGCCCCGCTAGCCGCCGGCAGTCGCGCGCGACTCGCCGGGAACCCGGCAGCTACTTCCTCTTCTGATACGTCCCGACGAGCTCTCCCTGCGCGAGGATGTGTCCCTCCATTGCCTTCTCCAGCGCCGCCTTGGTCGGTGAGCCAAGGTCGCCGAGCGCGGTGTCGAGCGCATAGAGCTTGAAGAAGTAGCGATGCCGTCCAATTGGCGGGCACGGCCCGCCCCAACCGGTGCGCTTCCAGTCGTTGAGTCCTTCGCGCACGCCGGCTGGCAGATGCGTGGACGCACCTTCGCCGAGGCTGGTGACGGAGACCGGGATGTCGTAGAGCACCCAGTGCACGTACGTCATCTTCGGGGCTTTGGGATCGGGCGCGTCCGGATCGTCGGAAATGAGCGCGAAGCTCTTGGTCTTCGCCGGTGCACCGCTCCAGGCGAGCGGCAGCGAGATGTCCTCGCCCTCGCAGGTGAACCTGGCCGGAATCTCCGCATTCGGCGCGAAGGCGGCTGATACGACGGTGATGCTCATGGGAGTCACTCCGCGGTTGGTGCTCTGATCACGAAGATAAGGTGGGCGAACGACCGGCTCGCGGCCAGCAGCGCGGGCGAACACTTTCGGCCGCTCCGGCCCGGGACCAGCTTATGTTACCGCCATGCCGAGCTACCGCGCAGGTCTTCGTCCTTTCCTCGCCACGTTGCTCGTCGCGAGCCCGCTCGTCGCGAGCCCGCTCGTCGCGAACCCGCTCGGCGCCCAGTCGCGCGAGCTGACCGTGGCCGACAGCTCGCCATTCAGGCCGCTGCCGCTGCCGGCGCCGAACGAGCAGCGCACGGGCGCTGGCCGTCCGGGGCTGCGTTACTGGCAGCAGCGCGTGGACTACCGCATTGCCGCGTCACTCGACACTGCGAGCCACCTGCTGCAGGGCCGCGAGACGATCCACTACGTCAACAATTCGCCGACCGCGCTGTCGTATCTCTGGCTCTTCGTCGAGCAGAACGCCTGTGCACCGAACAGCATCGGAAGCACGCTGAACCAGCCACCGCTCGTCTTCGGCGAGGTCGCGTTCGACTTCTCCTGTGGGAGCTTCGTCGGCAGACCGACGATCCAGTCGCTGACGATCGGCGGCGTCGAGGCGAAGCGCACGAACTATGGCACCACGCTCCGCGTCGACCTCGGCAGGCCACTGGAATCGGGACAGTCGCTCGAAATGGAGGTGGCCTGGCACTTCACCGTCCCCGAGCAGGGCGTTGGCCGCATGGGACGCGACGGCGCGCTGTACGAGATTGCGCAGTGGTATCCGCGCATGGCGGTCTACGACGATGTCCGCGGCTGGAATCACGAGCCGTACATCGGCGCCGGCGAATTCTATCTCGAGTACGGCAGCTTCGACGTTACGCTCACGCTCCCTGCCAGCTACATCGTCGCCGCGACGGGTGAGCTGAGGAATCCTGAGCAGGTGCTCACGCGGAACCAGCTCGCGCGGCTCGCGAGCGCGCGGAAATCGGACACCGCCGTCGCCGTCATCACGCGCGACGAAGCGGGCAGGCCGGGGCGCACGCGGCCCGGCAACGGGCCGTACACCTGGCACTTCACGGCCGACAACGTGCGCGACTTCGCCTGGGCCGCCGCCCCGAACTGGCAGTGGGACGCCAGCAACCTCGACGGCATCCTCATCCAGACGCTGTACCGTTCGTCCGCCGACAAATGGCCGGAAGCTCACGCGATGGCGCGCGGCGCGATCAGGCACTTCAGCGAGCAGTGGTACCGCTATCCATACTCGCATGCCACCGCGGTCGAGGGGCCGATTGCCGGCATGGAGTATCCCATGCTCACCTTCGTCGCCAACAACAGCACGCGCGAAACGCAGCAGTGGGCGCTGGCACACGAGTTCGGGCACGAGTGGTTCCCGATGATCGTCGGCTCCAACGAGCGGCTCTATCCGTGGATGGACGAGGGGTTCAACACGTTCGTCGACCTCCAGAACGCCGCCGAGTACTTCGCCGGCACGCCTTACGGCGACACGATTCAGGTCAATCCGCTGCGGATGGCCGTCGAGCACTCACGCGCGGGGGACGATCAGCCCCTCAGCACGAATCCCACGGAGGTGCGCGACCTTATGTGGGTGGGCTACCAGAAGCCGGCGCTTATGCTCAGGACACTACGCGAGGAGGTGCTCGGCCGCGACCGCTTCGACTTCGCCTTCCGCGAGTACATCAAGGCGTGGGCATACAAGCACCCGACCCCGGCGGACTTCTTCCGCCTCATGCGCGACGCGTCGGGAGTAGAGCTCGACTGGTTCTGGCGTGACTGGGTGTTCACCACGGCGCGGCTCGATCAGGCGGTGGACTCCGTCTCTACCGACACGAGCGGTCGGGCAAATGTCCACATGACGAATCGCGGCACGATGACAATGCCCGCCGAGCTCCTCATCACCTTCGACGACGGCTCGACTGAGACGGTGCGCCTGCCGGTACAGATGTGGAACCTCGGCCGCCAGTTCACCTATCGCGTGCCGGCAAAGAAACCGGTGCGCCGCGTAGCGGTCGATCCGCGGAACGTGCTGCCCGACCTCGACCGGTCGAACAACGACTGGACGAAACGGTGAGCTGAGGTTGGCCGGCCGTCGCCGGCCAGACTGTTGCCGGCCCGTCCCTTTTATCCCGGACTATGTTGACCGGCAGAGCGCTGGCGGCTAACTTCCCTGCATATAACGTTATAAGTGGCCGAGCCTGGCAGCTCGTCCCACCCTCCGGCCCTCGGCTGTCTCGAGGTGTGCTGCAGGAGTTCCGGCCATGGCGGCGTCCCGTTCACGCGGAGCGTCGTCTCCGCGGACTCCTTAATGGGTCCGCGTTTTTTGTTTAATGCTGTGAGGTAAATGACAATACAGGACACGACAAAACGAGTTCGCGTCAACAAACAGATCCGCATCAGCCCCATTCGTGTGATCGCCGCCGACGGCGCGCAGCTGGGAATCATGGAGGTCGATGCCGCGTTGGCCCAGGCGGAAGAGCAGGGGCTGGATCTGGTCGAAGTCGCTCCGACGGCCCGCCCGCCCGTCGCCCGGATCATGGACTACGGCAAGTTCAAGTTCGAGCAGGCGAAGATGGCGCGGCAGGCCAAGAAGAAGCAGCACGTGATTCAGCTGAAAGAGGTGAAGTTCCGCCCCGGCATCAGCGAGCACGATTTCGCGACGAAGACGCGGCACGCGCGGAAGTTTCTGGGTGAAGGCAACAAGGTGAAGGTGACGTTGATGTTCCGCGGCCGGCAGATCGCGCATCCCGAGCTGGGGCGGCAGGTGCTGGATCGCGTAGCTCAGAGCCTGGCGGACGTCGCGAAGGTGGAGAGCGAGCCGAAGTTCGAAGCGAAGTTGATGATCATGATTCTGGCGCCGAAATAAGAACTGAAGCTGTTGGCTGTTGGCTGTTGGCTTTTGGCTGACAGCACCGCAGGAGCCAACAGCCAACAGCCAATAGCCAATAGCCAAGAGCGTTAAATGCCCAAGATGAAGTCGCACAGAGGAGCGCGGAAACGCTTCAGCCTGACCGGAACCGGCAAGGTGAAGCGGAACAAGGCGTTCAAGAGCCACATCCTCACGAAGAAGACGTCCAAGCGGAAACGCCGCCTGCGCCAGTCCACCACGGTGGGCACGCTCGGTGAAGCGAAGAACCTCAAGCGGCTGCTGCAGTCGTAGGCTGTGCCGTTGGTTTTTAGCCAACAGCCAATAGCCAACAGCCAACAGCGCTTTTAGAAAAAACAGACCCGGAGTCAGCAATGCCCAGAGTCAAATCGAACGTCGCGCGACTGAAGCGCAAAAAGCAGGTAATGAAAGCCGCGCGCGGAGGATTCGGCGCGCGCAGCAAGCTGTGGAAGGCCGCGAAGGAGAACGTCGAGCGCGGCTGGCGGTACGCGTACCGCGATCGGAAGAACAAGAAGCGCGATTTCCGCCGCCTCTGGATCACCCGCATCAACGCCGCCGCCCACCAGCACGAGATGAGCTACAGCGTGTTCATCAACGGGCTGAAGAAGGCCGGGATCGAGATCGACCGGAAAGTGCTCGCGGATCTCGCGGTGCGCGAGCCGGAAGCGTTCGCCGCCATCGCCGACAAGGTGCGCACCGCCATCAAGGCGGCGTGACCGGTCGGCGCCGCGGCGCCGGTGTGGTGAGGTGCTGCGGCTCCGCGATAGATTTGCGGAGCCGTTTTGTTTTGCGGTAGCCAACAGCCAATAGCCAACAGCCAATAGCCAACAGCCAAGAGCTCTTTTGGACCTCGTCAAAGCAGCAGAGCAGCTCGAACGTGAAGGACTGGAGCGAATCGCCGCGGCCACTACGCGCGATGAGCTCGAGGCCGCGCGCACCGCATTGCTCGGACGCAAGAGCGGTCGCCTGACCGCGCTCCTAGGCGAGCTGCCGAAGCTCTCCCCCGAGGAGAAGCGCGCCGCCGGCGCGGCGCTGAACAAGACCAAGCTTCTCCTGGAAGGCCGGCTGGGAGAGCGGGACACGGAGCTGGTCACGGCGGCGCGCCGCCGCTCGGCGCTGGTCGACGTGACGATGCCCTCCAGACAGCGCTGGCGCGGCGCCAAGCACCCGGTCACGCTCATCATCGAGGAGGTCGAGCAGATATTCCGCGAGCTGGGCTTCACCGTCGCGCTCGGCCCCGAGGCCGAGACCGAGTGGTACAACTTCACCGCGCTCAACTTCCCGCCCGACCATCCCGCGATGGACATGCACGACACCCTGTACGTGGGTGACGACATGCTCCTGCGCACGCATACGTCGCCCGTGCAGATCCGCACGCTCCAGACATACGGCGCCCCGGTCAGGATCATCGTTCCGGGAAACGTCTATCGGCGCGACTTCTTCGACGCGTCGCACGCGCCGATGTTCGCCCAGATAGAAGGCCTCGCGGTCGACGAAGGCGTGAGCTTCGTGGATCTCAAGGCGACGCTCACGCACTTCGCGCAGCAGCTGCTCGGAGAGACCAGGACCCGCTTCCGCCCCAGCTTCTTCCCGTTCACGGAGCCGTCCGCGGAGATGGACGTCCAGTGCGCCGCCTGCCAGGGCTCCGGCTGCGCTACGTGCAAGGGCAGCGGCTGGCTGGAGATCCTCGGCGCCGGCATGGTGCATCCCGAAGTGCTGTCCGCTTCGGGCGTGGACCCGGAGCAGTACACGGGGTGGGCGTTCGGCATGGGCCCGGGGCGGATGGCGATGGCGCGATACGGCATCCCTGACATCCGCGCGCTGTACGACTCCGACGTGCGCTTCCTCCGGCAATTCGCGCGATGAACGCGTCGCACGAGTGGCTGCGCGACTTCGTCCCCGCTGAGCTCGCGCCGCGCGAAATCCGCGACATTCTCACGGCGCGATGCGCGACCGTCGAGGAGATGCGCCCGGTGCGCCAGGATCTCGGCGACATCGTCATCGGCCGCGTGGTCGAAGCGGCGCGCCACCCGGAGTCCGATCATCTCTGGATCACCAAGGTGGACGCGGGGCGCGGCGAGCTGCTCGACGTGGTCTGCGGCGCGCCGAACGTAACGGCGGGCATCGCGTATCCGTTTGCCCCCGTAGGCGCCACTCTGCCTGGCGGTCTCAAAATCGAGAAGCGCAAGATTCGCGGCGTGGTGTCGAACGGAATGCTCTGCTCCGCGCGGGAGTTGCTGCTCAGCCAACAGCCAACAGCCAATAGCCAACAGCTACTCGATGAGGGAATTCTCGCGCTCGAGACGGACGCGAGCCCCGGCGCCTCGTTCGTCGAGACCGTGGGTGCGGGCGACACGCTGTTCGTGGTCGACGTCATGCCCAACCGGCCCGACCTGCTGTCGCATCGCGGCATCGCGCGCGAGCTCGCGGCCGCGACCGGAGTCCCGCTGCGGGAGTTCGCCGGCGAGCCGTGGGCGGGCGTCGCGGGCGAGCCGCCATTGCCGCGAACGGAATCCGGCACAGCCGCCACCGACGGCGTCACCGTCGGCATCGAAGACCTCGAGGGCTGCACGCGGTACGCCGCCGTGGTCATCCGCGGAGTGCGCGTGGCGCCGAGTCCGGAGTGGCTCGCGCGCCGGCTCACGGCGATCGGCGCGCGGCCGATCAACAACGTGGTCGACGCCACGAACTACATGCTGCACGGGTACGGCCAGCCGATGCATGCCTTCGACCTCGCCAGGCTCGGCAAGCGCGTCACCGTCCGCCGGGCCAGGGCGGGGGAGAAGCTCGTGACCCTGGACGGCGTCGAGCGAACGCTGACCGACGCGACGACCGTGATCGCCGGCGCCGACCGGGCGGAGGCGATTGCCGGCGTGATCGGCGGAAAGGGAAGCGAGGTCAGCGAAGCGACGACGGACGTCCTGCTGGAAGTCGCCATCTTCGATCCGCGCCGCGTGCGCGCCGCCCGCCGCGCGCTCGGCATCTCGACCGACGCCAGCTACCGGTTCGAGCGCCACGTCGATCCCGAGTCGGTGCCGGTCCTGGCGGCAAAGGCGGCGGCGCTCATCGCGAGCCTGACGAGCGGACGCGTGGAGCACCCCGGCGTCGATGTTCATCCCGCGCCCCGGGGGCGCGAGCGCGTGTCCGTCCGTCCCGCGCGCGCGTCCGCTCTCATCGGCGATCCGATCCCCGCCGCGTCGATGGCCGGCTACCTGTCTTCGGTCGGCTTCACGCTCGTCGAGACCGGGACGGAGCTGATCTGTACGGAGGTTCCGAGCTGGCGGTCCGACGTGACCGCGGAGGTCGACCTGATCGAGGAGATCGCGCGGCTGCACGGGTACGACCGGATCTCGACCGAGCTGAGACCGTTCCGCCCGGGCGAATCGCCCGACGCCCCGCTCTGGCTGGTCGAGCGGCGGGTTCGCGACGCGCTGGTCGCCGAGGGTCTGTTGGAGGCGCGGCCCATGCCGTTCGTGGCGGAAGGCCGCGGCACCGACATCCGCGTGCTCAACCCGCTGGCGGAGAACGAAGCGTATCTCCGAAGCTCGATCCTCGAGACGCTCGCGCGCCGCGCCGAGCACAACCTGGGACACATGCAGGGCGACGTCCGGCTGTTCGAGATCGGCACCGTCTTCGCGCGCGGGGACGACCCCCGGCCGGTAGAGAGTCGGCACGCCGGCGCGCTGATAATGGGCGAGCGACGGCCCAGCCATTTCACCGAGAGCAAGCCGCCGGCGTGCGATCTGTGGGACGCGAAATGGATTGCAGAAGTCATTGCCCTTGCGGCATTTGGGCTAGATGACTTAAAGTTCAGTATGAGCGATGATTCGTCCCGTCTCGCGGTTATCGCCAAGGGCGAGGAGCTCGGCTTCGTGACCGAGGTCGCGTTGGACGCGCCAGCCTGGGCGACGCCTGCGTTCGGGGTCGAGCTGGACCTGGGCAGCGCCGCCGTGCACGACGCGCGTCGCACAGTGACTCGCCCGTTGCCGGTCACTCCCGCGGTGCAGGTCGATCTCGCCCTGGTTGTCCCCGACGACCTTCCCGCGGCCCGGCTGGCCGACGCGATCCGCGCGCACGCGGGCGATCTATTGGAGAAGCTCGAGCTGTTCGACGAGTTCCGCGGCCAGGGTGTGGAGCACGGGCAGCGCAGTCTCGCGTGGCGATTGACGTTCCGTCACCCGGAGCGCACACTACGCGACAAGGAGATCGATGCCCGCCGGACCAAGCTCCTACAGGCGCTTGAGGGAGAGCTAGGTGTCAGACAGCGCACGTCCTGAAAAAGCCGTGTTCAAGGAGCTCGAGTCGCTCGTCCGCCACCTGGGAGAGGAGCTCAGCGGCTTCCGCCGGCGCGCGCTCCAGGCCGAGGTGCGGTTGAAGGAGATCGACACCGCGGCGTCGTCGAGCAAGCCGACCCCCGAGCGGCTGGCTGCCCTCGAGCGCGAGAACAAGGATCTGACGCGGCGGCTCAAGGCCGCGACCGAGCGGGTCAAGGGGATGCTGGAGCGCGTGCGCTTCCTCCGCGAGCAGAGCGAGGCCGTGCAGTGACCGCCAAGAAAAACGTGGTCAAGGTCGAGATCCAGGGCGACGAGTACTCCATCCGCAGCGATGCGACCCCCGAGCACACGCGGGCGGTCGCAGAGCACGTGGACAAGACCATCAAGAGCGTTCTCCAGTCCACCAACGTGGAGCAGCACAAGGCGGCCATTCTGGCCGCCCTCCAGATCACGGACGAGCTGTTTCAGGCCCGCGAGGCCTCCTACGCGACCGTAGGGGCCATGCAGAAGCTCAGCGACGAGATTCGCCCGTGGCTCCCTCCCTCCAAGAGGCGGGATTAACTTTGCCGCAAAGCGCGACGACCATCCGGCGCGATGGAGGTATAGATCAGCATGGAATACAACACGGCGTTGATCGCCGCGGGCGGGCTGGTTCTGGCAGCTGTCTCCGCCGCGGCGTTTTTCTTTGTTGGACGACGCAAGGGCGCGGCTAGCGAGTTAGCCAGGCAGCGCGCGGCGAAGGACACGGCCGAAGAGGCCGCGCAGCGGATCGCAGCCGAGGCCGCCCGCGAGGCCGAGACGCTCAGAAAGAGCGCGGTCGTGGCGGGGAAGGAAGAGGTGATAGCCCTCCGCGAGGAATGGGAGGGTGAGGCCAGGAAGCGCCGCGAGGAGATCGAGCGCGAGGAGAAGCGCGTTCAGGAGCGTGGCACCGTCCTCGAGCGCAAGTTCGAGCTCGTCGAGCAGCGCGAGCGCGAGGTCACGCGCCGCAACGAGAGCATAGTCGAGCGCGAACAGACCATCGAGTCGCGCCGCCAGGAAGTCGAGCAGATCGTGGCCGAGGAGCGCCGCCGGTTGGAGCAGCTCGCCGGCATGTCCGCGGACGAAGCCAAGAACGAGCTGATCCGCCGGATCGAGGAAGAGGCGCAGGCCGACGCGGCAAGCCGCGTCCGCGAGATCCGCGAGACCGCCCGCAAGAGCGCCGACCGCGAGGCCAAGAAGATCGTGGCGCTCGCCATCCAGCGCATTGCCGCCGAGCATACGTCGGAAACCACGGCATCGGCTGTCGCCCTCCCGAACGACGAGATGAAGGGGCGGATCATCGGCCGCGAAGGGCGGAACATCCGGGCCTTCGAGCTGGCGACCGGCGTGGACGTCATCATCGACGACACTCCCGACACCGTGGTCGTGTCCTGCTTCGACCCGGTGCGGCGCGAGGTGGCGCGGCTCGCGCTCGAGAAGCTCGTGGCCGACGGCCGGATCCATCCCGGGCGTATCGAGGAGGTAGTGGCGAAAGCGCGCGACGAGGTGAGCGCCGGCATCGTCGAGACGGGGGAGCGCGCCGCGTACGACAGCGGCGTGCACGGGCTGCACCCGGAGCTGATCAAGCTCATCGGGCGGATGCGCTGGCGCACGAGCTACGGCCAGAACATCCTCAACCACTCGAAGGAAGTCGCGTGGCTCGCGGGGATCATGGCGGCCGAGCTCGGGCTCGACGTCGCGATGGCCAAGCGCGGCGCGCTGCTGCACGACATCGGCAAGGTGCTCACGCACGAGCACGAGGGCACCCACGTCCAGCTCGGCGTCGAGGTCGCGACGCGGTACGACGAGCACCCGCTGGTGGTCAACTGCATCGCCGCGCATCACGACGACGTGCCGCACGAGAGCGAGATCTCGGTGCTCGTGCAGGCGGCGGACGCGATCTCGGGCTCGCGCCCGGGCGCGCGGCGCGAAGCGTTCGAGACCTACGTGAAGCGGCTCGAGGGACTGGAGAAGATCGCGTCGAGCTACAAGGGCGTGGAGAAGGTGTTCGCCATTCAGGCGGGGCGCGAGATTCGCGTGGTCGTCACCCCCGACCACATCGACGACGTGCGCATGGTGTCGCTGTCGGAGGAGATCGCGCGGCGGATCGAGGCCGAGCTGCAGTACCCGGGACAGATCAAGGTCGTGCTGATCCGCGAGACGAGAGCCGTCGACTTTGCCCGCTGAGCTGCTCGACGGAAAAGCGATTGCGCGGGAGCTGCGCGACGAGGTAGCCGCCGGCACCGCCAGGCTCGTCGCGCGGGGCGTGCGCCCGGGTCTCGCCGTCGTGCTCGTAGGCGACGACCCCGCGAGCGCCGTATACGTGAAGTCGAAGGGGAAGGCGTGCGCGGAGGCGGGAATGCACTCGGTCACGATCCGGCTTCCCGCTGACACGTCGCAGGCGCAGCTCGACGCCCGGGTGGACGCGCTCAACGCCGATCCGGCGATCCACGGCATCCTGGTGCAGATGCCGCTGCCGAAGCACATAGCGGCTGACTCCGTCATCCGGCGGATCAAGCCCGAGAAGGACGTGGACGGCTTCCATCCGGTGAACGTCGGCAAGATGCTGATCGGGGATACCGACGGGTTCGTGCCGTGCACGCCCGCGGGAATCCAGGTGATGCTGCAGCGCGCGGGGGTGAAGACCGCGGGGAAGGAGTGCGTTATCGTCGGCCGGAGCAACATCGTCGGCAAGCCGATGGTCGCGCTGATGCTGCAGAACACGCCGCAGGCGAATTGCACCGTCACCGTCTGCCACAGCGCGACCACTGACATGGCGGCGCACACGCGTCGCGCGGACATCCTGATCGCCGCGGCGGGCAAGACGCGCCTCATCAAGCGCGACATGGTGAAGCCGGGCGCGGTCGTCATCGACGTCGGGATCAGCCGCGTGGAGGATCCTGCCAGCGCCTCGGGTTACAGGCTCGCGGGCGACGTCGCGTTCGACGAAGTGCGCGAGGTCGCGTCACTCATCACGCCGGTGCCGGGCGGTGTCGGCCCCATGACCATCGCGATGCTGCTCAAGAACACGCTGCGCGCGGCGGAGCGGACGTTAGCGTGATCGCGTCGCAGCCGGCCGCGCCCTCGATCGATTCGACGCTGGCGAGCTTCGAGGAAGAATTCGCCGGAGAGCGGCACGAAGCCACGATCGCGCTGGAGGATTGCGCGGCGAAGCTGCTCCCGCCCGACTGGGGTCGCCTTGGCGACGCGGTCCGGTACGCGATGCTCGGCTCCGGCAAGCGCATTCGCGGAGTGCTGCTGATCGCCGCCTATCGCGCGGCGGGCGGGCGCGGCGACGCCGCGCCGCTGGCGGCCGCCGTGGAGGTCGTGCACGCATACTCGCTCGTGCACGACGACCTGCCGTGCATGGATGACGACGACCTGCGGCGCGGCCGGCCGACGGTTCACCGCAAGTGGGACGTGCGCACGGCGACGGTCGCCGGAGTCGCGATGGTGCCGCTGGCCGTGCGCGCGGCGCTGGCCGGCGCGGCGCGGCTCGAGCTCGATCCGGCCGTGACTTCGGCGGTCGTGACGGAGCTCATGCGCGCCGCCGGCGGCGGGGGGATGATCGGCGGGCAGCTGCTCGACCTCGAGTCGCACGGCGCGGATTTCGGGCTGGCCGGGCTGGAGCGCATCCACCGGGACAAGACGGGCGCGCTGATCGCCGCGTCGGTGAAGATCGGCGGACTCGCGGCGGGCGCCGGCGAGAAGCAGCTCGCCGCACTGGCCAGCTTCGGCCACGCGATCGGTCTGGCCTTCCAGATCGCGGACGACGTGCTCGACGTGACCTCGACCAGCGACCGGTTGGGCAAGACCGCGGGCAGGGACGCGGCGCTGGGCAAGCAGACGTACCCGGCACTGCTGGGGGTCGACGGCGCCCTGCAGCGCGCGTCCGCGCTGATCACCGACGCATGCGAGGGCTTGGCCGCGTCGGGGCTCGAGAGCGCCCGCCTACAACGGCTCGCGAAATTCGTCATACTGAGAGAGTCGTGACTTCCAACATGCCCATTCTCGATCGAATCCACTCGCCCGCCGATCTCAAGGCGCTGTCGCGCGACGAGCTGCGCGCGCTCGCGTCCGACATCCGCGAGCGGATGATCGAGCTGTGCTCGCGCACCGGCGGCCACATCGGTGCCGGGCTCGGAGTGGTCGAGCTCACCATCGCGATCCACGCGGTCTTCGACACGCCGCGCGACCAGGTCCTGTGGGACGTCGGGCACCAGGGTTACCCGCACAAGCTGCTCACCGGCCGGAACGCGGCGATGGAATCGCTGCGGCAGGAGAACGGCATCTCCGGCTTCCTCAAGCGGAGTGAGAGCGAGTACGACGCGTTCGGCGCCGGGCACGCCGCGACCGCGATCTCGGCCGGGCTCGGAATGGCCGTAGCGCGCGATCTCAACGGCGAATCGTTCAAGGTCGTGTCGATACTCGGCGACGGCGCGCTCACGTCCGGCTTGTCGTACGAGGGCCTCAACAACGCCGGCGGAGCGGGCCGCGACTTCATCGTCGTGCTGAACGACAACGAGATGTCGATCGCGCCGAACGTCGGCGCGATGTCCAGGTATCTCACGTCGGTCCAGCGGAACCCGCTGTACAACCGCGTGCGGTCGGCGATCGGCTCCGCGATCGACCACGCTCCGGGCCCGCTGTCGTCCGTCGGAACGGTGGTGCGAAAGTGGGAAGAGAGCATGAAGTCGCTGCTCACGCCCGGCGTTCTGTTCGAGGAGCTGGGCTTCCGCTACTTCGGGCCGATCGACGGGCACAACATCGACACGCTCGTCGACACGTTCGCCGCGGTGCGGGAGATGACGGGCCCGCGGCTGGTGCACGTGATCACCCAGAAGGGGAAGGGATTTCCCGCCGGCGAGCACGGCGAGAAATGGCACGCACTCCCGCCGGGACACGACCCGGCGACTGGCAAACAGCGCGCTGTCTCCACCGCAAATCCCGGGTACACAGCGATCTTCGGGCGCGGGCTGACCGAGCTAGCCGCGGCCGATCGCCGGGTAGTCGCGATAACGGCCGCGATGCCGAGCGGCACCGGCACGATGGCGTTCGCGAAGGAGCATCCTGACAGGTTCTTCGACGTCGGGATCGCTGAAGGCCACGCCGTCACGTTCGCGGCGGGGCTCGCAACGCAGGGGATCCGCCCGGTGTGCGCCATCTATTCCACGTTCCTGCAGCGGGCGTACGACAGCATCGTGCACGACGTCGCCATTCAGCACCTGCCCGTCGTGTTTGCAATGGATCGCGCCGGCCTGGTTGGCGAGGATGGTCCCACGCACATGGGGCTGTACGACATTGCCTACATGCTGGCGATCCCTGGCTCGACGGTGACGGCGCCCAAGAACGCGGAAGAAATGCTGGGGCTGCTGCGCGCGGGCATCGAGCACGGCGAGGGACCGTTCTCGCTCCGCTACCCGCGCGACGCCGCGCCCGACCAGCCCGGTGCAGCGGCGGAGATTCCGCCGGTTACGTACGGCACGTGGGAAGTCGTGCGGCAGAGCGGAGAGCGCGGGGGCGACGGCTTCGCGATCCTCGCCGTGGGCACGATGGTGCTTCCGGCCGTGGCGGCCGCGGAATCGCTCGCCGCGGAAGGACTCGACGTCACCGTCGTCAACTGCCGCTACCTCAAGCCGCACGACGAGCTGACGCTCGCGGCCATCCTTGCCGAGCACCGGCAGCTGCTGGTCGTGGAGGAAGGGACCGTGGTGAACGGCTTCGGCGCGTACATGGCCGGCGTGGTCGGGAAGCTCGACCCGGCGGTCCGCGTGGCGACGCACGGCGTGCCGGACCGGTTCATCGAGCAGGCTCCGCGCGCGTTCCAGCTCGCGGCGGTCGGTCTCGACGCCGGCGGGATCGCAAGCAGGGTGCGGGCGCTGCGCGAGACAGAGGCCATGGCCGGCTGATGCGGATCGGCGTCGTCGGGCACGAAGGCTACGACAAGCTGCCGGCGATGCTCGGCCTGCTGGAGATCCTCGCGCCGGAGCTCGGATTCAAGCTGGTGTACGAGCCTCTCCTGCGGCCTGGGCTGCATGAAGAGCTGGATTCCGCGAGCGAGATCGACGCGCTCGTCACGCTCGGCGGGGACGGCACGCTGCTGCGCGGCGCCAAGCTGCTCGACGGCCGCCCGGTGCCCATCATTGGCGTCAATCTCGGGCGGCTGGGCTTTCTCACGAGCTGCAACGCGCCGGATGTGGAGAGCGCGCTGCGCCGCTTCCAGGCGGGCGATTACACGGCTGAATCGCGCATGACAATCACCGCGACCACGGACAGCGGCTCGGGGTCTTCCGCCGGATCGGAGCGCTGGCTCGCGCTGAACGACTTCGTGCTGCACAAGGGCGGCTTTGCGCGCGTAGTTCGCCTCTCCATCTCGATCGACGGCGAGTTCATGGGAACGTACGCCGCCGACGGCATCGTCGTCGCGACGCCGACGGGATCGACCGCGTATAGCCTCTCCGCGGGCGGACCGATCGTCGCGCCGCGACTCGAGTCCATCGTGATCACGCCGATCTCGGCGCACACTCTCGGCATACGACCGCTCGTGGTTCATCCCGAGGCGGAGATCGTGCTGCAGGGAGAAGACGGGCCCGACGAGCTGCTGCTGACCGTCGACGGGCAGGGCGGAACGGAAGTGAGACGGGGAGAGCGCCTGATCATTCGGCGCTCGCAGTCGCCCGTGATGCTCGTCCGCTTTCCACCCGACACGTTCTTCAGCCGCATCAGGCAAAAGCTGGGCTGGGGCGGGCTCAAGGAAGACGACTGCAGCAATGCTGAGTGAGATACGCATCCGCAACTTCGCGATCATCGAATCGATCGCGCTGCCGCTTGCGCCCGGGTTCAACATTCTCTCCGGCGAGACCGGCGCGGGTAAATCCATCATCGTTGGCGCGCTCGGATTTCTGCTTGGCGAGCGGGGCAGCACCGACGTAATCCGGCCCGGCGCGGATCGCGCCGTGATCGAAGGGATCTTCGACATATCCGGCGCTGCCGACGTCGCCGCCTGGGCCGACGGGCACGGGATCGACGTCGAAGACGGGACCCTGGTGCTCAAGCGCGAGATGGCCGCGAGCGGCCGCGGGCGCGCGTGGGCCAACGCGACTCCGGTCGGCGCCACGCTGCTGGCTGAAGTCGGGCGGATGCTGGTGAATCTCCACGGGCAGCACGAGGCCCAGGCGCTGCTCGACGGCGACTCGCAGCGCGCGATCCTCGACGCGTTCGCCGGCGCCGGCGACACGGTGAGTGAAGTGCGCGAGCTGCACGGCTCGCTGGGCAAAGTGCGGCGCGAGATGGAGGAGCTGGTGTCGCGGCGGAGCGAAGCCGAGAAGCGCGCCGATTACCTGCGGCACGTCGCGGGCGAGATCGAGAGCGCGAAGCTCATCGAGGGCGAGCAGGAGAAGCTGGAGGACGAAGCCCGTGTGCTCGAGAACGCGGTCGAGCTGCGCACGCTCGCGGCGTCATTGCGCGAGGCGCTCGAGGCCGAGGAGGGCGGGGCACTCACCGCGCTCGCGTCGGCGCAGCGCGCCCTGGCGAGTATCGGGCGGATCGATCCGTCCACCAAGGCCATGCAGGAGCAGCTGGACGCCGCGTACTACGCGCTCACCGAGCTGACGCGCGAGGCCGGCGTGTACGCCGAGCGCGTGGAGCTGGATCCGGAACGGCTCGGCACGGTGCGGGAGCGCCGGGACCTGCTGTACCGCCTGCTCAAGAAGTACGGCGACTCGGTAGCCGCCGTGATCGAGACGGGCCGCAAGGCGCGCGAGGAGCTGGATCTCGTTGAAGGCGGTGAGCTGGACCTGAACGAGCTGCGTGGGCGCGCCGTCGAGCTCGAGCGCAAGCTCGCCGCGGCGGCGGCGAAGCTGTCGAAGCAGCGGCAGGCAGCGGCGAGCAAGCTGGTGAAAGCGGTGGACGCGCGGCTGCCCGAGCTGGGAATGCCGGACGGCGCGTTCTCGGTGATGCTGCCCAAGCTCGCGGAGCCCGGGCCGCACGGCGCGGAGGAAGTCGCGTTCCACGTGACGCTGAACAAGGGCCACCCGCCGCGGCCACTCGCGCGCGTCGCTTCCGGCGGGGAGCTGTCGCGCGTGATGCTTGCGCTCAAGACGATCCTCGCGAAAGTGGATCGCACGCCGACGCTGGTGTTCGACGAGGTGGACGCGGGCATCGGCGGCAAGGTCGGGCTGCAGGTGGGGGACACGTTGCGCCGGGTTGCGGACAACCATCAGGTGTTCGCGATCTCGCACCTGCCGCAGCTCGCGGCGCGCGCGCACCACCACATCGTCGTGGCCAAGGCGGCGAAGCGCGGAGTGACGACTGCCGATGTCACGGTACTGACCGGCGCGCCGCGCGTCGAGGAGATAGCTCGAATGCTCGGCGGGGACCCAAGCAGCTCTGTCGCGAAGGCGCACGCCAAGGAATTACTGGCGTCTGGTGAGATCCAGTAAGCCTCTCTCGTAGCCTGCTTCCCGTAGATTCCCAGCCACAATGACGAAGATCCCCCGCATTCCGTGGCAGCTCACCGGCAACCACTGGCTGGCGCTGCCGTGCATCCACCCCGCCGACGGGTCGCTGCACGCCGTCGGGATGCTGCACCGCGCCGCCCGCGGCGCGATCGAGTTCGCCGGCGGGCCGGATTTCGTCAATGGCGGATCCGCGCCGCTGGCGAAACCGACTATCAGCGTCGGCGGAGTCGCGCGTGAGCTCGCCGCGGAGGGGATGGCGTGGGAGCACGTCTCTACCTGGCTCCCCACGTTCAGTTGCATTGCCGGCGAGCTGGCGGTGCGGGGGACGATCTTCGCGCCGTACGGGCGCGACGCGGACGTAGCCGGCGCCGTCTACGCGATCAGCATGGTGAACCGGAGCAAATCGGCGATCACCGTCACGCTCGGCTTCGAGGGGTCGCTCGGCCATCGGCAGCAGCGGGTCCGTTCAGCGCGCACCTTCGACGACGCGCATCGCATCACCGCCGGCGACCGCGGGGTGATCGTGCTGGACGGTGCCGCGATTCCGGCGCACGCCGCGCTGGCCGTCGGCGGCGACGGGGAATGCAAGGTGGAAGTGAGCGGCGGTGATTCGCCGCGCTGGTCGCTCACGCGCGAGATCGAGATCGGCTCCGGCGAGCGCGTGGAGGACGCGTTCTACATCGGCGCCGGCCCCGAGCGCGACGGCGCCGAGGCCACCGTCGCGGTCATGCGCCGGCGCGGGTGGAAGGAGCTGCTTCGCATCACCTCCGAAACCCTGCGCTCGTTCGAGCAGTCCATCGGCAACGACGCGCTCGACCGGCTGATCAACCGCAATCTGCTCCTCGCATACTTTTACGGCGTGGGTCGCGCGCTGGACGACGCGCACTTCTATCTCGTTCGCACGCGCGTGCCGTGGAACTCGCACGGACTCACGGTCAACGACTGGGAAGCGCTGACGTGGACGATTCCCGCCGTGCAGCTCGCCGACGCGGATCTCGCGCGCGAGCTGATCCTGCGCATGTGCGAGCTGCACGGGTACGCGCCGGGGACGGGCGTGCACTATCTCGACGGGACGCTGTTCCAGGCCGGGTTCTCGCTGGAGGGCGCGTCGGCCTACGCGATCGCGGTGGAGCGGTACATCTCCCAGACCGGC
This sequence comes from Gemmatimonadaceae bacterium, assembly GCA_040882285.1. Lineage (NCBI taxonomy): Bacteria > Pseudomonadati > Gemmatimonadota > Gemmatimonadia > Gemmatimonadales > Gemmatimonadaceae > Gemmatimonadaceae bacterium. Next base: position 27,863 of record JBBEBQ010000018.1, read on the forward strand.
GACGACCTGATCGTGGAAGAGCCCGCCGTCGCCGACACACTCTACCAATCGCACGACGATATCGAGGCGCGGCGGGACAACCGCTGGCCGCTGTATTCGACCGAGGTCACGCCCGGCGGCGAGCCCGTGAGCCAGCCGTACGGCGCGCACGCCAACGCCGTGGTCGCCCAGGCCATGGAGATGTTCAAGCGCACGCTGGACGAGAAGACCGCGGAGAAGGTCGAGGACCCGGAGGCCATTCGCGCCGCGTTGCGACGGAAGTTCGCGACGACGGAAGATGCGGGAACGGCCGTGCTGCACTCGTCGATCGACCTCTCCGGCGCGTCCTCGTCGGATGACGACCCGGTCGCGTCGCTGTACTGGCTGCCATTCTACGACGGCATTCGCCGCGAAGACTCGGTGTACCGGCGCACGGTGCGTCCGCTCGACGCGCAGCAGCCGGCCGCGCTCGCGACGCACTGCGCGCGCCTGGTCGGTCCAAGCGCCGGCGCCACGCTCAAATGGCTGCGGCGCGCGCCGCTCGACAACGGCTTCGCCGCCGAGCTGGTGGACGCCGACGGAGCCGCAACGGCGAACGGCGGCGACGCAACCCTGGCCGGCCTGCTGGCGTATACTGTATGGTATGCCGTGCACGTCTTAGGCGTGCGGCCGTGAAAGGCAGTGACTAGTGACTAGTGACTAGTGACTAGTGGCTAGTGACTGCTCTGTTGGAACAGCCAGCCTTTGTATTTACTAGTCACTAGTCACGAATCACTAGTCACTGCAGTTCATCGCTCGGGTGGCGAAACGGGTAGACGCGAGGGACTTAAAATCCCTTGAGGTAAAACCTCATGTGGGTTCGATCCCCACCCCGAGCATCCTTTCCCCGTGACACCGAAAAAAAGCCCGCCTTCCGGCGGGCTTTTTGTGCCTCCACAAAAATGCGCGACTCAGAGCGCGCGAACCGCCGCTACGATCTGATCCGAGCTGCCCGTGACCACGTAAGTGATCCGGCCGTTCGGCCCGATCGCGTAGACCATGGTAGGGTGGGAGAGGTCGCCGGTTCGCTCGTTGCGAATACGCGGGATCCTCCATTTGCTCAACGTGCGCTCGACATCCTCGATCGAGCCGCTCAACACATGCGCGTCGCCGGTCAGCCCCCACTGCTTCGCGATCGCCGGCAACCGGCTCGGCGTATCGCGGAACGGATCCAGCGTTACCACGATCACCGCCGGGGTCCGCACCGGATCGGTCGCCGCGATCTTATCGCGGGCCGACAGCACGTCGTTCACGACCAGCGGACATACCGTCTCGCAATGCGCGAAGGCAAACGTCACCAGCACGGCCCTGCCGTGGTATCGATCCAGCCTGACCGTATCGCCGGATTGGTTCACCAGCGAGAGCGCGGGTGGAACGTCGTTGATCCGCGTGAGCTGCTGTGCCAGGCTGGTGGCAGGGTTCGGATCGAACGGCTCCGCGTTGACCTCGCGCACGCGCAGTACCACGCTCCCCACGGCGGCGACCAGCACGGCCGAGATTATTCCGACCGTTATCTGGCCGGTCGTGCGCTCCAGCAGCCTGCTGATTCCCGCGCGCGTGTCTCCGCCCCAAACCGCCAGCAGCAGCAGCAGCATGCCGAGCGGCTGGCCGATGAGCAGCACCCAGCCGCCGGCGTCAGGCAGTCCACCGACGCCCGCCCCAAAGCACACGTAGCGCGTCCGTGCCAGCCACTCCGGCGCCTCTGCCGTCAGCGGCCAGAGGGCCAGCGCCCACCACGCCGCCGTGATCAGAATGATCAGGGCGAGCGCGGCGAGCGCCGGCGTTCCGCGCCGCACCTGTATCAGCCGATCCTCCACACGAACGAGAGCACCTTCCAGTTCACGAAGAAGTACAGCATGAACGCGGCGAGGAATACGAACACGAGCACGAGCGTCCCCGGCGCGGGGCCCATCCAGCCGGCTTCGGGTCCGTGCATCCTCTCCCACCGCTCGTCCACGTCCGCGCTATGCTTGGGCGGGTGGGTGAGTCCCTGCGGCACTCCGCGCATGTTGCTGAGCGGAACCACCTCGCCGAGCGCCTCGCCGAAGAACACCGATTTCACCGCGATCGCGATGAAGATGAAGGCTCCCGTCGCGGCCGTCACCCCGCCGAGCGCGACCAATGCGAGGAACATGTCCACCGCGGGGCTGAACGCCACGTCGAACGGCGCCTGGCTGAAGCTGATGTCCCAGTGCCGCCGCGGCACTCCAAAGGTGCCCGCGAAGGTCATCGAGATCGTGAAGATGACCATTCCGCCGGCGAAGATGTACGGCTGCAGCTTCGCGAGCGACCAGAGCGCGACTTTCTTCCGGAATACGAGCGGGATCAGATAGTACGTCAATCCCATGAACGCCATGGCCGTGCCGCTGACGACCGTCGCGTGGAAATGGCCGGGCGAGCGGAGCGTGTTGTGCACGATGATGTTGATCTGCTCCGTGCCGATCGTGACGCCGGTGATGCCGCCTATGAACCCGAACACTACGATGGACAGCACCAGCGAGCTGAAGCCGGGATCGCCCCACGGCGCCCTGCGCAGCCAATCGAACATGCCGTTGGTGTAGCCACGCAGCCGCATGCCAAGCTCCATTCCTGCCGGAACGGTGAAGCCGTGCAGCAACGACGCGAGGACGGCCATGTACATGAAGTAGCTGGTGTTCACGATCTTCCATGCCGATCCCATTCCGGGATCCACGAGCAGGTGGTGCGCCGACGCCAAGGAGATGAACAGGATGTACAGCACGAACGCCGAGCGGCTGATCTTCTCGTTGAGCACGACCGCGCCCACCGTGAGCGCGCCGAGCATGTACCAGATGGCGACCATGGCCGCGACGTTGATCTGCTGCGAGGAATGGCCCAGCGCCCACCAGAGCAGCCGGTACACCTGCGGGTCCACTTCCATCAGACCCAGCGACCAGAGGAAGGTGGGGATGTAGATCATCGCGCCGTGAACCAGCGTGATCGCCGCGATGATCGCGGCGGTCATCGCGCCGTATACCACGAGGGGCATGGACCCCTCGTAAGTGCGCTCGCGCTTGGCAATCGCGAGGTTCGCGAAGAAGACTCCGGTGACGATCAGCGCGCCGACCGCGAACAAAATGACACCGAGGTAGAAGAGCGGGTGCGCGCGCAACGGCACGTACGAGGTGAACAGGACGTCCGCCTTTCCGGCCCACATCAGGTACTCCACCATCAGCGCGCCGAGCAGCATCAGGCCGTACGCGAACCACGACGTCTTCGGCGCGACGTTCCTGGCGTTCAGCAGCGCGGTGCTCGTGAAGTGCAGCACCGCCATCTCGAAGAAGATGATGAAGAAGATGAGCATGCTCATCCCGTGCACGCCCAGAATGCGGTAGAACCAGACCGCGGGCAAAAGGTGCACGGCCTGCCAGCGCGTGAGCACGATGAGCACCGCCGCGATGGCGCCCACCAGCAGCGCGACGATCGACGTCACGGCGTTCCATCGCGTCAGGCTCAGCGCCACCTCGTCCAATCTGCGGCCGGTAAATGGGCATACGGTGAACCGCGTGCCGGCCGGAACGCCCGTTGCCGGTCCGATCGCGGATGCGGGTACGATCGGCGCGCTCACTGGAGGTCTCCGGCCGCGGCCGCGACTGGTGCCGTCGACGAATCCTCGACGATCACCCTCCCGACCATTGTGTGGTGGCCGATTCCGCAGAACTCGTTGCAGATGATCCGGAAGTCACCGGCCGCGTTGGGGGTGACCCGCAGGCCGTAGTCGTAGCCCGGCACGACCTGGAAGTTGATGTTGATCGGATACAGCGAGAACCCGTGATTCACGTCGAGTGAGGACAGGTGCAGGATGTACTCCTTGCCTTTCTGCAGCTTGAGAATCGGAGTCCACTGAAAGGCCATCGCGGTCAGATAGATGTCGGCTCCCGGCGGAGGAGCCACGATCGGCATGCCGCGGTCGTCGCCCACCTTGTACTGGTTGGTGAACTCGAGTGTGCGCTTGTAGAACGCGGCCGGCTCGACGCGTCGCCGGATGCCCGACGGATTCTGTCCGCCCTTCCAGTGCCAGAGCGGCATCATCGCGAAGAGCACCATGCACCACGCGAAGGCGATGACGACCCACGTCTTTTCCGACCGGTGCGCCGGCTTCCACCAGTTACCTTTGGGCGAATCGAGCCCGGTATGGATATCGATGTGCATGAGTGTGCCCTTAGGGGAGTTCGGCGGGTGGGAGCGTCACGATCTCCCAGAGGCCCCACGCCGTGAAAATCGCGAACATGATGACGAGACCCAACGCGAGCAGGAGCCACACGTTGTCGAATAGTCGTTGCCAGAGTGGAATCGGCTCAGGCGGCGAATCGTCGCTTCGGAGATCAGTCATGAGGTTTGCGGGATTGAGAAGCCGGGAGCGGATTATCAGGTCGCGAACAATCACAAAGTACGACGAGGTGACGCATCAGTGAATGCTCTGATATATGGTGTAGGGATTTGCCTGACACACGCCCCTCCTCACCCGCCCGCATGAACCGCTCGCATCACTGATGGCCGCTCCATCCCGCCCCGCGGAGCGCTTTGTTCTCCGTTTCCTCACGCTGGCCGACGCGACCTCCAACCGCCTGTACGGCTGGAAGTACAACCCGCTGTATCAAAGCGGGACGATCGCGGTTGCGCTGCTCTTCGTCCTGCTCGTCAGCGGACTGTGGCTGACCTTCTTCTACCGTGTCGGCACGCCCTACGACTCGGTAGCGCGCATCACCGCGGATCCCTGGCTCGGCAACTGGATCCGCGCGCTGCATCGCTACGCCAGCGACGCGGCGCTCGTCGCGGTCGCCGTGCACGCGGCGCGCATGTACGCGCAGGGCCGGAGCTGGGGACCGCGCGCGCGCGCCTGGATGAGCGGCGTGGTGCTCCTCCTGCTCGTGCTCGTCTCGGGCTGGACGGGGTATGTCCTGGTCTGGGACTCGTTCGGGGAGGTGCTGGCGCTCGAGGGTGCGCGGATGCTCGACGCGCTCCCCGTCCTCTCGGAGCCGATGTCGCGCGCGTTCACCGGCGAGCGGCCGCTGCCGAGCGTTTTCTTTTTCATCAACCTCTTCGCCCACGTCGGAATCCCGCTCAGCATGTTCGCGGTGCTGCTGTTGCACACCTCGAAGCTGGCGCGGCCGAAGCTGCTCCCGCCCAAGCCGGTGATGTGGACGCTGATCGGCGCCCTCGTCGCGCTTTCCGTCGTCCGGCCGCTGGCCATGGCGCCGGAGGCGAATCCGTTGCGCATTCCGGCGTCCGTGCCGGCCGACTGGTTTTACGCGTTCTGGCTGCCGCTGTCCCGGTCGCTCGACGGAGGCACCGCGCTGCTGGGCGCTGCGCTCACGTTCTTCGCGGTGCTGCTGATCCCTCTTGTAGCCAAGCGGCGGGGCGAGCAGGCACCGCCCAAGTCGGTGGTGGACGAAGATATCTGCGTCGGGTGCCGGCAGTGCGCGCTCGACTGCCCGTACGAGGCGATCACCATGTTCGCGCGCAGCGACGGACGCTCCGAGGAAGTGGCTCGCGTCGATCCCGATCTCTGCGTGAGCTGCGGGATCTGCGCCGGCTCCTGCGCGCCCATGGGCGTGGGCCCCCCGGGCCGCACCGGCCGCGACCAGCTCTCCCGCGCGCGCGCTTTCATCGCGCGGCCCGAGCGGCGGGAAGGTGAGCTGGTGGTGATCTGCTGCGAGCGGGGCGCTCCGAATCTCGCAAAGGAGGCCGACGCACGCGGCGTGGTGCTGTATCCAGTGGACTGCGCCGGCAGCCTGCACACGTCGGTCATCGAGCTGCTGGTGCGAAGCGGAGGCGGCGGAGTGCTTACGCTCGCGTGCCCGCCGCGCGACTGCTGGAATCGCGAGGGGCCGCGCTGGCTGAACGAGCGCGTGTATCACGATCGGGAAGCGGAGCTGAAGGCCAGGGTGGACCGCCAACGGGTCAGGCTCGCGTTCGCCAACGCGAGCGAGCCCGCGAAGGCGTGGGCTGCCATCACCGGGTTCCAGGAGCAGCTTCGCCTCGCCGGAGAGCAGGTGGCGGAGCCGGTAGTGGCCATCGATCTCGAATGCGATCCCGTGCCGATCGGCGAGGAAACATGAAGTCCGCGCTTCGCTTCCTCGCCGCGGCCACGCTCAGCGCCGCCGTCCTGCTCGCGACCGCCTGGGGATCGATCGCTCCACTGAAGGTTGCCCGGGGCGATGACGCGATCATGCGAATCTCGCTGGGCGCGCGGCCGGAGCGCATCGAGATATGCCGCCGGCAGACCGACGAGGAGCTCGCCAGGCTAGCCCCGCAGATGCGACAGAGCGTCGTCTGCGAAGGGACCACCGCGCGCTACCGCCTGGAGGTTCGCCGGAACGGCGCGCTGCTGCATTCGCAGGTCGTGCGCGGTGGCGGCCTGCGCAACGATCGCCCGCTGTACGTTTCCCGGGACCTGCCGGTTCCGCCGGGTCCGGCCGCTTTCGCGGTTCGCCTCTCCCGCATCGACACGATTCCCGCCGACCAGCAATCAACTTCGGCCGCGGACGACGACGACGATGACGACGACGATCGACGGGTTGGAGAAGACGACGTCCCTCGCCCGGGAGACCTGCCGCCCGCACGGGCGCGGCGCGAGATCGACGAGCGTCGTCGCCGCCGGGAGGAGTCCATTCCCGCCGAGCTGCGGCTCGACCTGGACGTCAGTCTCGAGCCCCGCGAGGTGGTGCTGGTGAGCTACGACCAGCGGAGCCGCCGCCTCATCAGGGTCAGCGGGGATTCACTGCCGTAAGGGCGCTGTAGAGCGCCCCGGTAACGGAACGATCCGTGCAAGACGATCACCTGTGCACGTAATCCTTGCCACAGAGGTCAAAAGATGAAAATCAGCCAATACATCTCGCGCTATCGCGCGCTTGGTATCCTGTGCTTTTCCGCGGTAGCCGCGTTGGACGCGTCCGCGCAGACGCGGGTAGTGGTGCCCGAGGGCACCGTGATGATTGTCCGCACCGCTACCGCGTTGGAGTCTTCCACCGCGCGACCCGGCCAGACGTTCGAGACGGTGGTTGCCGACACGGTACGCGTGGACAACTTCACCGTCATCCCGGCAGGTAGTCGCATTCGTGGAGTAGTGGTCGCCGCGCAAGCCGCCACGCGGCAGCAGTCCGGCGCCATCGACGTCCGGTTCGACCGCCTTGCGCTTCCGAACGGCAGCTCGGTCGCGGTCAGCGGCCGCCTGACGAGCACTGACGCGGCTGAGCGGCGTCAGATCGAGTCCGATCCGAACGCGCGAGTCGTTCTCGTTGGCGGGCGCACCGGAGTCGGCGCCGCGATAGCCGGAGCCGGCGGCGACGCTGCGTCGGGGATTCTCGGCGCACTCGGTGGGCTGCTCTCGTCCGGTGCCGACGTTCGTCTTCCCGCGGGCACTCCGCTCGCCGTGCAGCTCGAATCCGGACTCGTGCTCACGCGCAGCGGAGCGGCGCGCTCCCCGGACGCGTTCACCATCTACACGAGCTCCGAAATGATCCGGGCGGCGCAACAGGCGCTGGCGCGGCAGAACTACTACCGCGGCACGATCAACGGGCAGCTCGACGATGCCACGCGGAACGCTCTGTTCGAATACCAGGTGGACAAGGGAATAATCGCGACCGGAAATCTCGACGGCCGGACCGCGCAGATGCTCGGCCTTTCTGCGAGCAGCGCGTTCGCGGTCCTCTCGCCCGCGGAAGCTTCGCTGCTTCGCAGGGGCGCAACGGCGCTGGTCGCGCGCGAGCGTCAGGATCTCATGATCTCCACGGCGGGGCGGATGGATACGCGCCGGCTGTACGCCGAGGGGGACGTCGAGCTGCTGTTCGCGCTGTCGGCGTTCGCCGACAATTCGGAGCTATATGAGCAGCTCGTGCGCGTCTCCGGCAACGTCGAGGGCGTGGTACTCGCGGGTAGATCGCTCGTCGCGAGCGCGAGGCGCGTGGACGCAGCGCTCACGCAGGCGCGAACCACATCGCAGGTGCAGAACGCCTGGACATCCATCCGCGCCCAGCTCGCGGAGCTGGATCCGACCTATCGGTAGCATGGCATCACCGTGACGTAGAGAGCGGGCCAAGCGGCCCTCTCTTTTTTTGGCTCCCCGCGGACCCGCGCTTGTAACTTCTGCTGATGCGGCGTGCCCTCGTCATTGCGAATCCCGCCTCACACGGCGGCGCGAGGAGGCAGGCCGCCGCTGCCCGCGAGCTGGCGCGCGCGAAGATTGAAGCGGACTCCGTAGCTACAGAATACGCGGGGCACGCCGCCGTGATCGCCGCGGAGCGAGCCGGCTCTTATGACGCCGTGTTCACATTAGGCGGAGACGGCACTGCGATGGACGTGATTGGCGCGCTCGCGGGCAAAGGGCCGCCGGTCGGGATCCTACCCGGCGGCACCGGCAACCTCCTCGCCCGGTCGCTCGGCATACCGCTCAGAGTGCGCCCGGCCGTAAGGGCTCTCGCGGCCGGTCGCGAAGCGCGGATCGATCTGGGCCAGCTCGGTGACGGCCGGCTCTTCGGGATCGGGGCCGGCGTCGGAGTGGACGCCACGATGATCGCCGAGACCCCGCGTTGGCTCAAGCGCCGCCTTGGCGTGCTGTCGTACGTGATCGTCGGGCTGCGCTCGCTCCTTCGCTTCGACGCGTTCCAGGTCAGCGGAACCGTCGATGGGGTGCCGTTCGAGCGGAGCGCGTCCGCCATTCTCGTCGCGAATTTCGGGACGATGTTCCGACACCTGCTCACGCTCGGCGACGGAATTCTGCACGACGACGGCGTGCTCAACGTCTGCATTTTCTCGCCGACGACCAACGCCGACGCCACGCGAATCACCTGGAAGATGATGCGGCGCGATTTCTCGCCCGACCCGTGCATGTCCTACCTCTCGGGTCGCGAGATCGAGATCACCACGGTCCCCGCGCGTACCGTCCAGGCCGACGGAGAGCTGGCCGGATCCACTCCGCTCGGCGTGCGCGTTCTCCCGGGCGCGGGGCGGCTGATTCTTCCGAGCGGCAGGGGACGAGGGCTCTGATGCTCGCCTTCGTGATTGCGGACTGAGGACTTAGGACTTTGCGGCCTCAGGACTAACTACAATTGCGGATCGGCGATTAATTGAGGACCGAGGATGAGCGGAACTCGGGGAACGGCACTGGCTGTGGTCCGTAATCCTCAATTAATCGCCGATCCGCAATGGCCGTTGGTCCTGAGTCCGCAGTCGTCAATGGCGCGTTATGTGCACCTCCATCTCCTGTCAAACCGAAGGCTATTCAACAGGAGGTTTCAATGGACAGGGGCACAGATTTTCTCAAGAGCCAGATCAACAACGCGGTGATGCAGCACGGGGCATTTCTGCGCGCACTCGAGGACCATGAATCCCAGGCCGAAGACTCGCGGTTCCGCGATCTCTGCACCAGACACATCCCGCACATGCGCGAGCACCACCGGATGCTCGAGGACTACCAGCAGACGCTCGGCGCCGAGGCAGGCATAGGGAAGAAGGCGGTGGGCGCGGCGCTCGGCATGGCGCGCGACCTGGCCGACGCGGCGCGGGAGAGCGATTTCCTGCGCCTGGTGGGGGACATCGTCATGGCGCGGCAGGCCGAGGACACGTTCAAGACCTTCCGTGAGGCCGGACGCACCCTGAACATCGAGCCGCTGGCGGAAATCGGCGAGCTCGGCGAGCGGCATCACGACGAGTACGTGAAGGAAGCCAACCGCCTCGTCCAGCAGATCTTCGTCGAACACGTACGCGGGCCCGAAGCCGTCCGGTCCGCGACGGTCGACGCGATCCCGCCCGTCTGACGCGTCGATTCCGCCGGTCGGTTGGGGTTGGGGATGGTTGCCTGCACCTACGCGAGCAAACCGCGCTCGCCAAGACGGTGCTGGCAACCATCCCCAACCCCAACCTCCCATCCGCAGTAAGCGCGAGGAGGCCGACTCGCGTGCGACGTCGCGTCCTGCCGCTCCGCTCTTCGCGCACGTCCAGGGGAGATGTCTGCGGCCGGTCTCGGCGGCGGGTCCTCGCAGGCGGCGTCTTAGCGAGCGCAGTTTGCTCGCGTAGCCGCCGAAGAGGACTCGCCGCCGTGACCGGCCAGCGCGGATAACACTAGCAATCGTGCGCGGTTAGCTTACCCCACATGACAGACGTCGTAGCGCTGGCGGCTGAGATGTTATCGATCCAGTCGCTGTCCGGGCAGGAGCATGAAGTCATCGAGTTCGTCACTCGCTGGCTCGTGAAGCGCGGCTGGAACGTGAGCTTCCAGGAGGTGTCGCCCGGCCGCGGCAACGTCTGGGCGACGCGCTCGGCGGCCAACGGTGACCAGTCCGGCAGTGTCGCGCTCTCGACCCACCTCGACACTGTGCCGCCGTTCCTCACGCCGAGACTGGAGGAGGGACGCCTGTACGGGCGAGGTGCGGCAGACGCCAAGGGAATCGCCGCCGCGATGCTGGCGGCGGCGGACCGGCTCGTCACCTCGGGCGAGAACCGCGTGCAGCTGCTGTTCGTGGTCGGAGAGGAGAAGGGATCCGACGGCGCGCGCGCGGCGAACAACCTGCCGGCCACCAGCAGCTTCCTCATCAACGGCGAGCCGACCGAGAGCAAGCTCGCCAGCGGGGCCAAGGGCTCGCTGCGCGTGTTCGTCCGAACGCGCGGCAAGGAAGCGCACGCCGCGTATCCGCACCTCGGCCAGTCGGCGATCGACCCGATGCTGGAGCTGCTCCCGAAAGTGAAAAAGCTGAAGCTGCCGAGCGATCCGGTTCTGGGCGAGGCGTCGGTGAACATCGGCGTGATCCGCGGCGGCACCGAAGGCAACATCATCCCGGGCCAGGCCGAAGCGGAGGTGATGTTCCGCATAGTCAGCGACGTCGAGCCGATCAAGCGGATGCTGGAGGAGTGGGCCCGCGGCGTGGCCGAGCTGGAGTGGGGCTCGCACATTCCGCCGCAGCACTTCCACACGGTCGAAGGATTCGAGATCGAGCCCGTCGCATACACGACCGACATCCCGCTGCTCGGCCGTTGGGGCAAGCCGCTGCTGTTCGGGCCGGGCTCGATCCACGTCGCGCACACGCCGGACGAATACGTCGACGTCGCCGAGCTGCGCGCGAGCGTGGACACCTACGAGAAGCTCGTGCGCACACTGTTGGAGGAGGGCGGAGACGAGCCGGCGCGGCCTGCCCGCTCGAGCAAGAAGGCGCGCAAGTGATCAGAACGAAACAGAAAGTCGCCATCCTTGGCGCGACGGGCGCGGTCGGACAGACGTTCATCCGCCTGCTCGCCGGTCACCCGTGGTTCGAGATCGCGGAGCTGGTCGCATCGGAGCGGTCGGCGGGCCAGCGGTATCGCGACGTGGTGAAATGGCAGGACGGCGATCTCTCGCCGGAAATCGGCGAGCTGACGCTGCTGCCGGCGGATCCGGCTGGCGTCCAATCGCGGATCGCGTTCTCCGCGATGGATTCGTCGGTGGCGGGCCCGATCGAGGAGATGTTCGCCAAGGCGGGGAAGACCGTGCTGAGCAATTCCAAGAATCACCGGATGGACCCCGACGTGCCGCTGGTCATACCGGAGATCAACGCGGATCATCTGCGCCTGCTCGAGCACCAGCGCCGCGCGCGCGGCTGGAGCGGCGCCATCGTCACGAACGCTAACTGCAGTGCGACCGTCGCTGCGATGGCGCTGGCGCCGCTGCACCAGCGCTTCGGAATCAACAAGATCTTCATCTCGACGATGCAGGCGATCTCCGGCGCCGGCTACCCCGGCGTCCCGTCGTCCGACATACTCGGCAACGTGATCCCATTCATCGCCGACGAAGAAGCGAAAGTCGAGCGGGAGCTGGGCAAGATTCTCGGCAAGCTCGACGGAGACTCGATCCGGGAAGCTCCGTTCACGGTCAGTGCGCACACCAACCGAGTCCCGGTCGAGCACGGCCACACTATCTGCATGTCGATCGGGCTCGAGGGGTCGCCCGACCTGAAAGCGGTCCGGAGCGCGCTCGACGAATGGACCGGCTCGGCCGCGGTGCGCGAGCTGCCGGGGTCGAAGCACCGGCCGCTGGTGGTGCGGAATGAGCCCGACCGGCCGCAGCCGCGGCGCGACGTCAACACGGGCGAAGGGATGACGGTCGTCGTCGGGCGCGTGCGCGCGGACGCGATACTGGATGTGCGGCTAGTGGCGGTCGGACACAACACTGTGCGGGGCGCGGCCGGCGGCTCCATACTCAACGCCGAGCTGCTGCTCTCCACCGGCGCGATCCCTTCGGCGTGATAGTCGCCAAGTTCGGCGGCACCTCGGTTGGCGACGCCGAAGCGATCGAGCGCGCGGTAGGGATCGTGCGCGGCCGGCTCGACAGGCAGCCGATCGTCGTCGTCTCCGCGCTCGGCGGGGCGACGAACGGTCTCCTCGCGGTCGCCGAGCAGTCCGCGAAGGGACATCTCATCGGCGCGCTGCGCGGCGTGGAGAATCTCCGCGATCGGCATCTCGCGGTGTGCGGGGAGCTGCTCGGCACGAGCTCCGCGGCCACCGAGATATCGGCGGAGCTGAGCGCGCTGTTCGACGAGCTGGCGTCGCTCGCCGAGGCGCTGAAGACTCTTGGGCACGTCACGCCGCGGAGCTTCGACGCGATCGCGTCGATCGGCGAGCAGTGCTCCTCGCAGCTCGTGACCGCGGTTCTGTGCGAGCGCGGGATTCCCGCGCAGCTCGTGGAAGCGGGCGACGTGATGATCACCGACGCGAGCTTCATGCAGGCGGTGCCGAAGACCGAAGCGATCGCTGAGCAGTCACGCGCGATCCTGCTGCCGATTCTCAAGGAAGGGAAGGTGCCCGTGCTCGGCGGCTTCGTCGGGCGCACCGCAGACGGGATCACTACCACGCTCGGCCGCGGCGGCTCGGATTACAGCGCTTCGCTGATCGGCGCCGCGCTGCACGCGGAAGCGATCGAGATATGGACGGACGTGGACGGCATGATGACGGGGGACCCGCGCGTGGTGAAGGGCGCGCAGCCGATCGAGCGGATCCGGTTCGACGAAGCGTCGGAGCTCGCGTCATTCGGCGCGAAGGTGCTGCACCCGAGCACGATCGCGCCCGCCGTGCGCATCGGCATTCCCGTGTACGTGCTCAACTCGAACCGGCCGGAGCTGCCGGGCACGCTGATCACCTTCGACGCGCCGCGGCGGGCGGTGACGGCGATCGCCGGCAGAGCGGGAATCACGCTCGTGCGCGTGCGGGCGGCGCGAATGCTGCTGGCGCACGGCTTTCTGCGCCGCGTATTCGAGGTGTTCGAGCGACACACGACTTCGGTAGACGTGGTGGCGACGTCAGAAGTCTCGGTGTCCATGACGCTCGACGACGTGAGCCGGCTCGACTCGATCGTCGTGGACCTTTCGGCGCTCGGCGACGTGTCGGTGGAGCACGATCGTGGGATAGTCGCGATCGTCGGCGCGGGGATCGCGGATCACTCCGACGCCATGGGTCGCGCGCTCGCGTGCTTCACCGGCTCGACCGTGCACATGATCTCGCTCAGCGCCACCGCCATCAATCTCACGGCGGTCGTGGACAGCGGCCGCGTAGGCGACATAATGCGCGGGCTGCACGCCGAGTTCTTCGAGGACGGGCAATGAGCGCGCGGAAGGTCGCCGTGATCGGCGACGGGAAGATGGGGAAGACCATCGCGGAGATGGCGAAGGATCGCGGGTGGACCGTGACGACTCTCCTGGGTGAAAAGGAGAATCCCGACGGCAGCGGGATCACGCGCGAATCGCTGAAAGGCGCCGACGTCGCGATCGAGTTCACCGAGCCGAAATCGGCGGCGCGCAACATCAGGGCGTGCGTCGCGGCCGGATGTCCGGTGGTGGTCGGAACCACCGGCTGGTACGACGCGCTGGATGCCGTGACCGTCGAAGTGAAGGAGGCCGGCGGCGCGCTGCTCTGGTCCGCGAACTTCTCCATCGGGATCCAGATATTCCTGGACCTGGCGAGAAGGGCTGGCGCGCTCGTTGCCGATATCGAGGGATGGGATGCCCAGATCGTCGAGACGCACCACACCGCCAAGAAGGACGCGCCGTCGGGGACGGCGATCGTGATCGAGCAGGCCGCGCGCGAAGGGCTGGGCAGGAAGGTGCCGATAACCAGCATCCGCACGGGCTCCGTCCCGGGGACGCACGAGCTCATACTCGACTCACAGTCCGAGCAGCTCACCCTCACGCACACAGTGCGCGACCGCGCGGTGTTCGCGGCCGGCGCGCTCGCGGCGGCCGACTGGCTCGTCGGCAAGCGCGGCGTGTTCACAATGCGCGATTTTCTCGCGGGAGTCGGCGACTCATGAAGCACGGACGACTGTTCGGGGCCGGCACGGCGCTCGTCACGCCGTTCAGCCGCGACGGCGCGGTGGACGAGAAGGCGCTGCGCGCGCTGATAGACTGGCAGATCGACGAGGGCATCCACTTCCTGGTGCCGTGCGGCTCGACGGGCGAGGCGGCCACGCTCTCGCCGGACGAGCACCGGCGGGTAGTGGAGATCACGGTCGAGCAGGTCGCCGGGCGCGTGCCCGTGATCGCCGGCGCGGGCTCGAACGACACGAAGAAGGCGATCACGTTCTCGCGCGAGATGCAGGCCGCGGGCGCGACGCATCTGCTGCACGTATCGCCGATGTACAACAAGCCGCCGCAACGCGGGATCATCGCGCACTTCCAGGCGATCGCGGACGCGGTGGATCTCCCGATCGTGATGTACAACGTCCCCGGGCGGACCGCGAGCAACATGGAGGCGGCGACGACGCTCCAGCTCGCGGAGAACGCGCGGCTCGTGGCGGTGAAGGAAGCCTCGGGCGACATGGCGCAGATAGGCCGCATCATCCGCGACCGGCCGGACGGGTTCTCCGTCCTGTCCGGCGACGACGCGCTCACCGTCGCGATCATGGCCGCCGGCGGAGACGGCGTCATTTCCGTCACGTCGAACGCCACGCCGAAGCTCGTAGCGCAGCTCACGGAATCGGTTCGCTCGGGCAACATGCGGCAGGCGCGCGACATCGAGTCGCGCCTGGCGGACTGGACCGCGGCGGCTTTCGTCGAATCCAATCCGCTTCCGGTCAAGGCCGCGCTCGCGATGCAGGGACGCATCGAGAACGTGTTGCGGCTGCCGCTCGTTCCCCTGGCTGAGGCGCATGAGAGCGCCGTGCGGAAGAGCCTGGAGAAGGCGGGCGCGCTGGGATGAAGCGGAACAAGGCGTGGGGCGAGAACCTGTCGCACACGATCGAGGCGCTCGCGGCCATTCCGGCCGGCGAGCCGCTGCCGGCCGACGCGCAGTCCGGGTTCGAGGCGCTGCTCCAGGCGCTCGAGGCGGGCGAGGTGCGCGCCGCCGAGCGCGCGGGCGACGGATCCTGGCACGCCGTGCAGTGGGTCAAGCGCGGCATCCTGCTCGGCTTCCGTCTCGGGCATCTCGTCGAGATGTCGGTGCCCGACGGAGCCGGGCCGGGGAACAAGCTGCAGTTCTTCGACAAGAGCACGTATCCGCTGCGCGAGCTCACGCTCGAGGACCAGGTGCGGATCGTTCCGGGCGGATCGTCCATCCGCCGCGGCGCGTACGTCGCGCCCGGCGTGGTGTGCATGCCGCCGATGTACGTGAACGTCGGCGCGTACGTGGATGCAGGGACGATGATCGACTCGCACGCGCTGGTGGGATCCTGCGCGCAGGTCGGCGCGCGCGTGCACCTCAGCGCGGGCGCGCAGATCGGCGGGGTGCTCGAGCCGATCAACGCCGCCCCCGTGGTGATCGAAGACGACGTCATCGTCGGCGGGAACTGCGGCGTGTACGAGGGCACAGTCGTGCGCGCCAAGGCGGTGCTCGCGGCCGGCGTCGTGCTCACGCGCGGCACGCCGGTGTACGATCTCATTCGGGAGCAGGTGTACCGCGGCACGCCGGAAAAACCGCTCGAGATCCCGCCGGGAGCCGTCGTCGTCCCTGGAGCGCGCGCGATCAAGGGCGACTGGCCGCGCGCGGAGGGGCTCTCGCTCCAGACTCCGATCATCGTGAAGTACCGCGACGAGAAGACGGATCTGGCGACGACGCTGGAGGCGTGGCTCCGCTGACCGTCGCCGGTACCGTGCGGGTACCGGGCGACAAGTCGATCTCGCATCGCGCCCTGATTCTCGCGGCGCTCGCGGACGGCGAGTCGGTGATCCGCGACATCCTCGTCGCCGAAGACACCGCGTCCACCGCGTACGCGCTCCGCGCGCTCGGCAACGACGCGCCGCCGCTCGGGCCGGAGATCCGCATTCACGGAACGGGCGTGCGGGCGCTGCGCGAGCCGGAGTCGCCGCTCGACTGCGGCAACAGCGGCACCACCGTGCGCTTGCTCGCGGGAGTCGTGGCCGGGCATCCTTTCTCCGCGACGTTCACCGGTGACGAGAGTCTCAGCCGCCGTCCCATGCGGCGGATTGCCGAGCCCCTCACGGCCATGGGCGCGCGGATCTCTTTCGCGAAGGGTGACGGCTTGCCGATGACGGTGCAGGGAGGAGATCTCCAGCACGTCGCCTGGACCAGCGAAGTCGCGAGCGCGCAGGTCAAGAGCGCGATTCTCCTCGCGGGACTCGTCGCCGGCGTGCCCGTCTCCGTGCGCGAGCCGCGGCCGTCACGTGATCACACCGAGCGTATGCTGCGCGCACTGGGTATCGAAGTGACGGGATCGCGCGACGGCGTAACCAAGCTCACTCCGGGCGCGTCGCTCGATCCGTTCGAGCTGACCGTTCCGGGCGATGCGTCCTCAGCCGCGTTCTTCGTCGCGCTGGCGGCGCTGGCCGCGAGCGGCAGCGTCATCTTGCCCGGCGTGTGCATCGACTCCGCTCGAACCGGCTTTATCCGCGCGATCCGGCGAATGGGGGCGAAGGTCAGGGTATCGGGCAAGACGGAAGCGACGGGCGAAGAGACCGGCACCGTGACCGCCGGCCCGGGCGCGCTGCGCGCGACCTCCGTGAAGCCGGGCGAGATCCCCGCGATGATCGACGAGCTGCCGCTGCTGGCGTGCGTCGCGACCCGCGCCGAGGGCGAGACTGTCGTCCGCGGCGCCGCGGAGCTGCGCGTGAAGGAGAGCGACCGCATCGCGGCGACCGTGGACAACCTCCGGGCGCTCGGCGCCGACGCCGAAGCGTTCGACGACGGCTTCGCCGTGCGCGGCTCCGACAAGCCGCTCCGCGGAACGGTCCGCACGCACGGCGATCACCGGATCGCGATGTCGTTCGGCGTGCTCGGCTGCGCCCCCGGCAACGAGATCCGGATCGACGACCGCGATTGCGTCGCCGTGTCGTACCCGGGGTTCTGGGCGGACCTGAAAAAGGTGGTGGCGTGAGGGAGCCGTTCGCGATCACCATCGACGGGCCGGCCGCGTCGGGCAAAACATCGACGGCATATCAGGTGGCCGAGGCGCTCGGCTTTCATCATGTGGACTCCGGCTCGCTGTACCGCGCCGCGACCGCGGCCGCGCTGCGGGCGAACCCTTCGGGAGACTGGGACGAGCCCGGCGTGCTGGAGGCGGCGCGCATCATCGAGATGGAGGCACGCAAGGCTTCATTCTGTCCGCTGCTCGGCGGCGAGAACGCGGAGGAAGAGATCCGCGGCGAGGCCGTCACCGGAAAAGTCTCAGCGGTCGCGAAGATGTCCGGCGTACGCGACTGGGTGAACGCGCAGGTGCGGCACCTCGCGGATCTGCATGACGTGGTGGTGGACGGTCGTGATATCGGCACCGTCGTTCTGCCGACTGCGCGCGTAAAGGTGTTCCTGCTCGCTGAAGCCCGCGAGCGTGCCCGCCGGCGGCTGCTGCAGCGCCTGGGCCGGGAGGGAACCGAGTCGGAACTGGATGAGGAAACCGCCAAACTTGCAAAACGCGACGTCCTGGACGCAGTTCAGACCGTCCCGGCCCCCGATGCCGTGATCCTCGACACGACCGACATGAGCCAGGCCGAGCAGGTCCGTCAAATCATTGACCTGGCCCGAGCCGCCGGAGCCTCCGAGTAGCTGCCTTAACCGGCGATTGCGGATCCAGTCCTCAGTCCGAAGTCGCAAGTACGGTAGTGGTACAGTTTGAGCGCCAGGCTCAATGAATCAGAAATGAATTCTCTACCGCTAGGATGCCCGGACCAGTGCCGCGCGAACGGGACGGCGGGAATCGTCGGCTCGCTCCGTGTCAGGGGCGGCAGCGCGAAGCGGCAGGATCACCGAGAAGACCGTCCCTTCACCGGGCATACTCGCGACAGTGAGCGTCCCTTCGTGTGCTTCGACCGCTTGCTTGGCGATGGCCAGCCCGAGCCCGCTGCCCGCTCTCCGTGCGCGTCTCCCCACCTGGTAGTACTTCTCGAACACGTACGGCAAATGGTGTGACGGAATACCGACGCCCGTATCCGCCACCTCTATGCGCACTCCCGCCGCGGCCGGAGCCGCACGTACGGTGACGTACCCGCCCGACGGGGTGAACTTGATGGCGTTAGAAACGAGGTTGCCCAGGACCTCGCTGCGGAGCAGGTCGAAATCGGCCGAGATCGTCGCCGGCGCTGACGGGTCTACTTCCCAGCCTAGGTGTACCCGCTTCCGCCCCGCCACAGGTCCCAGCCACTGATTGACGCTCGCGAACAGATACTCCAGGGAAACCTCTTCCGGGCACAGGTTGAAGCCGCGCGCTTCCAGGCGGCTGATGTCCAGCAAGCGGTTCAGCAGCCGTGTCGCGGTCCGGACCTGATCGCCTATAAGCTCGACGAAGTCGCGGTGGCGCTTGCCGGTGTTCGCGTTCATCTCGTTTGAGAGGAGCTCGACATATCCACCGATGATGTGGATCGGTGACTTCAATTCGTGACTCGCGACCGCGACGAACTCCGCGCGCATTTTGTGGAACTCCGCCAGCCGGCGAGTCATCCAGTGGAAGGAGCGCGACAGTTCGCCGATCTCGTCGTGCTGTTCCAGCGCGAGGCCATCGGGCACGACGAACACGCCATCCGCGACTCCCGCCATCGCCGTGGCCAGGCGGTTTATCGGCCCGACCAACGACTCCGACGCCCACGCTGCGATCAACAGCGCCACGACGACGGCGATGATCACGCCAAGCATCGTCGATGAGGCCGCCGTGGCGCTCACCTCTCGCGCACTGGCTAGGTCCACGTTGCGCCGGCGGTCTATCTCGGACGCGAGATCTCCGAGCGATCCCTGCGTTCGCCCCAGCAGCGCTCGCATTGCGCCGAACGCGCGCGTCGCTTGCGCCAGCCGGTCCTGCTGGACCAGTCTCTGCAGCTGGGACGCGGATATACGGAGCGAGTCCAGCCGGGCGCGGGGCAGCCGCGCGGCATCGGCGTACCCGTAGGACGCGAGAGCGACTATCTGCGCGTCCATGTCGCCAAGCGAGCCGCGGACGGCCGCACCCGTCGCTGCGTCGGGCGCGACGAGGTAGCTGCGCGTTACACGATCGAGCTCAGATAGTGCGGCCTGGAAACGCCCGAGCGCGAGCGAAGCTTGCGCATTTCGCTCCCCCTGATCTACCGCGATGTCGCGCAGCACAGAGAGCCGGCTGGCCGCGAACAGCGCGGGGAGCGCGAGTATCGCCGCGAGGGAGACGAAGACAAGCGCCATTTTCGTGCGGATCTTCATTGACGCAGGATCTCGAGAATGCGGTCCAGTTCCGCGGCGAGATCTGCCAGCTGCTTCTCGATAGCGCGGCGTGCTTCCTCGGAGGCACGGAGACGAGTGTGAACCGTCTGCACTGGCAACGATAGTGGCTCGAATGGAAGCAGGCGATCACTGGCCACCGTGGGACATTTTCCGCGAACCCGCGCCGACACGCCGGTGGCCGGCGTCGCACTCGCGTTCCTCCGGCCCGAAACTGAGGAACGCGACACGGCCGCGGCCGCATCACCGCTCATCTCGAGACCGATCACATAGAACGCGCGCGCCAGCGCTCGACGTACGGGCGGCTCCCCGGGCAGGCGCAGATACAGGCGCGCGTGCGCAAGGGCCGCGGCCGGCGATCTGCTCGGATTACGCGGGTCCAGCTCCAACGACGTCAAGAGCAGCAGCGCCTCGCGTCCTTGGGTCGAGCCGGTGCACTTGGCCCTCGCCTGGAGGAGAGTGCGCGCGCCGACGAAGTCGCCGGCGTCCAGCGCTTGCGTGGGCGCAAGGGCTCCACCGTCTGCACCGCCCGTGGCGGCCGCGAGAGCGCACCCCTGGGCGATAGCCGCTATGGCGGCGATGGCGACAACACGCGCAATCGTCACAGCACGCTTGCAGCGGCAGGTGAGTGGCGCGCGAGCTGCGTACCGCCGGCCGCCAAAGCGGGACCGAGCGTTATGAAAGCATCGACCAACTCCGGATCAAACTGTCTGCCCCGCTGAGCCTCGAGCTCCTCAAATGCCTCTTCGACAGACCACGCGCGCTTGTATGTACGGTCGTGCACAAGCGCATCGTATGTGTCCGCGACGGCGACGATCCGGCCAACGATCGGGATCGCGGACCCGGCGAGGCCGCGCGGGTATCCCTGTCCGTCCCATCGCTCGTGGTGGCTGAGCGCGATCTCCTCCGCTGTCCGCAGCAAATGGAACTCGCTGCCCGACAAGATGCGCGCGCCTATCGTCGTGTGGGTGCGCATCACGGCGATCTCTTCCGCGGTCAGCCCGCTGGGCTTGAGCAGAATGGCGTCCGGCACACCGATCTTTCCGATGTCGTGCAGCGGTGCGGCGCGTCGGAAGATCTCGACCATGCCGTCGCCAACGCCTAGGACCTCGCCGAGCAGCGCGGACATCGTGCCGACGCGGCGCGCATGTTCGCCGGTCTTGTCGTCGCGATATTCGGAGGCGTGCGCCAGGCGCTCCAGAGTCTCGAGCCGCGCAGCGTCGAGCGCTCGCGTACGCTCGCGTACGCGCTGATCCAGCACCTCGTTCTGGCGTTGCAGCTCGAGATGGAGGAAGCGCATCTCGAGCAGGTTGCGCACGCGAAGCCGGACCTCCGCCGGACTGAACGGCTTCGCCAGCAGGTCGCTCGCGCCCGCTTCGAGCGCCTCACGCATGGTCGTGTGCGAATGGTCGGATGTCAGGATCAGCACCGGTACCGGAGGACTGCCGTTCAAGGAGCGGACGATTCGCAGGACCTCCAATCCCGACACGTGCGGCATCATCAGGTCCGTGAGCACGATGTCCGGGTGAAACTCGGCAGCGATCGTGGCGACTTCGCGCGCGTCACTAGTCTGGCGGAGGTGCACGTAACCGGCAGGCTCTAGAATGTGACGCAGGAGCTGCAGGTTCATCGGCTCGTCGTCGACGACGAGCATTCGCGCATTGCGGAGTGTCTGTTCAAACATGATCGCCTTCACGCGCTCGTCCCGTCGGGGGACGCTCGCCGGCCACTGACGCACGCAGAAGCGGCACCACCATCGGCCCGACGCCGATGGTGGTTACCAAGGATATGACGACCATTTGCCGCCGGCGTCAACGGATCGCGTTTTACGCACGCGCCGCCCCTGGACGTCGGCTGCCGGCGGTGACCCGGCTGTTGGTTCAGAACCTTAAAGTGTATCGACGGATCGCGCCAACCTGTTCTTTTTGTACATACAGTCAGTTCTCACTCGGCGCGGCGGCCGGCTCGCCCCGCGGCCAGCCACCCGTAGGCTGCGTCCGCACCCTCACCTCCGTAACGGTGCTGGTACAGTTTGGGGAAAGCGTACCAGTACCCCAAGTACGCCCAAGTTGACGAATGCCAACGAGATAGACTAAGTTTATAGGCTGTCCTTCATCCACCCTCAACCGTTTGGAACAACCCTATTTAATGGCCGAGCTTGAAACCGAAGTTCTAACCCCAACCGGCAAGCCCGCTCTGACCGCGCGCGAGAAGCGCGACCAGCAAAAGGCGCAGCTGCGCCCGCTTGCCAACCTGCGTCCCGAGCTCTACGAGGATGAGTACACCGAGGAAGAGCGCGACGCGATGCTGGAGATGTACACCGGCACGATGGCCTCCATCGAGGAAGGCGAGATCGTGCGGTCGAAGGTCCTCGAAATTCGCGACAACATGGTCGTGCTCGACATCGGATTCAAATCCGAGGGCACGGTCCCGCTCGAAGAATTCAAGGACATCCCCGACCTCAAGCCCGGCGACGAAGTCGAAGTGCTCCTCGAGCACCTCGAGGACCAGGAAGGGTCCGTCGTGCTCTCCAAGAAGAAAGCCGACTTCATGCGCGTCTGGGAGAAGATCCGCGTCGCGTACGAGACGGATCAGCCGGCCCGCGGAACCCTCATCAAGAAGATCAAGGGCGGCGTGGTCGTGGATCTCATGGGAGTGGACGCGTTCCTCCCCGGCTCGCAGATCGCGCTCCGCCGCGTGCCCAACATAGACGAGCTGCTCGGCCAGTCGTTCGACTTCAAGATCATCAAGCTCAACAAGCGCCGGCGGAACATCGTCGTGTCGCGCCGCGTCATCCTCGAGTCCGAGCGGGCCGGCAAGCGCGAGAAGCTGATGAAGGAGCTGGCGAAGGATCAGGTCCGCAAGGGAGTCGTCAAGAACATCACCGACTTCGGCGCGTTCATCGACCTCGGCGGTGTGGACGGACTGCTCCACATCACCGACATGTCGTGGGGCCGCATCCAGCACCCGTCGGAGATGGTGCAGATCGGCCAGGAGCTCGACGTCAAGATTCTCGACATCGACTGGGAGCGCGAGCGCATCTCGCTCGGCCTCAAGCAGCTCCAGAGCTACCCGTGGAAGGACGTGGCCGAGAAGTATCCGGTCGGCACGCGCGTGGCGGGCAAGGTCGTCTCGATCACGAACTACGGCGCGTTCATCGAGCTGGAGCCGGGCATCGAAGGTCTGGTGCACATCAGCGAGATGAGCTGGACGCGCAACGTCCGCCACCCGTCGAAGCTCGTCTCCATCGGCGAGGCGATCGAGGCGGTCGTGCTCAAGGTGGATCCGAACGAGGAGAAGATCTCGCTCGGCATGAAGCAGACGGAGCAGGATCCGTGGATGGTGCTGCCGTACCGGTACCCGATCGGCACACGCCTCAACGGCAAGGTGCGCAACCTCACGAGCTTCGGCGCGTTCGTCGAGATCGAGCCGGGCATCGACGGGCTGATCCACATCTCCGACATGTCCTGGACCAAGCGCGTGCAGCACCCGTCGGAAGTCGTGAAGAAGGGCGACGCCGTGGACGTAGTGATCCTGAACATCGACAGCGACAACAAGCGCATCTCGCTCGGCCTCAAGCAGGCGACCGAGGATCCGTGGCTCAGCATCGGCGAGAACTATCCGGTGGGGATGGAGCTGCCGGGCAGGGTCGTGCGCCTGATGGACAAGGGCGTGGTGGTGGACATCGGCAACGACATCGAGGGCTTCGTCCCGGTGAGCCAGCTCAACTTCGGCAACCCGGTCAGCAGCCCGGCCGACATCGTATATGAAGGGATGAACCTCGACCTCCGCATCATGGAAGTCGATCCGATCCACCGGCGCATCGTGCTGGCGGTGACGAACATCCCGGAAGAGCAGCCGCCCCGGCCGGAGACGCCTTCGACAGTGATTCCGATGGAGACCGACGATTACACGGCTGTCGGCCCGCCGCCGACGGACATTCCGTACGACGAGGCTGCGTCGGAGTAACGCTGAGGTAGGAGCGGCCGAGGTACCGAGGCTGAGCCTGGCACCCCCGAGTTGAAAAGCCCGCCGAAACCTGGCGGGCTTTTTTGCGTGCCCAGTCGTCCCTTCTCTTGTCAGGTTTGTGCTTACAGCTCCTTTGGCGCTCTGGCGTCACCAGTGAACCGCACCTAGTGTGTAACTAACAGGAGTGAGCCGGCTTGGTCGATTCGTCTCCAGTGCTTCCGCATTTCCCTTCCGACCGGTACCAGATCGAGCGGCTGATCGGCCGTGGCGGCATGGCCGCCGTGTACCTCGCCCGCGATCGCAAGCACGACCGGGTGGTTGCCGTGAAGGTCCTCGACGCGGAGCTGTCGCGTACCGTTGGCGCGGAGCGTTTTCAGCGGGAAATCGAGATCGTTGCACGGCTGACACACCCGCACATTCTCCCACTGCACGATTCCGGGGAGGCGGGAGGATCTCTCTACTACGTCATGCCGTTCGTGGAGGGCGAGACACTCCGCGAAAGACTCGGCCGCGAGAAGCAACTGCCGGTAGAGGATGCGCTGCGGATCGCCTGCGAGGTGGCTAGCGCCCTGGATTACGCCCACCGCCAGGGAATTCTGCACAGGGACATAAAGCCAGAGAACATCCTGCTGGAAGATGGTCACGCCATCCTCGCCGACTTCGGGATCGCCCGCGCACTCGGCAGCGCCGGCGACCTGCGCATGACCGCAACGGGGATGACGCTGGGCACGCCGGCGTACATGAGTCCCGAGCAGTCCAGCGGGGAGTCGGAGCTCGACGCGCGGTCAGACCTGTACAGCCTAGCGTCCGTCCTGTACGAGATGCTCGCGGGCGAGCCGCCGTTCACCGGCCCCACCGCGCAGACTGTTATCGCCAAACGGCTGGGCAATTCGGCGCCGCGGATCCGAACCGTGCGCGCGGCGGTTCCCGAAGCGCTCGAGCGCGCGCTGCTTCGCGGGCTCGACCGGGTTCCGGCGGACCGCTTTGCGAGCGCGGCGCTCTTCAGAGAAGCGCTGGAGACGTGCGCGCACGAGACCGCTCGGCCGGCTTTCACGCTGTCGCGCGGAACTCGGTTCGCCGCCGCGGCGGTGGTGCTGTTCGCCGTGCTGGCCGCGGGCTGGGCTTTTCGCCCGCGCGGGTCAGCGGACAAGCTCACGACCATCGCGATCCTGCCGCTCGTCAACACGTCCGCCAATCCCGAGCACGCGTATCTGGCGGAAGGATTGACCGACGCCCTCATAACCGACCTGGTAGGAGTGGCCGGCGTGCGCGTGATCTCGCGCATGTCGGTGATGCGGTATGCATCCGGGATGGGGAAGGGGATGTCCGGCGACGCCGCGATGCAAGAGAACATGCCGGGTCCGATGGCCGCGAGCATGTCCGCAATGCCGGCCGGCGGCATGTCATACATGGATCCGACTCCGGCCGGTGGCGGCGGCAAGGACGCGAGCAACGGCAACGGAGGCATGGGCGGCATGGGAGCCCCCAAGACGCTGGCTCAGATCGCACAGGAGCTTGGCGCAGACGTTCTGCTTCAGGGCAACCTCGTTCGCGAGGGTGACACCGTCCGGGTCGTGGCTTCACTGATGCGGGCACCGGCGCTGACACCGATCTGGGAAAGGAGCTATGCGCGGCACGTCCGCGAGCTCTTCGCGTTGCAGCGCGATCTCGTCGCCGCAATCGCCGCCGCCGCGGCACCCGAAGAGAAGCGTGCTGTGCGGACCGGGCCTGCCCGCGAGTACGACCCTGCGGCGCACGAAGCATATCTGAAGGGGGCGTATTATCAGGCGCACTGGCGGCTGCCGCAGGCGGTCGAGTCCTTCGAGCGCGCCGTTCAGCTTGATCCGACCCACGCGATGGCGCAGGCCGGGCTGTCACGCGCCTATTACTTCCTCGCCTTTTTCGGCGAGATCCCGCCGAGCGTTGCCCTGGGCGGAATGCGGCGAGCGGCGACGGCCGCGCTAGCGCAGGATTCACTGGTCGCCGAGGCGCACGCGCAGCTCGCGCTGGTAAAAATGCTGCAGGATTGGGACTGGGACGGTGCCGAGCGAAGCTTCCGGCGCGCTCTCGAGCTGGCCCCGGGTCACGCCCAGATCCGTCACGATTACGCGCACTTCCTTTTGGGCCAGGGCAGGCAGCAGGAGTCGATGGAGCAGACCAGGCAAGCAGTGGCTCTCGACCCCGTCAACCCGATGCTCATTTCCTGTCTCGGCTGGCACAGCCTCTTCGATGCACGTTTCGATGACGCGGCCCGGTACGCGTCCGAGGCGAATGCGATGATGCCCGACCAGTGGGCGCAGGTGGTGCTTGGCTGGGCGCTCATCGGGCAGGGCAAGACGGATTCCGCGCTCGTGGCTTTCAGGGAGGCGAGGCGGTTGAGCGAGAGCGCGTTCACGCTCGCGGCGCTCGGGTATGCGCTTGCCGCCTCCGGGAGGGATGAGGAAGCGCGGCGCACGCTCGACGACCTGCTCGAGCGGGTTGAGAGGGAGTACGTCTCGCCCTACGACATCGCCACCGTATATGCCGGATTGGGTGATGCCGACGGCGCCTTCAAGTGGCTGCGTCGTGCAGTCGAGGAGCGTTCCACGTTCATCGTGCACGTGGGATGGGACTCGCGGTTCGACCGTATTCGCCAGGAGGCGAGGTTCGCTGACCTTACGACGAGGGAAATGCGCCTGCCCGCACCACGATTCGCGTCACTTTCAGCGGCTCAGCGCCGAAGTATGTGAGTTGCTGTAACTGCAGTTTGCTGCCGACGCTTTTTTGCCAGGCGGCGACCTTTTGAAACGGAGTGCAGCCGTGATTCTCGCCTGTCGCCGATCTATCTCCATCACGCTTTTCGCCGTCGCCACGGCCACAGCATGCGCCGATGTGAAAGACGGAGGTAAGCAAGGCAATCAAAACACCCAGGGTATCGACAGCGCGCAGTCGAGTGTCTTCACCGAGCTGGAGGTCCCGGGAGCTACCGCCTCGGTTGCGTCGGGGATCAACTCCGCCGGCGACGTCGTGGGCTGGTATCACGAAGGCGAACGCGTCCGCGGTTTCATCTACAGGCAGGGCGCGTTCACGAGCGTTGACTACCCGGACGTGGTTTTCACGCAGCTCCATGGGATCGGCCCCGACGGTACCATCGTCGGCGCCTATCGCAAGGCAGGCGAGACGCAGCAGTTCATGGGGAAACCCGTTGCATACCACGGCTTCCGGCTGACGCCTTCGGGTGAGTTCGTCGAAGTCAATCACCCCGGTCAGAAGTACACCATCGCGCAGCGGATCCTGGCCGACGGCACGATCCTCGGATGTTATCATGGCGACGATTTCAATGAGAGCATGCGGGGGATCGCGATACGGCCCGGCGGGACTTCCGTAGTCGAGGTGCCGGCCACGATGCACAACGGCGCGACTCCGGACGGCCGTCGGATCGTTGGTTTCGACATGGCGACGAGCCGGGCGTATCTGATCGCTGACGGCGTCTTCACCTATTTTGCCGTACCAGGCAGCGTTGTGACCGAGGCATGGGACATGAATACTTCCGGTACGATCGTCGGCATGTTCGTGGACTCTGGTTCGGTCACGCACGGCTTTGTGTTGCAGGACGGGGATTACGTCAGCGTGGATTATCCAAACGCGAAATCGACCGTCGCGTTCGGAACGAACACGAGCGGCGACATCGTCGGCGCGTTTACGGATGCGAGCGGCGGCAGGCGCGCGTATATCAGAAAAGGCACCAGCGTTCGCGAATAGCCGCGCGGGACGGCGTCGGCATGGGACAAGCGGGGGGCGGGCGCGCAATTATTGACAGCGTTCAGCCGCGGACGTACGATTGGCCCGGCAGAACAGAACCTGGATCCAGCCACGTTTCACGCGGGTGCCCCACGCGCGGCAGCCGCTTTGTGTACGGGTCACCATGACGATCCTTTTTGGAGGCACCATGCCGTTGCGTCGGTTTCTGAGTTGTCTTGCCATCCTGTTCCTGGCCGTGCCATCGCTCGCGGGCGCGCAGGCCACCGGAACGATCAGCGGACGTGTCCGCGACGTGGCTTCGGCCGCTCCACTCACGGGGGTGCAGGTACGAGTCGAGGGCACCGCGCTCGGCACGATGACCCGCGCGGACGGCAGCTACACCATCACCGGCGTTCCGGCCGGGTCGCATTTCCTGAGCGCCCGGAGAATCGGGTACGCTCCCGAGCGCATCCAGGTAACGGTCGGGACGGCGGCGGCCGCCACGGTGGCGCAGGACTTCGCGCTCCGCCCGGTTGTGGCCACGCTCGACCAGGTCGTGGTCACCGCGCTCGGCCAGACCGCCGAGAAGCGGTCGATCGCAACGGCGCAGCAGTCAGTCACGGGAGTTGCCATCGCGGAGACGCAGCGGGACAACTTCGTCAACGCTCTCCAGGGCCGCGTCGCCGGCGTCGAGGTGGTGAACACCTCCGGAGTTCCCGGCGCGTCCTCGTCCATCACCATTCGCGGCGTCAGCTCGATCAGCAGCAGCAACCAGCCGCTGTTCATCATCGACGGCCTGCCGATGGATAACAAGACGCTTCATACGTCGGCCTTCGCTTCTTCCTTCGGAGGGTCGTCGTACTCGTTCGAGAACCGGGGAGTCGACTTCACCAACCGCGCCGCCGACTTGAACTCGGAGGATATCGAGAGCCTCGTGGTTCTGAAGGGACCGGAAGCGGCCGTGCTGTACGGCATCGACGCGGCCAACGGCGCCATCGTCATCACGACCAAGCGCGGCAAGGCGGGCAGGGGCGGGCTGGACTACAGCAACAGCTTCCGGACCGCGACGGTCCGGTCGGCCCCCGAGATCCAGCGGGTGTACGGACCGCAGGAGTCGCTGGGGAGCACGACGTTCCTCTACTGGGGCGCGCCGTATCCGGCCGGAACGCAGTTCTACGACAACATCGACGGCTTCTTCCAGACCGCCACGTCGCAGAAGCACAACGTGACGTTCAGCGGCGCGGCCGCGGACAACAAGATCAACTACCGGCTGTTCACGTCGGCCAGCAACGACAAGGGCGTGGTACCCGGCGACAAGCTCGACCGGATCAACCTGACCGGCGCATCGCAGGCACAGGTGACCAACTGGCTGAACGCGGACCTGACGATGGCGTACACCTACGCCGACAACAACCAGTCGTTCAAGGGAGCCGGCGGTCCGCTGATCGGTCTGCTGGTCTGGCCGCAGACCGACAACGCCTCGGATTACCTCACGCCCGCCGGGAACCGGCGGCGGCTGACGACGCTATCGCAGGGCGCCGAGGTGGACAACCCATACTTCAACGTTTCCAAGAACTTCAACAGATCGAAGAACAACCGCATCATCGCGAACCTCGGACTCACGATCGCGCCGTTCTCCTGGGGTAATCTCAAGACGAACATCGGCACGGACATGTACATCAACGAGGCCGAGATCCTGCGCCACCCCGAGAGCACGTGGGGCTACGCGAACAACGGCATCATTGACGTGGCGAACGACGTCACCCGCAGCAACAACATGCAGACGCTGCTGAACATCCACAGCCGCGAGATAACCAGCTTCCTCTCGATCACGGGCTTACTGGGCAACCAGATCAACGACTACAAGACGGAAACCGACGCCGCGGTCGGGCTGGACTTCCTGGAGCCGAACTTCGTCTCGGTCAACAACACGAACCTCCGGTCGAGCGCCACCAGAATCTCGCAGCGCCGGCTGGTCGGACTGTTCGGCCGGGTCACGCTGGACTTCAACCGGTATCTCTACATCAACTTCGACGGGCGCAACGACTGGACGTCTACGATCCCGCGGGAGCGGAACTCGTTCTTCTATCCGGGCGTGTCCTCGAGCTTCATCTTCTCGGACGCGATTCCCCAGATCGGCCGCTTTATGACCGGCAAGCTCCGGGCGGCCTACGCCGAGGTCGGCAAGGACGCGCGGCCGTACGCCTACCGCCCGTCGCTCGAGTACAAGACGACCGCGTTCGGCGGGTACGGCTACGGCTTCTGGGGCCCGAACCGGAACCTGCGGCCGGAGTTCGCCAGGTCGTACGAGTTCGGCACCGAGCTGGCGTTCATGGACGACCGGCTGGGCATCGACGCGACCTGGTACCGCAAGCAGACGAAGGACCAGATCGTGGACAACATTCGAGGCAGCTACGGCACGGGCTTCGTGCTGTTCAACCTGAACGGAGCCGTGACGAGGAATACGGGTCTGGAGCTGACCGTCCGCGGCACGCCGGTTCTCAGAGACCGCTTCTCCTGGGACGTCATAGCCAACTTCGACCGCTCGCGCGGCAAGGTGCTGGAGCTGCCGTACGAGCTGCCCGAGTCGTACAACTCCGATACGTGGCTGTTCGGCAACGTGCGCAACGGCACCAAGCCGGGACTCTCGACGCGATCCCTGACCGGCACGTTCTATCTTCGCAACAACGCCGGGGACATTCTGATCAGTCCCACTACCGGCCTCCCCCTCCGCTCGTCCGCGTTCATCGACCGAGGGTACGACCGGCAGCCCGATTGGACGATGGGCGTCACCAACACCATCCGGTACAAGCGCGCCTCGCTGAGCTCCCTGGTCGATATCCGTAGGGGTGGCGATGTCTACAATGCCACCGAGCAATTCCTCACCGCGAGAGGGCTGAGCATGCGCACGCTCGACAGGAACGAGCCGCGCGTGGTCGAGGGCGTACTGCAGGACGGTCTGGAGAACAGCGCCAATCCGACGCGCAACACCATCGTGGTGATCCCCGCCGTCAATACCAGCTACTACCTCGCGATCAGCGAGGAGCTGTTCATCGAAAAGGACATCAACTGGGTGCGGCTGAGGGACGTCACCGTTTCCTACGCGCTGCCGGATGGCCGCTTCAAGCGCGCGAGCCTGTTCCTCACGGGCACGGATCTGTTCCTGTGGACCAACTATTCGGGAATGGATCCGATCGTGAACGGCAACACCGCGGCGACCGGTGGTTCAGGCGCCGCCGGCGTCGACTACGGCAACTTCCCCATCCCGCGGAGTTTCCACTTCGGCCTCAAGATGGGGTTCTGAGATGACATTCACACGACTCACCCATAGACCCATGCGCACAGCGCGACTCGTGGCACTTGCAGGGTCCCTGACGCTGTTCGGGGGCTGCCAGGACTTCCTGGACGTCAACACCAACCCCAACGCTCCGGAGACGGTAGCGGCGAATCTGTACCTGCCGCCGATGCTGCACTGGATGGTCTCGAGCACCCAGTGGGACGGGCGCTTCATCTCCCGCTATACGCAGATGCTCAGGGCCAACAGCCACACGAATTGGGACCGGATGGGCTACGACCCGGGCAGCGACAACGGCGGGCAGATCTGGCGCACCGTGTACTGGTCGTACGGCCAGAACCTGATAGACATGATGGAGATCGCCGCCCGGGAGGAGCGCTGGGACGTGCTCGGCGTCGGCTACATCCTGAAGGCGTGGGGCTGGCACGAGGCGACGGCCGTCCATGGCGAGATCATCGTCAAGGAGGCGATCGACCAGACGAAGTTCAGCTTCAACTACGACACGCAGGAGTTCGCGTACCAGGAGGTTCAGCGGTTGCTTGACAGCGCCATCGTCTATCTCGGGCGCACGGACGGAGCGGTGGACGCGACGTACCTCGGCCGCGGCGACAAGATCTACAACGGCGATCGCGTCAAATGGCTGAAGTTCGCGCACGGCCTGATGGCGCTCAGCCTGGGCCACTACACGAACAAGGCGTCGTACGACCCGGCCGCGGTGATCTCGCACGTGGACCAGTCGCTCGCGAGCAACGCGGACAACGCGCTGCTGTCGTATCCGGGCACGGTGAACGACGACCGCAACTTCCAGGGGCGGACCAGAGGCAACTTCGTGAGCGTCCGGCAGACGCAGTTCATGGTCGAGCTGATGGACGGCACGCAGTTCGGCGGAGCGGTCGACCCGCGGATGACGCGGATGCTGTCGCCTTCGCCCGACGGGCAGTATCGGGGCCTCGACCCCAACACCTCCGGGTTCGGCGGCTTCTCCACGACGCAAATTCCGAACAATCCCTACGGCTACCCGGGTAGCGGGGGAGTGGGAGAGCCGGGCAGATATCTGTTCGACGACAAGGCGTCCCACCCGGCCATGACCTACTCGCAGCTCCAGTTCGTCAAGGCGGAAGCGGCGTACCGGGCGGGGGACAGGGCGACCGCCCTGGCGGCGTACATCAACGGAATCTCGTTCCACATCGATTTCGTGAACTCGAAGATCGCCGAAGGCGGGCAGACCGCGGGCGCGATCGGCGCGGCGGAGAAGGCGGCGTTTCTCGCCAATCCGCAGATAGTTCCCACGGCGGCTGGGCTGACCATGACCCACATCATGTCGCAGAAGTTCATCGCCCAGTGGGCGTGGGGTTACGTCGAGGCGTGGATGGACGAGCGCCGGTTCCACTACACGGACATCGATCCGGCAAGTGGCCGGCAGGTTTTCCCGGGATACGCGCCGCCCAACGTCCTGCACGTGCACAACGCGGGCAAGTACGTGTATCGCATCAGGCCGAGATACAACTCGGAATACGTCTGGAACAGGCCGGCCCTCGACGCCATCGGCGGACTGGCCGACGACTATCACACGGTGCCCATGTGGATCATTCAACCATGACCGCGACCATGAACGGATACGGCTCACTCGCGGTGCTGCTTTGCGCCGCCGCGCTGACGGCTTGCGATTACGACAAGAACGCCGTGCAGGACATAACCGCTCCTTCCGTCCCGGAAGCGAGAGTAAAGTTCTTCAACTTCGGCATCAGCACGCCCGCCGTGCTCTTCTACGCGGGCGACACCAAGCTGACGGCGATCAACTTTACGGGCTGCACCAATCCGCCCGCGAGTCAAACCGAGCCCTGCAGCAGCACCGGTAACGAGTCCACCGGCGGAGTCGGCTACGGCGGGGTGGCGGCGGGGGGGCTGTACGCGGGTATCGACCCCGGGCAGCACACGCTGTCGGGCAGGATTACGGCCACGACGGACAAAGGCCTGGCCATCTCGAACGTCACGACGACGCTCGCGGCCGGGATGAAATATTCGTACTACCAGAGCGGCCCCTACAACACCACGACCAAGACGGTCGACGCCTTCGTCGTGGAGGATCCATTCCCCGAGGAGATCGATTGGGTGAACGCGTCCGTGCGCTTCGTGCACGCGGTGTACAACGCGAATCCGATGACCATGTACGCGAAAAATGATGAAACGGGCGTCGAGGTCGCGGTCGGCGGAACCACGGCTTACAAGTCCGGGGGCGCGTTCACGACCCTGCCGCCAGGCATATACGACCTGAGCACCCGGTACGAGGGATCGAGCACCAACGCCATGGCCCGGAACAACGTGTCATTCGCCCTCGGAAGGACCTATACGATCACGGCGAGGGGAAACATCACGGTCACCCCCACCACCACCGGGTGTGCCGCCGCGAACATGACCTGTCTGGACGACACGCTCAACAGGTAGGGTCCGAGGCAGTGCAGCAACGAGAAAAAAATCCCCGGCAACCTCGCCGGGGATTTTTTTGCCTCATCGCACGGCCCGGGCGCCACCGGGGAAGCCCTACCCGATCAGTCCGGCTTGTCGAGAGTCGGCGGCGGCTTTACTTCGAGGGACGGGTCGAGCCCATGCCCCGGTCGCACAGCGTCCCGGCGTGTCGGCGGGCGGCCCGTGAGGCGGCGGAGCAGGGCCGCCCCGATCCCGAGGAGCAGCCCCGCCGCCAGTCCCAGCAGCAGCACGAATCCGAACGCGAGAAACACTCCGACGACCACCAGCAGCACCGTCCCGGCCACGACCGCTCCGAGCTTCCCGCCCATGCTCGAGCGAAACTCGCGGACGTACATCATCGTGCCGGCCGGTTCATGACGCGCATCCTTCTAGAAGCTTAGTCGCGATCCCAGCCGGAGCGAGCGCGGCGGCAGGCGGAGCCGCGGCGCGCCGAACAGCGACGTCGGGTCGTCCGACACCTGATCGTTCACGGTGAGGTTGTTCTCGATAACCGCTGCCGATCCGAGCACGTTGAACCCGTCCGCCGTCAGCGCCCACTCGGCGCGGCCCAGGCGGAAGCTCTTCTCCAGCCGCAGGTCCACGGTCACGCGCGCGCCGTACTTCCTGTCGCCGCGCTCTTCGAGAAAGATTGTCTGCCCCATGGTGCCGTCGAATTCGCCGAAGCGCAGCTCCCTCAAGTCGGAGCCGACGTACCGGAAGCGCGGCGTGATCTCGAATATCGGCGTGACGTGCTCGCCGGTCGAGAACGTGGTGAACGTGCCTGCCATGAAGCCGTACGGCAGCTGCGCGCCCAGCCACAGCTTCGACTCGAGCAACGGCACGTTCGGCAGCCGGCCTTCGAAGTTGATGGACTCGTTGCGGCGCACGCGCGGCCCCGCCGTAAACGACGGAACCCCGGTTCCGAACCCGCTGGCGAAGCTGGTGACGTCGGCGAAGCCCGTTAGCCCGCCAACGTTCCCGACCAAGCGCGACGCCGTCATCGACCAGAAGCCGTTCCAACGCGGCTGCTCCGTCCGCAGCGAGAACGACAGCTGATCCAGGCGCCGGCGCGCGCCAGGGATTGTCGTCAGGACGATGTCAGGGTCGTACGTCAGCCGGCTCGTATCAGCGAACGTATAGCCCGCGGGTGGGGGAGCGAAGGAATTCATGCGGCTTATCAGCGCTGCCCGGAGCGCATCGTTGCGGACCCAAATGATCGGAAGGACGAGCTCACCGGCGTTCTGGTCGAGAACCGGCGTGAAGGTGATGCGATGCCGGACGGAGACGTTGGTGAGCGGGCTGTAGTTCTCCTCGAGGTTCCGGTCCACGAGTCCGGCGATGTCCTTGTTCATCCGGTTGGTGTACAGCAGCTCCGCTTTCCACCGCGGCCCGAGAGTCTTCTCGAGTCCGATGACCCACTGATCCACATATGGCTGGCGGTAGCTCTCGACGCGGCCCGATTCGTTCAGGATCGATTCGACCAGCGTCCCGAACCCCGTAAGCGGGTTGCGCATCGCGTCGCGCTCCGCTTCGGTGAAGACCGTGCGCGGATCCGAGATCGTAGGCCCCTGGAGGTAGAACTGCTGGTTGCTGTACGCGTCCGCTCCCTCCGCTCGATCGAAGAAGAAGGAGCTCATTCCCTGGTGATACCGGCCCCAGTGCGCTTTGAACACGAGCTCGTTCCGGGCGGTGACGTCCCACACAACGCCGAGCCGCGGGTCCACTGCCTGGTCGCGAGCGGCGCGAAAGCGGGGTCCCGCGCTGTCGCTCGGCGTGAGGTAGCCCGCCCATCTTCCATACCGGACGCCGGGAGTGACCGTCAGCCCCGGGCGAATCGTGAGGTAGTCCTGCACGAACAGCGCGGCATCTTCCACGTCCGACTCGAGCCGTATCTCTCCGCCCCATTCACTGGCCAGCTCACCCCACGTGGCCGGGTTGTTCGGATCGAATGCGCCGATCGAGCCGCCGGAATACGGCCGCCAGGTGAGCCCGCCGTTGCGCGTGCGCTGCTGCTTCCACCACCCGCGCGTGTACTCGGCGCCGAGCACCAGCTCGTTCGCGCCCGCGGGGAGGGACTGCCGGGTCTTCCACGTGACGTTGCCGCCCAGGCTCCGCGGCTCCAGCCGGTCGTTGAAAACCGAGTTCTGGTAGCCGGGCTGGCGACCTATGCGAAATACCTGAATCCCGGGAACCTTGTCGCCCGCGTAGCCGAGTCGCGACTCGATCGCGTCGAATCCCGCGATCCGCGCGTCGAATGAGCTTCCAGCAGTCGCGCGCGTGAACGCGAGCGAGTAGAAGTTTGCCGGAGCCGCGTACCTGCGTGCCGCGGTCGGATCGCTGATTCCATTCAGCTCGGCCCGCTCCACGTCTATGTCGGTGCGGCCGTACAACGCGTCGAGACGAACTCCGAGGGCGGGGAGCAGGCTCAGCTTGGCGAGTCCGCGCGCGTCGCTGAACTTCTGCATCGTGCTTCGGAAATCACCGTCCGCCGGCGTCGTGAGATCGGGTACCCGCACGTCGCGGGTGATCGCCTGTCCCGTGAAAAAATAGAACAGCCGGTCGCGCAGCAGCGGTCCGCGCAGCTCGCCGCTGATCTCGCGCCGCATGGTCTGCTCGGCGCCTTCTTCGTTCGACCGGACGTTGCTCGAGCTCAGGCCGGGTGCGATGTAGTTGAAGCGCAGCGCTCCCCGGAAGTCGTTGCTGCCGCTCTTGGTCACGGCGTTGATGATTCCGCCCTGGAAGCCGCCGTACTCGGCGCCGGCGCCGAGCCCGCGGACGATCAGCGACTCGATCCAGTCGATGCTCGGCGTGAGATAATCGCCGCCGAGTCCCGGGTGATTGACGCTCACTCCGTCGAGCTGATAGTTGTTGGCCGCGTCCGCGCCGGCGCCCCACACGAATCCCTTGCGCGCGCCGGGCACGAGCTCCACGAGCGACGCCGCGTCGCGGCCCATCGGGATGAGCTTGACGTCCTCGACCGCGATCTGGCGCGTCATCTCGGTCGTGGTCGCATCGATGGCCGTCGGGCTGGCGACGACGCGCACGGTGGAGAGCTGCGTCGGGGAGCGGGTCAGCGTAACGCGGATTTGCGCCGTCTGTCCGGCGACGACGCGCAGCAGCGGCAGCTCGGCCTCGCGGAATCCGATTCGGCGCGCGCTGACGCGATACAGCCCGGGCTCGATCGTGCCGACGCGGAATCTTCCCTCGGAGTCGCTGGTGACGGCGTACGTCGCGGTGCCGTCGGTCTGTGTCAGTCGAACGGTGGACTCGCCCAGCGGCGCGCCCTCTTCAGAGACTACTACACCGATGAGCGCACCGGTGTTGACTCTCTCCTGCGCGGCGAGCGTTAGCGGGGCACAGGCGGCGGCGATGAGAAACAGGAACCGCGAAGACCAGCGTGCCTGACGAGGCATGTATTCCATGCGTGTCCGGGTGAATGGTGGATCCGGCCGAACCGCCCGATCATCGATCTGTCGGCGCTATGCGAGCGTGGCGCGCAGCTTGGCCAGGTGGTGGAAGCTGTGGCGCAGCGCGTGGTCCTCGATGAAGAACTGCGTCGTCAGCGGAGCGTCGTGGTTCAGCGACACCGGCGCCGCTTTGTCCAGCTGGGCGTCGCTCAGCGCGCGTACCGCGTCGGCGGCCGCCTTGCTGTTTTTGCGAAGCAGCTCCACGGTATCGCGCTTGCCGGCGTTGGCGTTCTCGCCCGCGTGCTTGGCGTTCACGTCCGCCACCGCGGCCCACGTCACGCCGACGATCGGCTTGCCGGAGGCGAGCGTCCGCGCCAGGTCGATCTCGAGTGGGTAGATGCTGGCGACGTGATTGATGATCACGCCCGCGGTTCTGCCGTCAGGCGGAATCGTTCTCCGCCATTGGTCGTCGGACAATCCTTCAGCGAAGGCGGCGAGTGCCGCGGCACCCTGCTCGATACGATCGGCTAGCGCGTCGGCGCGTTGTCCCATTGATGATCCCTGAGTTATGGTGGCGTAAGCTGCGAAACGATCCGG
The DNA here is from genome assembly GCA_040882285.1 of Gemmatimonadaceae bacterium. NCBI lineage: Bacteria > Pseudomonadati > Gemmatimonadota > Gemmatimonadia > Gemmatimonadales > Gemmatimonadaceae > Gemmatimonadaceae bacterium. The sequence continues at coordinate 64,943 of JBBEBQ010000018.1, forward strand.
TCATATTGCGATGCGGGCGCGAAATGGCGCAAGCCGTCCGGGCCGCTTGCACGGCCCGCCCGTGCATGCTCAACGCCAGGGAATCTGCGGCGACCTGTAGAAGTTGACTCCGAGCGCCGACAATCGCGGCCCGTGCGCCGCGAGGCGCGCGCGAAAATCCTCCCAGGTGCGTCGCTGCTGCGGCGACCAGCCGAGCTCGGCCACGGCGACGAGGCGGGGGAAAGCCATGTACTGGTAGTCGGCGAGGGTCACGACGGTCTCGGCCCACAGCGGCGCTTCGATGCCTACGATCGCGCTCTCAGGGATTCCGGCGACGAGCCGCGCGGGATCCCAGTCGTAGGAAGTGCGCACATCCACATACCCGGCCCACTTCAAGCCGAGAGCAGTGGACGAGTCGTACTTCATGTCCAGATAAACCTTCTGGGCCGGGGAGAAAATGAAGCGCGCGCCCTGGGCGATCGCCTCGCGCGCGGGCGCATTGGGCCGCCAGTATTGCACGACCGTCGTGGGAGCGAGCTTCGCCTCTCCGATCTCGTCCCAGCCGATCATCACCTTGCCGTGCGACTGCACGATGGACTGCACGCGGTCGATGAAGCCCCCGTACTCCTGCGCGGTCAGTGTCTTGACCTCGTCGCCGCCGATGTGGAACCAGCGGCCGGGTGTGAGCGCGCTGATCTCGCGGATCACGTCGTCGACGAACTTGTAGGTGATGTCCTTCGTCACGCACAGCGAGCTGAATCCCACGCGCGTACCGGTGTACAGCTCCCGCGCGCGGCCGTCGCAGTTGAGCTCCGCGTACGACGCGAGGGCGGCGTTGATGTGCCCGGGCATGTCGATCTCGGGCACGATCGTGATGAATCGCCGGCGCGCGTATTCCACGAGATCCGAGTACTCGGCCTGCGTGTAGAAGCCGCCCGCGCCCCCGCCGACGGCCGTGCTCCCGCCGTGCAGCGCGAGATTCGGCCACGACTTGATCTCGATCCGCCAGCCCTGATCGTCGGCCAGGTGCAGGTGGAGGCGGTTGAGCTTGTACAGCGCCATCACGTCGATGAAGCGCTTCACATCCGCGGGCTTCAGGAAATGGCGCGACACGTCCAGCATGGCGCCGCGCCACTCGAAGCGCGGCCGGTCGATTATGTCACCGGCAGCGACGGCGAACCGTTGCGGGGCCTGCCCGCGCTCGACTTCGACCGGCAGGAGCTGCCGCAGCGTCTGAATTGCGTAGAACAGTCCGGCTGGTCGCGCTGCCGCTGCCGTGATACGGTCGGGGGCGATGGTGAGACGGTAGCCTTCCGCGCCGAGGGAGTCGAGCGACGCATCGATGAGGAGATTGATGCCTGGGGCGGCCGGTCCTGATTGCAGAGGCGAGACCGGGCGGGATTGTCCCGGCCCGACCGGGATGAGGCGGGCCAGGTCATTGGCCAGTCGGAGGGCTTCCGCGTCCGCCGGGCCGACGTGAATGCGCGTCGAGCCCGATATGACGAATGGCCGCTCACCCGCCAAGCCGCCCGCGGCGGGAGCCGGGAGCAGCGCGACCTCCGAGGGGGCCGGCACCGGCGGCCCCTGGACAGGAGCTGCTGGGGGCTCTTCCGCGTGCATGGCCGGAGGGCCGGAGCAGCCGACCGCGCCCACTCCCGCCAGGAGAAATGCAGCTCCCGCCAACGCCCTGCCGTCTCGGAGCGTAAAATTCATGATCTCATTCCACCGTTTCACGTGAACCCACACCTCACACTCATGCGATACAAGATCCTGTCCTTGGCACCAGCACTTCTGCTCGCCGCCTGTGCCCGGTCGACGACGCCTCCCGCGGCACCCTCACCAGCCGGCGCCGGACCACGCGCCGCCGCTACTCCCGGCGACTCCGCCACGGGCGGACGCGCCGCGGCGAGCACGCCGAGCCCGCGTCCCTACAACAGGGTTATTACCCCGGAAGCTATCACCCGGCGCGGCATGTTCGCCGTACATAGGGTAGGCGACAAGCTCTTTTTCGAAATCCCGCGGAAGGAGCTGTACAAGGACATGCTCATCGTGGGCCGGTACGCCCGCGCCGCGGCGAGGGATCCCCTGACCCCGGGCGGCGGCTTCGGCTCTTACGTCGGGGACCAGTTCGGGGAGCGTACGCTGCGCTGGGACCGGAGCGGGAACAGGATCATCCTGCGGTCGCCGTCGTTCACGATCACGGCGGACACCGGCCTCTCCGTGTACCGCGCGGTCGAAGCATCCAACTATCCGCCGATCATCGCGGTGTTCAACGTGGAGTCGTGGGGCCCGGACAGCGCCGCCGTGATCGACGTCACCCGGCTTTTCACCACGGCCATTCCTGAGGTCGCGGCGATCCGCGGCAGCATCGACGCGCAGCGCTCGTTCGTTGAGCGCGCGATCGCGTTCCCGGACAATGTGGAGATCGAGGCTACCCAGACGGGAACTCCGACGCCCCCGTCCGGCATTGCCGCCCCTGGTGGTGGCGGGTCCAGCGCGCCGCGCGAGGCGCAGAGCGTGCTCGCCCACTGGAGCCTGGTACGGCTTCCCGAGCAGCCGATGATGCCGCGGCGCTTCGACGAGCGGGTCGGGTTCTTCTCCATCCGACAGGTCGACTTCGGCACGCCCGAGCATCGCTCGGCCGTGCGCCGTTACATCACGCGCTACCGGCTGGAATGCTCGGAGCGCAGGGAAGGAGATCTCTGCTACCCGAAGAAGCCGATCACGTATTACGTGGATCCGGCGACACCCGAGGTGTGGAAGCCGTTCGTTCGCGCCGGCATAGTCGAGTGGCAGTCGGCGTACGAGGCGGCCGGCTTCAAGGATGGAATCGTCGCCGGGGAAGTGCCGGCCAACGACCCGGATTGGTCGCCCGAGGATGTCCGTCACACCATGATCCGCTGGCTGCCGTCCACGGTCGAGAACGCCGTCGGACCGCACGTGCACGATCCGCGCACAGGGGAGATCCTGAACGGCTCGGTGCGGATGTTCCACAACATTCTCAACCTGCAGCGCGCCTGGTACTTCACGCAGGCGTCGCCGCTCGACCCTCGCGCACGCCGGCTGCCGTTTCCGGACTCGCTGATGGGCCGGCTGCTGCAGTTCGTGGTCGCGCACGAGATCGGTCATACGATCGGACTGCAGCACGACCAGATCGGCAGCTCGACGTATCCGGCCGACAGCGTTCGCAGCCGCACGTGGACCGCGCGCATGGGACACAGCCCGAGCATCATGGATTACTCGCGGTTCAACTACGTGGCGCAGCCGGAGGACAGCATCGCGCTCAAGGATCTGATTCCGCGCGTGGGGCCGTACGACGAGTACGCGATCATGTGGGGCTACAAGCCGATCCCGGGCGTCAGGACTCCGGACCAGGAGCTGCCGGTGCTGGACCAGTGGGCCCGGATGCAGGACACGATTCCGTGGTACCGGTTCGCGGCTTCGAACGCGTTCGGCTCGACGGGGACCCAGAGCGAGGCGGTGGGTGACGCGGATCCGGTGAAGTCCACGGCGCTCGGCTTCCGTAACATCGAGCGCGTGGTCGGCTACATCGCGGCGGCGGCGATACGTCCAGGCGAGGACAACAGCGACCTGCGCGAGCTGTACGACAGGACGGTGGGGCAGTGGGCCAACGAAGCCAACCACGTCGCGACGCTCGTCGGCGGCGGGACGGTGCAGCACAAGTCCGGCAGCCAGCCGGGTCCGGTGTACACGCCGGTGAGTCGCGCGCGGCAGGTCGAAGCCGTCCGCTTCATCAATCAGAACGTCTTCCGCACGCCCACGTATCTGATCCGCCCGGAGATCGCGGCCCGCATCGAGGCGTACGGGATGATCCGACGGATCAACAACGCGCAGGCGCGCGTGCTGAGGAACCTGCTCGACGACGGCAGGCTCAACCGGCTGCTCGAGCAGGAGGCGCTGGCCGACAGCCCGTCGGAGACGTATCTGCTGTCGCGCATGCTGGACGATCTGCGGCGCGGACTGTGGTCCGAGCTGTTCACCGCGCGGCCCGTGATCGACGCGTACCGCCGGGAATTACAGATGGATTATCTCAACGAGATAGACGAGAAGATCAATGTTCCCGCGACCACGAGAGTTGTCACGCCACCGCCGGGCTTCACTCCGTCGGCGCCGCTGTCCGATGACGCCAGGTCCCAGCTGCGCGGCGAGCTGGTGACGCTGCGGGGCGAGGTGCAGCGCGCGATCCCGAGGGCTGGTGACAGGTCGACACAGCTGCACCTGCAGGGAGCGCTGTACAGAATAGGAGCGATACTCGATCCGAAGAAATAACTATAGAGCAGTTATCAGTAAGGGAGCGCAGGCGTTGTGCGTTTCCTGTTTTTGCGTAGTCCGTTTGACCGTTACTACGGCCTAACGGGACGACGGAACGACGGGAAACGCACAGCGCTCGCTGTTTCATCGGCGAACGTGGCTGAGAAAAAAACTGGGGCGGCAGGATTCGAACCTGCAACTTCCTGATTAACAGTCAGGCGGTCTGCCAGTTGACCTACACCCCATCAAAAACGGTGACTAGTGGCTAGTGACTAGTGACTGGTGAAAAAGAAAAAAGCCCGCCGGATCGAGTCTGGCGGGCGCAGCAACGCAGTTGGAACACACGCGCGCGAGCTAGCCAGACCTCCCGGAGAGGAAATTGTGGCAATTCGACGGCAGGTAATTCAGCGCGAGCTTCATGATTGCAAGGTGAGGCGGGCGGGGGAGGATGTCAAGCAGGAGAAGAACAGTTATGCCGGAGGAGTCGGGCATCGTCGCGGAAGGTAGGCTCCAGGAATATTCCGTCTGGAATATCCCTGGAGCCATTCCCGTCGGTCAGTAGGCCTGGTCCCAGTTGGCCGACAACCTGCTGGCCGAATCGATGATCCCCACCATGCTGTAGGTCTGCACGAAGTTCCCCCACTGCTCGCACGTCCCGGGGTCTATGTCCTCCGCCAGGAGGCCGTGCCGGTTTCGGCAGGTGAGCAGGTGCTCGAACAGAACCCGCGCCTCCTCCCGCTCGCCGATGGCCGCCAGCGCGTTGATGTACCAGAAGGTGCACACGACAAACGCGTTCGTGGGCGTGCCGAAGTCGTCCGGCTCGGTGTAGCGGAAGATCATCTGTCCGCGGCGCAGCTCGCGCTCGATTGCGCGCACGGTCCCCACGAACCGCGGATCGTCGGGGCTCACGAAGCCGACCTCGTGCAGCCGCAGCAGGCTGGCGTCGAGCGTGGAGCCGTCCATCGTCGCGACGAAACTGTTGAGCTCCGCGTTCCACGAGCGGCGGGATATCACGGCGTGAATCCGGTCGGCGTGGGCGCGCCAGTACGCGGCCTTTTCCGGCAGCTCCAGATGCGCGGCGATTCGAGCGAGCCGGTCGCAGCCGGCCCAGCACATGACGCTGGAGAAAGTGTGCACGTGATTCGACCCGCGCAGCTCCCATATGCCCGCATCCGGCTGATCGAACAGCTTCGCCGCCTGCTCGCCCAGGTACTCGAGACGGGGGAACAGGGAATCGTCTTCCCGCCGCACGAGGCGGTGATCGAAGAACACGTGCGGCGCGGCCAGTATGGCCGAGCCGTACACGTCGTGCTGCACCTGCCTGTGCGCGTCGTTGCCGATTCGCACGGGGCCGATTCCGCGGTACCCGGGGAGCGCTTGCGCGACGTGCTCGCCGGGGACCGGGCGGCCGGTGATCCCGTACATGGGCTTGAGGGGCTCGTCACCGACGTCCGCCACGATGTTCAGGATATAGCCAAGGTATCGCTCCATCGTGCGCGTAGCGCCCAGGCGGTTGAGCGCGTTGACCACGAAGTACGCGTCGCGAATCCAGCAGTACCTGTAGTCCCAGTTGCGGGTGGTGCCCGGCGCTTCCGGGATCGAAGTCGTCACGGCCGCGATGATCGCGCCGGTGTCCTCGACCACGTTCAGCTTGAGGCTGATCGCGGCGCGAATAACCTCCTCCTGCCACTCGAACGGGATGGCCAGGGAGCGAACCCACTTTCTCCAGTGCGACAGCGTCTCCTCGAACATGTGCCGGCCGAGCGACGCGACGGAGCCCATGATCGTCTCGTCGGGTCCGAGGACGAGCGTGTGGGTGTCCTCGACGAAGAACGTGTTCTCCTCGATGACCGCGGAGATCGGGAGCGTCGTCGTGAGCCGCAGCACCGCCTCGCCGCCGTAGTACCGGACGTGGTGGCTGCCGACTGTGGTAGCCAACCGCTCTCCGCCGTAGTTCTTCATCGGCCTCAGCCGCACTCTCGCCCGGGGCGATCCGCTCACGCGCTTGATCTGTCGCACCAGCATCATCGGGCAGAACATCCGCTCGTACTGATCGAAGCGCGGCGCGAAGTCGGTAACCTCGATGCAGCCGTCGCTCGCGTCGAACAGGCGGGTCACCAGTATGGCGGAGTTGGCGAGATACTCCTGCTCGGCGCGCGTCTGGTCCGCGAGCTCGATGGCGAATATCCCCTGCGGGTCCTCTTCCGCTCCGCGCAACAGGGAGCAGAACGCCGGGTCCCCGTCGAACCGGGGAAAACAGCACCAGCAGATGGTCCCAGCCGGGTCGACGAGCGCGCCGATCGTGCCGTTGCCTATGAGCGCCAGGTCGAGCGTGCTCATCTGGTGTCCAGCCACCGGCGGACGGCCCGGACGTCCTTCAGCCTGAAGCGGGCGCCGGTCTTTCCGGGGCCGACCTTGATGGAGATTCCGTTCGCCTCGTTGACGACGGCGAACGCGTACTCGTCGGTCGCGTCGTCGCCGAGGAACACCGGCGTCCGCCCGCGAAACGGCGGCTCGCGCATGAACTCCTGCACCGCGACGCCCTTGTCCTTGCCGGCGGGCTTGAGCTCCACGACGCGCTTGCCTTCCTGCAGCACGTACTCGGGCCCCAGCTCCGCGCACAGCCTGCGCATCAACGTGTGGACGTGGCCCGCGAGCTCGGGAACGGCGCGGTAGTGCAGCGCCAGCGAGAGGCCCTTCTGCTCGAGCAGGAGGCCGGAGTATTTCCTCACCTCCCGCTCGAGCCTGCCGGCCGCGCGCTCCAGCCCGTTCGACTGCTCTTCGTGGGCAGTGACGCGGCCCGTCGCGTCCCGCCTTTCCAGCCCGTGCTGGCCCGCCATGGGCAGGCAGGGCTCGCTGATGAGACTGCCGATGTCGCTGATCGATCGTCCGCTGATGAGCGCGACGGCTCCGCCGGCGAACTCGCTCAGCTCCGTGAGCAGCGTCTGCACCTCCTCGTCGAGACGCACGTCCGCGGGGGACGGGGCGATGTCCAGGAGCGTGCCGTCGAGGTCGACGAAATAGGCCCAGTCGGCGCGCGGCGCGGGCGCCGTGTCGTCAGCCTTCATCAGCGTTCATCGCCGGGATCGAGCGGCTGTGGTCCCGGCGCTCGATGCGATCCGCCTTCTGCGTGTCCAACAGCCGCACGCGGCGCCGTATCGTCGCGGCGTCCATGAGCATCCTCCCGGCCCAGCGGAACACGTTGAACTCCTGCACGAGTCCGCGCATGAGCTGCATGCGCGCCCGCTGCATGCTGGGCGTCATCGTCAGCGCCGCGTGGAGCGCCGCCGCGCACTGGTCCGCGTCGTACGGATTCACTATCAGCGCCTCGGGCAGCTCCCGCGACGCGCCGGTGAACTGGCTGAGCACGAGCACTCCCCCGAGGTCGTCGCGGGAGGCCACGAACTCCTTCGCCACCAGGTTCATTCCGTCGTGCAGACTGCTCACGAAGCAAACGTCGGCCGCGCGGTAATGCTCGAAGACGCTGTCCGGCTCGTGATGCTCCACCGCGAGCACGATCGCGGGAGCCCCGCCCCCGAACTTGATGTTGATCGAGGCGGCCATCTCGCGGACGCGCGCGTCGTACTCCCGGTAGTGCCCGATCTTCGCGCGGGTCGGCGCCGCGATCTGCAGAAACGTGAACTTGCCCACCCAGTGAGGGTGCAGCTCGAACAGCCGCTCGACCGCGCGGAACCGCTCCTCGATGCCCTTCGTGTAATCGAGCCGGTCGATTCCGATCCCGAGCAGCTGGTTCTCCGGCAGTCCGTGGCGCGCGCGCACCGCCGTGCGGCACTCCGGCACCGGCTTGCCGAGCAGCCCCGCGGGCGGCGGCCACGCCACGGAGATCGGATACCGCCTGACGGCCGTCGTCTTTCCCTTGTAGGAGACGCTGAACGTCTCGCGGTCAGCGCGCGCCTCGAGCACCCGGTCGACCGTGTCGACGAAGTTGTTACAATGGAACTGCGTGTGGAAGCCGAGGATGCTGCTGCCGAGCAGGCCGTCCAGCAGCTCCATGCGCCAGGGGCAGATCGCGAAGGCTTCCGGATTCGGCCAGGGGATGTGCCAGAACGTGATGATGGTAGCCGCCGGCAGTCTCCGCCGGATCATTCGCGGCAGCAGAGCGAAGTGATAGTCCTGGATCAGCACGATCGGATCGGGCGACTTCGCTTCGTCGGCGACGGCGTCGGCGAACCTCTCGTTCACGATCTGATACTGCCGCCAATCGTCCGCGCGGAACGTGGGGCGCACGTGCGAGATGTGGCACAGCGGCCATAATCCCTCGTTCGCGAAGCCGTAGTAGTAGCCATCCTCCTCTTTCTTCGACAGCCACACGCGGCGCAGCTGGTACTCGGGACGATCCAGCGGCACGCCGATGCGGTCGCGGCTGTCCACGACTTCATGGTCGGCGGTGCCGCTGCCGTGCGCGATCCAGGTTCCCGAGCACGCGCGCATTATCGGCTCGATCGCGGTGACCACGCCGCTCGCGGGACGCTGCACCACGATCGAATCTCCTTTCCGTACGTGGATGTACGGCTCGCGGTTCGACACCACGATGATGTCCTGGCCATGCAGCTCCCGATCGAGAATTCCGCGCAGGGTCTCCGGCGTCCATGCCAGCTGCTCGGCGTCCCGCAGCTGATGCTCGGCCTCCAGGTCGCGGATCAGCGCGCGAAGATCGTCCGCGATGGGCCGGAGCTCCGCGCTCTCGTTGTCCGTGGCCGGACGCAGCAGCCCCTCACCGCGCATCAGCGCCCGCAGGCCCTGGATCCAGCCGCGCCAGCTCAGCTGCGCGATCACGACGGTCACGATGGAGACGAGCACGCCCAGGCCGACGAAGAAGTAGAACAGGTAGCGCTTGGTCTCCTCGCTCCGCCGCGTGATGTAGGCCATGTCCTGCACGATCACGACGCGGGCGGCCACGGCGGATCCGTCGGCCGTGAGCGGTCGAACCGAGACCAGGAGCGGCCCCTGCTCAGCCTGGACGATGCGTCGCGCGGGAGTCGCCAGTCCTTCCAGGTTCGCGCAGTTGATCTCGCTCGGAAGCGGCCCGGTGGTCACTGGCGCGGAGCTCGGCGCCGCGCAGAGAGCCATGGCGTACAGCCGCTCGTCCTGCGTGATCCGCGTGAAGAACTGGCGGATTCTCACCGAGTCTTCCAGGGCGACCAGGGTGGCGACCGGCTCGTCGATCGTGTTCGCGATCAGGGTCGCGCGGATGTCCATATCGTTCATGAACCAGCGGAGCGTCAGGCGGTCCGCGAGCGGCATGACGAGATAGGCGAGCGCCGCCACCGTGAGCAGGAGCGGTATTACGAACCGGAGGGATAGTCTCACGAGGGTTCCCTACGTCTGCAAAGATCCCGCCGTAACGCGGGCAAGCGCCGCGGATTTCGCGGCTGGCGCGGTGTCTGTTTACAGTCCTTCAGTTGTCCTGCTGCGTCGTTACGAACGGCCAAACAGGCAACGAATTTCGCCGGCGAACGCAACGGAACGTCCAAATGTCAGTTGCCTGATGGCTGACAGCCAACAGCTCAAAACTCACGGCCAGGATTCCGCCTGGAATATTCCTGGACTTGCCCCGCCATTAAGGCGTAATCGTGCTGAACCCGCGCTTCGCCATCAGCGCCTCGATCCGCGGATCCCGTCCCCGAAAGGCACGGTACGCGTCGGCGGGATCCATCGTGTTGCCGATCGAGAAGATGTGCTGCCGCAGCCGCGCGGCGACCGCGGGATCGTACAGGCCGCCCGCCTCGACGAAGGCCTGGTACGCGTCCGCCGTCAGCACGTCGGACCACAGATAGCTGTAGTAACCCGCGGAGTAGCCGTCACCGGCGAAGACGTGCAGGAAGTGCGGCGTCCGGTGCCGCATGACGATCTCCCGCGGCATCCCCAGCTCGGCGAGCGTCTCGCGCTCGAACGCGTCGGCGTCTATCGGCCGGTCACCGGCCAGATGCATGCGCATGTCCACGATCGCGCTGCCGAGGTATTCCGTCGTGGCGAAGCCCTGGTTGAACTTCGACGCCCGCTCGATCCGGTCCACGAGCGTTTGCGGGATCGGCTCGCCCGTCCGGTAGTGCAGCGCGAACCGCTGCAGCACTTCCGGCGTGGACAGCCAGTGCTCCAACAGCTGCGAGGGGAACTCCACGTAATCGCGCGGCACCGCCGTGCCGGACAGCGACGGGTAGTTCACGCTCGACGACAGCCCGTGCAGCGCGTGCCCGAACTCGTGAAACAGGGTGGTCGCGTCGTCCCACGAGATCAGCACGGCCTCGCCGGGCGCCCCCTCCACGAAGTTCGAGTTGTTCGACACGATCGTCGTGACGTCGGCGTCGAACCGCTCCTGCCTCCGGTACGAGTTCATCCACGCGCCCGAGCGCTTGCCGTCGCGCGCGTAGGGGTCGAAGTACCAGAGCCCCACGTGCCGCCCGGTGGCCCGGTCCTTGACCTCCCACACTCGCACGTCGGGGTGGTACACGGGCACCGTCACGGGCGTGAAGTCGAACCCGAACAGCTCGCCGGCCACCCAGAACATTCCTTCGCGCAGGCGCTCGAGCTGGAGGTACGGCTTGACCTCGTTCTGATCCAGATCGTAGCGCTGCTTCCGGACCCTCTCCGCGTAATACCGGTAGTCCCACGGCTCGATGGTGATGTTCTGTCCTTCGGCGCGCGCGAGCGCCTGCATGTCGCGCACTTCCTCGGCGACGCGCGCGACCGCGGGACGCCAGACGGCCTCGAGCAGCTCGACCGCCCGCTCGGGCGTCTTCGCCATGGTGTTCTCGAGGCGCCAGTGCGCGTGCGTCGCGTACCCCAGCAGCTTCGCCCGCTCGGCCCGCAGCGCGAGTATCTCCGAGATGATGGCGTTGTTGTTGTGCGCGCCCGGGTTGTCGCCGCGATCGACGAACATCCGCCATACCCGCTCGCGCAGCTCTCGGTTGTCGGCGTACGTCAGGAATGGATCCACCGAAGAGCGGGTGTTGCTGATCAGCCAGCCCGTCTGACCCTTTGCCGTGGCCGCCGCCGCGGCGGCGTCCCGCAGCGACCGCGGCAGCCCCACCAGCTCCGATTCGCTCGTCAGCAGCAGCGTCTGGCCCTCGTCCGCCAGCACGTTCTGACTGAACGACGTGTACAGCGCCGCTAGCCGCTGGTTGATCACCGACAGCCGGCTTTTCGCCGCGTCGTCGAGCCGCGCGCCGGCGCGCACGAAGCTGGTGTGGTACAGCCACGCCAGCCGCTGCTGCTCCGGCGTGAGCGACGCCTTCTCCGGCGAGATGTACACCGCGTCGATGCGGCGGAATAGCGCCGCGTTCTGCGTGATGCGGTCCGAGTGCGCTGCCAGCTTGGGCGCCATCTCCCGCTCGATCGGCCGGAACTCGTCGGTGTTCATCGTCGAGCTCCAGATGCCGTAGGAGGTCGTCACCCGGTCGAGCTTGCGGCCGGTCCGCTCCAGCGCCGCGAGCGTGTTCTCGAACGTCGGCGGCGCGGGATCGGTCGCTATGCGCTCGACCTCGGCCAGCTCCTCGGCCATCGCGGTCTCGAGAGCCGGCTTGAAGTCGGCGACGGTGATCCGGTCGAACGGCGGAATTCCGCCGTACGGTCCGGTCCACTCCTGGAGGAGCGGGCTTGCCGGCGCCGGCGCGCCTGCATCCGGCGGAGGAGTAGCTTGCGTGGTCGTCGTCACGACAGGCGCGCAGGCGAGAGCGATGCCGAGCGCGACGAGCGCGGCAGCGCGGTGTGGCGGGATCCGGGAGAGCATGGCAAGGAGATTAGGCTGTGGCGTAACTGGAACGTGGCGCCGGAGTCGGCGATGAAGTGCACCTTCGAAGGCTACGAGCGACCCACTATAGTGGCAAGGGGCGCTCAGGGCGTAATGCACCCCGCGGTCGTGACTGTGTATGTGATCGCGGCGATCTTCCAGCCCTCGGCCGTACGGACAAGATGCGCGGCGTCGTGGCCGCAGTGGCTGAAGGTGCTTCCTCTGCGGAAGTCATACGGGGCCCACAGCGAAGCGATGTCTCCCGCGACCTCGACGCGCGGATCCCACATCCGCTCCACGAGCGCGTCCGTCGCGCGGCCGATTGATGCCGCGAACGCGGGCACGGAGAGCACGTTCACCCGCGGCGGCGCCCCCGGTGTGCTCCGGATGGAGACGAGCTGCGCGTTCGGCGCGAACGCGGTTTTGATTGCCGCGGTGTCGCGCGCGCGCATCGCGTCGAATAGCGACTGGACCGCGGCGACGACGGCGTCTCTGTCGGCGGCCGAAACGGCGGTCGTGCCTGTCGATCGCGCGCCGGTGCCCGCGGCGGCACAGCCCAGCGCGCCGAGCGCGGCGCACCACAGCAGCAGTCTCTTCATGACGATCCCCGTTCGAGGTTGCGTGTCGACGTGCCGCCCGCGAAGATACGCGATCATGCTCTCATTCGCCCGACCCGTCCTTGTAGCTCTGCTGGTGGGGTCGGCCGGGTGCATTCCTGCCGTGGCGCCGATCGCGACCGCGCCCAGGCCCGCCGCGCGCTATCGCGTCGTGGCTACCGACGCGCGGCGGGAAACGACGTTCGAGCGGATGGCCGTGCGTCTGAGCGGCGCCAAGGTGGTCTTCTTCGGCGAGCAGCACGACGATCCGCGGACGCACGCGGCCGAAGTCGAGCTGCTGCACGCGCTCGCGCGGTCCGGGCGGCCGGTGATCGTCTCGCTGGAGATGTTCGAGCGGGACGTCCAGGGCGCGCTCGACGATTATCTGGCGGGGCGGATCACCGAGGCGGATTTTCTCGCCCGCTCGCGGCCGTGGCCGCGCTACGCCACGGACTACCGCGGTCTCGTCGAGCTGGCCAAGGCGCGCGGCTGGCGGGTGCTCGCGGCCAACGTGCCGCGGCCCATGGCGTCGGCGGTGGGCAGGGCGGGGCTGAGCGTGCTGGACACCCTGTCGGTCCCGGGCCGGTCCCACGCGGCGCGCGAGCTGTCGTGCCCGAACGACGATTACCGCGCGCGCTTTCTGGCGGAGACCCGGTCGCACAGCGCCGGATCCGGACCGGCGCCGCAGCCGGGCGACACGCTGCCGACTGCGGTCGCCGAGCGATTTTACCTCGCGCAGTGCGTCAAGGATGAGACGATGGCGGAGTCGATCGTGGCCGCGCTGCGGCGCGCTCCGCGCAACGCGATTGCCGTGCACTACAACGGCTCCTTTCACAGCGACTACGGACACGGAGTTGCGGAGCGGGTCGCGCGGCGCGAGCCGCGCTGGAAGCTGGCGGTCGTCACGGCGGTCCCCGCGAGAGATCCGGCCCTGGCGCCGGTCGCGCCGAACGCGGGCCGCGCCGACTTTCTGATCTTTACGCGCCGGGACTAGCGGGCGCGCGCTTCGGGCCGCCGCGGTGCCGGAGGCGCCCGACGACCGGAGTGAGCACGAGGGTCGCGGCGATGCGCAGCGGCTGCGTCAGCTTGGTGGCGAGGTACGCCGCGGTCCACGCGCCGGCGTTGGCGGCCACGCCGTCGGGCGCCCAACCCGCGTTGATCGCCAGGTAGATGCCGACGAGCACGCCGAAGAACAGCGTCATGTAAATCGTGAAGGCGACGAGTCCGTACTCCGCGAGCAGGTGCTTGAGCTTCGCGCCCATCCGTTACCTCCAGTCCGCGATGAAGACGTTGCTCTCCCCGCTGCGCGTCGCGCCCCGGCTCGACGCCCAGATCAGCTTGCGCCCGTCGGGGCTGAACATCGGAAAGCCGTCGAAGCCGGGATCCGTCGTGATCTGCTCGAGGCCGGCGCCGGTCTCGTCGATCATGTAGAGATCGAAGTTGCCGCTGCGCGGATCCCGGTAATTGGAGGAGAAGATGATGCGGCTCCCGTCGGGCGTCCACGACGGGCCGAAGTTCGCGCCGCCGAGGCGGGTGATCTGCCGCTGGTCCGAGCCGTCCGCGTTCATGATGAACAGCTCGACGCGGCTCGGCCGCACGAGGTTCTGGGCGAGCAGCGAGCGGTACCGCGCCAGCTCGGCGGGATCAGCCGGGTGATTGGCGCGATACACGATCTTCTTCCCGTCCGGCGACCACCACGGGCCGCCGTCGTAGCCGGGCGTGTGCGTGAGCCGCCGCACGTCGGTGCCGTCCACGTTCATCGTGTAGATCTCGAGGTCGCCCGACTCGAGCGACGTGAACACGATGCGCTTGCCGTCGGGCGAGAGGACGCCTTCGGCCGTGTACACGTCGTAATGCGTGAGCCGCGTCGTGTTGGTCCCGTCGCGATCCACCGCGTAGATGTCGTACGGGTCGAGCGGCCAGACGTAGCCCGCGGACGGATCCGGCTTCGGCGGGCACCTGTCCTGGTGCGCGGTGGTGGAGGCGAAGAACAATCGTCTGGCGTCGGGGAAGAACCAGCCGCAAGTGGTCTTGCCGCGCCCGTCGGAGACGCGGCGCAGCCCGCTGCCGTCCACGCGCATCACGTACTGCTGGTCGCACGGGTACTCGAGCTGCGCGCTCTGGAAAGTGATCCACTGCCCGTCGCGGCTGAAGTAGGCTTCCGCGTTCTGGCCGCCCGCCGTGAGCTGGCGAATCGCCGCGAAGCGGCTCTCTCCCTGCGAGGGCGCGACGGTGTAGCTCGCGAGGACGACGCCGGCTTCGCCCGCCGGTCCGGCTGCTTCGGGAATCGATGGTTGAACGCAGCCGGCGGCGATGCATGCCAGCGCGGCTGCGGCGCGAGATCTGTGCATCGGAGGCATTATAGCGGGGCGACCGCCGTGGCGAAGCGCCAAGGTCAGGGTTTTTGCGACACACCGTGGGGCTTTACCGGAATTACGGTGCGTCTTCCGGGCGCTATCTTCGTTCGATGCATACCGGCCATCCCGAGCGCGCGATGCACCTGAGCGGCCTGGGCAAACGCTTCGGCGCGCGCTGGGTGCTGCGCGGCGTGACGCTCGAGGTAGCGCGCGGCGAGGCCGTGGGCCTGCTGGGCGCCAACGGCAGCGGCAAGAGCACGATCCTGCGAATCCTCGGGACGCTGCTGAATCCGACCGTCGGCAGCGCGACCGTCGACGGGCTCGACATCGTCCGCGACGCGAGCGCGGTGCGTGGCCGCGTCGGGTACCTCGCGCACACCATGGGGCTGTACGACGATCTCACCGCGCGCGAGAACCTTCGCTTCGCGGCGGACATGCTGGGGCTGGGTTACGCCGCCGTCGAGGAGAGTCTCGAACGCGTCGGCCTGACCAATGTCGCGGGCGACAGGGTGCGTGGATTCTCCGCGGGAATGCAGCGGCGGCTCGGGATCGCCCGCCTGATCCTGCGCGCTCCGCGCATCCTGCTGCTGGACGAGCCGTACAGCAATCTCGACGCGGAAGGCATCGACTTGATGAACTCCATTCTCGGCGAAGTCGTGCGCTCGGGCGGGGCCGCGCTCGTCGCGCTCCACGAGCTGGCTCCCGCGCGCGGAATTCTCGCGCGCACCGTGAGCCTCGTCGATGGGCGGATCGAGCCCGTGAGTCAAGCGCTCGCTGCCGGCGAGTGGACGGGACCGATCTCGGTGGTGCGCTGATGGCGTGGCGCGACGACTGGCGGCGGGTTCGCGCCATCGCGCGAAAGGACGTGACTACCGAGCTGCGCGCGAAGGCGGGGTTCAACAGCGTCGCATCGCTCGGTGTGACGATCCTGATCCTGCTCGGGCTCGCGCTCGGCCCCGACGCGCAGGCGCTCCGGGACGCGGCGGTCGGTGCTGTCTGGCTCGCCCTGCTGTTCTCCGGCGTGCTCGCGTTCAACCGGTCGTTTCAGGTCGAGCTGGAGAGCGGCGCGCTCGAGCCGCTGCTGCAGTATCCCGGACCGCGCTGGACGATCTTCGCCGGCAAGCTCCTCGGCAACCTGATCTTCCTGACGCTCATGGTCGCGATAGTCGTGGCCGTCGGCGTCGTTCTGTTTAGCGTCCGGATACCGTCCAGGTGGCCCACGTTGCTGGGCGTGCTCGCGCTCGGAGTTATAGGTTTGGTGGTGCTGGGCACCTTCTACGCGTCGATGGCGAGCCGCAGCCGCGCCCGGGAGGTGTTGCTCCCGCTGCTGCTCTTCCCGATGCTGGTGCCCGTGCTCGTCGCGGCGACCACGGCGTCGAAAGCGCTGCTCGGGGCCGATCTGATGCACGACGCGGACGCCTGGATCCGGCTGCTAGCCGCGTACGACGTGATCTTCCTGATAGCCACGTTCCTCGCCTTCGAACATGTCATTGAGGCCTGAACATCAATCGATGCCCACCAACGATCAATCACTCGATACACGCTTACCGCGCCGCACCGGGATCTGGCTCGCGTTCGCAAGCTTCGCCGTGCTCGGCGCGGCTCAGGCCTATTCCATTCGCAATTCGCCCGCCGAAGGCGACATGGGGCATCTGCAGAAGATCATGTACGTGCACGTGCCCGCCGCGTGGATGACCTTCCTCGCGTTCTTCGTGGTGCTCGTGTTCAGCGTGCTCTACCTGTGGCGCCGCAGGGAGACCGACGACCTGATCGCCGCCTCGGCCGCGGAGGTCGGAGCGGTATTCAACGGCCTCACCCTGGCGCTCGGAATGATCTGGGGGCGGCCGACGTGGGGGGTGTGGTGGACGTGGGACGCGCGGCTGACTTCCACGCTCGTGCTGTTCCTGATCTTCGTCGGCTACCTGGCGCTGCGCGGATTCGTGGACGACGCCGGGCAGCGCGCCCGCTGGAGCGCCGCCGTGGGGATCATCGGAGCCATCAACGTGCCGATAGTGTACATGTCGGTCATGTGGTGGCGGACGCTGCATCAGCAGCCGTCGAGCCCGTCCACGCTCGACCCGGCCTACACGCTGGGCCTGCGGCTGAATGCGATCGCGCTGCTGCTGGTGATGATCTACTTCATTCGCAAGCGCTACGAGATAGCCCGCCTCGAGCTGGCGGCCGAGCAGACGGCCCAGGCGGCCGCCATGGGAGGAAGGTGAGATGATCGCGTCCAACGAGACGTTCGTGATCGCGGCGTACGCGCTCACGTGGGTGGTTCTATTGGGTTACGTGTGGCGGCTCGTCAGCAAGGACGGACGGGCTCGCGCCGACTATGCCCGCGTCAGCGGGCGGGGAGAGGATCTGCGATGAAGCGCGCATGGGTGCTGGGCGGCGGGGCCGTGATAATCGGCGTATTCGCCTGGCTGCTGTTTGGCGGTCTCGAGAAGAACATGGTTTTCTTTCTGACGCCCCAGGAGCTGCTCGCGAAAGGCACGGAAGGCGTCGGCGTTCCCGTCCGACTCGGCGGGCAGGTGAAGCCCGGCTCGGTGAAGTGGGACGCGCAGGCGCTCGACCTGCGCTTCACGGTGACCGACGGCGGCGGTGAGATGCCCGTACGCTCGACCGGCGCTCCGCCGCAGATGTTCCGCGACGGCATGGGCGTGATCGTCGAGGGGCGCGTGGGCACGGGCGGCGTGTTCGAAGCTTCGAACCTGATGGTGAAGCACTCGAACGAGTACCGCGCGCCGAAGCCCGGCGAGGAAGCGCACGAGAAGTACAGGACGCTCATCCAGCAGTCTTCCACGCCGTGATCGGACTCCTCGCGCACAACGCGTTGCTGGTGTCGGTGGCCACGGTTGTGTTCGGGGCTGTCATCGCGCCGATCGCGATCCGTACGGGCCGGCGGGAATGGCTGCAGCTGACTTACGGCGCGGTCTACACGAACTTTCTGCTGGTCACCATCGCGACCGTGGCGATGGTCGTCGCGCTGGTGATCCACGACTTCTCGGTGTCGTACGTGGCGGCCGTGGGCAGCCGCTCGACCCCGCTGCTGTTCACGATCATCTCGCTCTGGGGCGCGCTCGAGGGATCGATTCTGTTCTGGGCGTGGGTCCTGGCGCTGTACGCGGCGGCGGTCGTGTGGCTGCACCACCGGCGCCCGGGCAATCTCGTGCCGTACGCCGCGATGACGATGCTGGCGGTCGCGGCATTCTTCGGGATACTGCTGGTGGGCCCCGCCGACCCGTTCGTGCCCGTGTTTCCCGTGCCGTCCGACGGGCCCGGACCGAACACGCTGCTGCAGAATCACGTGCTGATGGCGGTGCATCCGCCGTTGCTGTACCTCGGCTACGTCGGGATGACGGTGCCGTTCGCGTTCGCCGTAGGGGCCATCGTATCCCGGGAAGCGAACTCGAACGACTGGGCCATTCTCTCCCGCCGCTGGATGCTGGCGGCTTGGGCGTTCCTCGGCGCGGCGATCATCGCCGGGATGTGGTGGTCGTACGAGGTGCTCGGGTGGGGCGGATACTGGGCGTGGGATCCGGTCGAGAACGCGTCGTTTTTGCCCTGGCTCACCGCGACGGCGTATCTGCACTCGGTGATGGTGCAGGAGCGGCGCAACATGCTGCGGCTGTGGACGCTGAACCTGTGCGTGGCGACGTTCGTGCTGACGATCTTCGGCACGTTCCTGACCCGCTCGGGAATCCTCTCGTCCGTGCACGCGTTCACGACCGGCAACATCGGCTACTTCTTCCTCGCGTTCATCGCGATCGTGCTCGTGTCTACGCTCGTGCTCGTGGCCGGCAACTCGGAGCACATCCGCACCAGGGCGAATTTGGGCGGCGCGGCGTCGCGCGAGACGGTGTTCCTGCTGAACAATCTCTTCCTCACCGCGGTGATGCTGACGGTGCTCGTGGGAACGCTGTACCCGCTCATCGCCGAGGCGATACGCGGCGTGAAGGTCAGCGTCGGCGAGCCGTTCTTCAACCGGATGACGATCCCGGCGATGGTGGCGCTGATCTTTCTCATGGGAGTGGGACCTGCGCTGCCGTGGGGCAGCACGACGTGGACGGAAGCGCGCAGGCGGCTGCTGCCGCCGCTGATCGCGGCGGCCGTGATGGGCGTCATCGCGGTGCTCGCCGGCGCGCGGGGAGTGTACTCGATTCTCGCGTTCGCGTTCGTCGGCTACGCGGCAGTTGGCAATCTCCGGGAGTACTGGGTCGGTATGAAGGCGCGGCGCCGCGCGCACGGGGAAGGGTGGGGCACGGCACTCGTGCGGCTGATCGGCGGCAACCGGCGGCGGTACGGCGGGTACGTCGCGCACATCGGGATCCTGTTCGTCGCGCTCGGCGTGGCCGCGTCGTCCACCTTCCGCTCGGAGCGTGAAGCCACGCTGGTGCCGGGGCAGACGCTCACGGTGGCGGGGCAGACGGTCCGGCTGAAGAACGTATGGGGGCGCGAGGAGCCGCAGCGCTCCGTGATCGGCGCGACGATGGACGTATTGGGCAGGGACAGCGCGGTCATCGGCACGATCCACCCGCGGATGAACTTCTATCGCGTATCCGACGAGCCGGTGCCGACGCCCGACGTGCGCAGCAGCATCAAGGGCGATCTGTACGTGAACCTGATGGCGTTCGAGAGTAACGGCGCCAACGCGACGGTCAAGGTGATCGTCGAGCCGCTCGTGCCGTGGATCTGGTTCGGCGGGCTGGTGATCGTGCTCGGCGCGCTCATCGGCATGTTCCATGGCGGGCGTCGGCGCACCCCCAGCGCGCCAACGCCGCCGGAGCAGTCCGCGGCGGAGGAGCCGGTCCTGACCGGAGCCGGCGAGTGAACTGGAAGCGCGCCGCCATCGCCACGCTCGCCGCCGCGCCGGTGATCGCGCTGTTCGCGTTCGGCTTCACACGGAATCCGAGCGAGATCCCTTCGCCGCTTCCGGGACGACCCGCGCCGCCGTTCGCGCTGCCGGTATTCGCCACCGGCGAGCCGCCGCTCGCTCGCGACGTCGGCGACACCATCCGGCTCGGCGATCTGGCCGGCAAGGTCGTCGTCGTCAACTTCTGGGCGTCGTGGTGCCTCGCCTGCCGCGACGAGCACGCCGCGCTCAGCGAGACCGCCCGGGAGTACGCCGACAAGCCGGCGCAGTTCATCGGCGTGCTGTATCACGATCGTCCGGCCAACGGACTGCGCTGGATCGAAGGCATGGGCGGCCAGAGCTATCCTTCCGTCACCGACGACCGGTCGCGCACGGCGATCGACTACGGCCTGTACGGCGTGCCCGAGACGTTCATCGTCGATCCCGGCGGCCGCATCGCGTACAAGCACATCGGTCCCATCACGGCGGGCGTGTTGCGCTTCTGGATAGACTCTCTCGCGCCGAGTCCGGCGCTCGATACGGTACCGGCCGGATCCGGCCTGTGACGCGACGGTCGCTCATGACCGCCGCCGCCGTGGCGGCGCTGGTCGGGTTCGCCGCCGGAGGCCGGTCCCAGGAAGCTCCGGGCGCAGCGGCGCAGGAGGCCGCCGACGCCGAGCTGGAGGCGCGAACGACCGCGGTCGCTTCCACGCTCCGCTGCCCGGTGTGCCAGGGGGAATCCATTCAGGACTCGCCGTCGGAGCTCGCGCAGGACATGCGCGCGCTCGTGCGCGAGCAGCTCCGCGCCGGCAAGACGCCCGAGGAAGTGAAAGCGTACTTCGTCGGGAGATACGGCGAATGGATTCTGCTCGAGCCCAGGATGACGGGGCTCAACATCCTGCTGTATGTCTTTCCCGTGATACTCGTGCTCGGAGGACTGGCCTTCGTAGTCGTGTTGGTCAGGAAGTGGAGCGCGTCCCAGCCAAAACCGGAGTAGCGGCAGAGATCATGACGAACCGAAAGGAACCCGCGGCAAGTCCGAGGTACTGCACCGCCTGCGGCACCGAACTCGCGGCGGGCGCCCGCTTCTGCCACCGTTGCGGCGCCCCGGTAGACGGGCCGCGCGTCCCCGCGGCGACTGCGCCCGGCTTCTCGCGAGCGCTGCCGTGGAGTGTGCTCGCCCTCGCGCTGGTCGCGCTGATCGCGCTGGTGTTCGCGCGGAACGATCTCCGTCCTGTGCCCCCCGACATGGGCTCGGCCCCGCTCGGCGGCCCCATGGGCGCAGGCGTGCCGGACATCTCGAGCATGTCTCCGCAGGAGCGCGCCGACCGCCTGTTCAACCGCGTCATGAGCCTCGCGAGCGAAGGGAAGGCGGACAGCGCGGCGTTCTTCAGTCCCATGGCGCTCAGCGCGTTCGACGCGCTCGCGCCGCACAACGCGCATCAGCGGTACGACATCGGCCTGATCGCGCTGGTGTCAGGTCGTCCGGAGCTGGCCGCCGCGCAGGCCGATACGATTCTCGCGCAGCGGCCCACGCATCTGCTGGGGCTCGCGCTGGCCATCCGCGCAGCGGACGCCCGCCGCGACGCGGCGGCGCGCGCGGGATTTCAGCGCCGGCTGATCGCGGCCGAGCAGACCGAACTGGCGACGGGCCTGCAGGAATACGGCGACCACAACCCGGACATCATCGAGGCGCTCAGAGCAGCCCGGGCTCCGTAAGCCGCCGCGCCGCCGTGCGGCCGACCCGCACGCCGTCGCTGGCGGCGTCGGCGAACGCCACGCCCCGCAGTCCGTTCCCCGTGATGCTCAGTCCGGGTAGCGCGTCGATCGCGGCCGAGATGCGCGCAACTCGCGCGGGGTGTCCGATCTCGTACTGCGGGATCGCGCGCGGCACGCGCACTACGTGCTCGAGCAGCGGTGTGTCGGTGAGGTGGTAGAGCTTCGCGACCTCGGCGCGCGCCAGCGCCGCGAGCCCGGATTCCGACAGGGCGCCGGCGTCCGGGTCCACTGCTCCGCCGAACATCGCGCGCACCAGCAAATGCCCGGCCGGGCCTCGCCCCTCATAAAGATGGGTCTCCCAGAGAGTGCCGAGCATGCGGAAACCTTCCCCGCGGGCGACGAGCAAGCCGAAGCCGACCGGGAGCTTCGCGGCGGCGGCCGGCCCGAAGCCGAGCGCGACGACTCCAACCGGAGGGCACGCGATCCCGGTCAGCTCCGCCGCCGCCCGCTCGTCGTGCGGCCGCAGCAGCGGCGCCATCGCCCACGGCTCGCCGGCGAGAACGACCGCGTCTGCCGGGATCGCTTCCGCGTCCCCATCGACCACCACGCTCCAGCCGTCCCCGGTGCGCCGCAGCGCGCGCACGCCGGCGTTGCACCGGACGGTGAATCCACCGCGCTCGGCGAGCGCGCGCGGGAGCTGCTGCATGCCGTGCCGGAACGACGTCAGCGTGCCGGAGCTCATGCTCCCGCGGCGCGCGATCATTCCGCGGATGACCGATCCGTGCTCGCGTTCCAGCGCGGCCATTCGCGGAAACGCCGCGCGCAGCGAGAGCCGTCGCGCGTCACCCGCGAAGATGCCGAGCGCCATCGGCAGTACCATGCGGTCGGCGACCTGGGCGCCGAGGCGGCGCGCCGCGAAGCTCCACACGGACTCGTCGTCGTTCGTCTCGCGCCTCCTCGGCACGAACGGCTCCGCCAGCATGCGCGCCACGCCGAGGGGGCCGAGAATTCCTTCGGTCAGCAGTCCGACCGGGTTCGGCACCACGCGGCGGATCTTCCCCGCGCGATAGAGAAACCGCACTCGCGCCGCGCGGTTCGCCGGCACGCGGTCGTGCGCGAGGCCGATCGCCTCGATCAGGCCATCCATCTCCGGCCGCCCGCTCAGGTACCCCGACGGCCCGTCTTCGACCAGCCATCCGTCGCGCGCGACGCTGTTCGCCTTGCCTCCGACGTGCTCGCCGCGCTCGAGCACGAGCACTTCGAGACCGCCCTGCGCGCCCGAAGCCTCCTGGCGCGCCGCCCACGCCGCCGCCAGGCCGGAGATACCCCCGCCGATGACGACGAGCCGGCGTGCTCTCACACCGTGCGGCTGAATACCGGCCGGGACTCGGCGTCGTGCTTTTCGCGCTGGTAGCGGTCGAAGCACATGGCGAGGTTGCGCACGAACAGCTCGCCCACCGGAGTCGCCTCGATCCGGCCGTGGCCGAGCTGCACCAGGCCTTCGCGCTCGTGGTCGGCGAGCAGCGCGAGATCGTCCGCGAAGTAGCTCGCGAAGTCGAGTCCGAACCGGCGGGAGATGTCGGCGGTGTCCACCCGGAAGTTGCACATCAGCTCGTGAATCACGGCGCGCCGTACCTCGTCGTCGGCCGAGCGCGCCACGCCGCGCATGACGGGAAGCCGCCCCGCGCGGATGCGCTCTTCGTACGTGGAGAGCTTCTTCTCGTTCTGCACGTAGGCGCCGCGCACGTCGCCAATCGCGGAGATTCCGATGCCGAGCACGTCGTCACCGGGGATCACGGCGTATCCCTGGAAGTTTCTCCGCAGCCGCCCATCGTGCTTCGCCAGCGCGAGCTCGTCGTCGGGCCGCGCGAAGTGATCCATCCCGATGGGCTCGTATCCGGCGCGCAGGAACCGCTCGCGCGCCATCGCGAACAGCGCGACCTTCGTGCGCGCATCGGGAAGCTGGTCTTCCTCGATCTTCTTCTGGTGGCCGCGCACCCAGGGGACGAACGCGAACGAGTAGACGGCGGCGCGATCGACTCCGAGCGCGATCACCGAGTCCACGGTTCGCTCGAAGCTCTCCGGCGTCTGCAGCGGGAGGCCATAGATGAGGTCCACGTTGATGCCGCGGAATCCGCGCCGGCGCGCGTGCCCGACCAGCGCGGCCGTCTGCTCGAGCGGCTGCACGCGGTTGATCGCCTCCTGCACTTCCGGCGTCAGGTCCTGCACGCCGAATGAGATGCGGTTGAATCCCAGATCCGCGAGCGCGTCTATGTGCTCGGTCGTAGTCACGCGCGGGTCGGCCTCCAATGCCAGCTCGGCGCCGGGCGCGGGCCGGAAGTGTTGCAGCGTGTGGCCAAGGAGGTCGGTGAGCTGCGCGGGGGAGAAGTAAGTGGGCGTGCCTCCGCCCAGATGCAGCTGCGCGAACCGGCGCCGGTTGGGGAGCCGCTCGGCCAGCAGCTCGACCTCGCGCTTCACCAGCTCCAGGTACGGCTCCGCCACGTCCCGGTGCTTCGTGATGATCACGTGACAGCCACAGAACAGGCACCGCTGCTCGCAGAACGGCAGATGCATGTACAGCGAGAGCGGCGCATCGCCGAGTTGGTCAGCCGCCGCCAGGCGCTCTACGTAATCGTCGGTGCCGACGCCTTCATGGAACTCGACCGCCGTGGGATAACTGGTGTATCGCGGTCCGGGGCGGTCGTGCCGCGCCAGCAGCTCCGCGGTGACCTCCCGGCCCACCGGGCGCATGTCTTCGCCGGTATCGTGCGCGCGCCGCGGATCGCTCATCGTGGATTCTCCTCGTGCACCGCCGCGACGAGCGCGTGCACGCTCTCGATGGGAGTCTCGGGCATGATGCCGTGGCCGAGATTCATGACGTGCCCGCGCGCGGGCATGCGCTCGAGCAGCGCGCGCGCGGCCCTCCGCGTCGGCTCCGGGCCGGCGAGCAGAACCGCGGGGTCGAGGTTGCCTTGCAGCGCCTTCGAGGCGGGGAGCCGGGTCCGCAGCGAGGGAAGATCCTCCCGCCAGTCCACCGCGAGCGCTTCGGAGGGGAGCGCCGCGTACGCGTCCACGAGGTGCGGCGCGTCCTGCACGAACATGATCCGCGGAACGCCGAGCGAATGCGTCTCCGCGAAGAAGCGGGCGAGATGCGGCTGCACCAGCCGGGCCCAGTCGGCGAGCGAGAGTATTCCACCCCAGGTGTCGAACAGCTGCACCGCGTCCGCGCCCGCGCGCACCTGGGCGGTGACGTAGCGGACAGCCAGCGTCGTGAGCTTGTCGAGCAGCGCGGCGAGCAGGCCTTCGTCGCGCGCCGCGAGCGCGCGAAGGGCGGGGAAGCCGGGGCTTCCGCGTCCCTGCACGAGATACGCGGCCAGAGACCACGGTGCGCCCGCGAAGCCGAGCAGCGCCGCGCGCCCGGCCAGCTCGCGCTTGACGATCCCGAGCGCCTCCATCACTTCCGGCGCGATCCGGCCGGCGTCGGGCTCGGCAAGCGCATCGACGTCGGCCGCGGTGCGCACGGGCTTGGCGATCACGGGGCCGGGGTCGAACCGGACGGACAGTCCCAGCGCTCCGACGGGGCTCATCAGGTCGGCGAAGATGATGGCGCCGTCGAGCGGGAAGCGGGCCAGCGGCTGCAGCGTCACCTCGGCCGCCAGCGTGGCGCTGCCCGAGAGCTCCTCGAAGCTGTGGCGCTCGCGCAGGGCGCGGTACTCGGGGAGGTAGCGCCCGGCCTGGCGCATCACCCACACCGGTCTCCGGTCCGTCGCTTCGCCGCGCAGGGCCCGGATCAGCCGGTCGTTCATTGGGCGGCGTCCTCGCCCGCTGCGACGAACCGGTAGCCGATCCCGCGCACGGTATGGAAGAAGCGCGGCTGCTCCGGGTCGGGCTCGAACCGCTTGCGCAGGCGAGCGATGAAGTTGTCGATCGTGCGGGAGGAGGGCAGCACGTCGTCGCCCCACACTCTCTCGAGGATCTCGTCGCGCCACACGACCTCGCCTTCCCGCTCGACCAGCACCTTCAGGATCATTGCTTCCTTCTGGGTCAGAATCTGGTCGCGGCCGTCGAACGAGCGGCCGCGGAAGCTGCGGAAGTCGAACTCGTTCCCGCCGAAGCGCGCGACGGGCTCGAGCGCGGTCATCGCGTCGTAGCGCAGGCGCCGGCGCAGGATCGCGCCGACGCGCAGCAGCAGCTCCCGCAACTGGAACGGCTTCGGGAGATAATCGTCGCCGCCAACCTCGAGTCCGCGGATGCGGTCACCCCCGCCGCCCTTCGCCGTGAGGAACAGCACGGGCGTGTCCCGCCCTTCGCGCCGCGCCGTCTGACACACGGTGAAGCCGTCCATCCCGGGAAGCATCACGTCGAGGATTACGAGCCCGTACTCGTGCCGGCGGATTCTGTCGAGCGCCACGGCGCCGTCGTTCACGACCTCGATCGCGTACCCTTCGGCCTCGAGGTTCTCGCGAATCCCGCGTGCGAGGTTGATCTCGTCTTCCACGACCAGGATGCGCGGCGCGCCGGTGCTCACTCGCGCCTCGCGGCCGAAGGCCAGGTAACGATGAAGCGCGCGCCGCCGCCGGGGCCCGCGCTCTCCGCGGTGACCCGTCCGCCGTCGAGCTCGACGTAGCGCGAGACCAGATACAGCCCGAGGCCGGTCCCGCTCGCGCGCGCGGGTCCGCCGCCGTCCACGCGATAGAACTTCTCGAAGAGGCGCGCCGCCTCGTGCTGGGGAAATCCCGCGCCGTCGTCGCCTACTTCGAGCTGAACCCAAGCGTCTGCCTCGGTGCCACGCACCGTCACTCGCCGCCCTCCGCTCGCCGCGCGAATCCCGTTGTGGAGCAAGTTGCGCAGAACCGTGCGCACGCCCTCCGGGTCCGCCCAGACCGCGAGCGATTCGGGAACGTCGGTCTGCAGAGTTACCTCCTGTTCGGTCGCCTGCTCGCTCAGCTCGTCCACGACCGCCCGGACCGACTCCGCCAGCGGGACGCGCTCCGGCGCTGAGCGGGTCTCGGTTGCGGCGAGCCGCGACGCGTCGAGGATATTGGCGATCATCCGCTGCAGCCGGCCAAGATCGGCGAGCAGTCGCTGCACGAGCTCCGCTCGCCGCTGCGCGGGCGGATCGCGCAGCGCGAGCGTCTCCACCGACAGGCGGACACTCGCGAGTGGGCTCTGCAGCTCGTGCGAGACCGCGGCGAGAAAATCCTCCTGCCGGTGCCGGAGCCGCGCCTGCTCCCGAAGCGTGCGGTACACTACGGCCATCGCGGCGAGAAGCACGGCCAGAAAAAACGCGCCCTCCCACGCATATCGATTGAGCCGGCGGGCGCGCGCCGACTCGAGCCGCGCAAGAACGCTCGGCGCCACTCCCACGGTGGTCGAGTCCGCCGCGAGCGCGAGCGCCGGATAGATTCGCTGCACGTCAGGCCACGGCACGCCGGAGCCGAGCAGCGAACGGGCCGACTCCGCCTGCGCCTCGTACGCCTCGCGCAGCTCGGCCTGGACCCGTGCCGTGTATCGCACTTCGTCGGCCATCCAATACACCGCCTGCGCGCTGCTCACCGCGAGCAGCACGAGGAATCCCACCTGGAGCGGGCGCGTGTACTGCCGGGCTCGCCGAGCGCGCGGCGTCACGCCTCGTCTTCCACGGGCTCGAAGAAGGCGCTGCCGGCGCTCAGCATAGCCTGGTGCAGCTCGCGCGCGAGCTCGGGCTCGCTGTTCTGGAAGAAAGCCTCCACCGCGGCGGGTCCCGCCTGAAACGCCAGATCGCGCAACCCGACCGAAGGTACATGCGCGAAGCGCCGGGCCAGAGTCTCCGCCCACCGGCGAATCGAATCGCGCTCCTGCTCGCCCAGCCCGGCGAGGTCGCGCTCGAAGAGTCGCTCCACTCCCTCCAGCGCGGTGCGCTGATAGCGCAGGCGCATCTGCGCGATCATCGGGCCGATCAGCCGCTCCTCGGCGTGACGCCGCAGGTCGGTGAGCGCTTCGTCCACGATCGCCCGCGCGTCCGCGAACTCGAGCAGGATCCGCCCCCGGTCGGCGGCTGCTTCATCGCTGATGTCGTCCATCCCCAGCCGGGGGACGTCGGCGGCGACGGCGTCTTCGGGCGCGACGTTGGCGGGCACGCCCAGGTCCACCACCAGCGGCGCCTCTCCGGAAGAAGTACGCGCGGCCAGCCGCTCGAGGTCACCGCGCGAGAGCACGGGCTCGCGCGCCCCTGTCGCGACCACCACCGCTTCGACGTCGTCCGGCGCGGACCGGAATTCGTCGAGCGCGCGGCTCTCGCCACCAACGTCTGCCGCCAGGATCCGGGCCCGCTCCGGCGTCCGGTTGACGATGATGACGCGAGTGCCGGCCGCGGCGAGCGCGCGCGCGCATTGCTCGGTCATCGGCGAGACACCGATCAGCGCGACGCTGCCCGGCGTGCGCCCGATGCGCTCCAATACGTGCCTCAGAGCTATCTCGGCGAGCGATACGCGGCCGATCCGCCCTTCGGTGACCGGGCGGACGCGCTTGGCCACCTTCAACGCTTCGGTGAACACGGTGTCGAGCCGTGGACCGAGCAGCCCAAGCGCCCGCGACTGGTCGACTGCTTCACGAACCTGCCCGGTCACTTCGCTCTCGCCGACGCGGGCGGAGTCGAGTCCGGCGGTCATCAGAAAGAGGTGCTCGGCCGCGCCCTCGCCCTGCCAGACGCGCAGCGTCTGCTCCGCTTCGCCGGGGTGCGGCTCTCTTCCGGCCAGGGCCGCGAAGACCTTGCGCCGGCACGCAGCGATCGGCGTCGCGCCGTCGATCGCGAACGCGACCTCCACGCGGTTGCACGTCGCCACGTACACGAGCTCGCGGACTCCGAGCTCCGCGGCGAGCAGCGGTACCCGCTCCGCCCGCTCCTCGCGGGAGATGGTGAACGCGCCGAGTACGTCGGACCGCCGGTGTCGCCACGAGATGCCAACTACGCCTATGCGATGCATGCGCCGCTCCATCCAGCGGGTCGAAGCAGAGAGAAGGGGATCGCCTGCGCCCATTGTAGCGCGCTCCGGCCGGCCTGTGTCACAGTCTCGTCATGGCCGCGGAATTTCGGCGAAAATCCGACACGCAGGTCGGCGGATCCCCGACGGCGTCAGTCCGCGGCCAGCGCCGCGACTACGTCCAGAAACGCGGGCTCGGCAGCAACGGAGCCGACGCGGATGAAGTGCTCGCCACCGGCTTCGACGAAGGACTCGCGTCCGCGGATTCCGATCTCCTCGATCGTCTCGAGCCCGTCCGTCAGGAATCCAGGCGTGATGACCGCGACGCTGCGTATGCCCCGGCGAGGCAGCTCCTCCAGAATGGTCGCCGTCGCCGGTTTGAGCCAAGGCTCGGGACCGAACACCGATTGATACGCCAGCGTTGCCCGCTCGCGGGGCCAGTCGATCGCTCCGAGGAAAGCACGCGTGGTGGCTTCGCAATCACGTGTGTACGTGCCGCCTTCGCGGCGGTCATACCGGACTGGTATCCCGTGGAACGAGACGACGAGGTGCTCAACATCGTGCCCGGCTTCGCGCAGCGCGCGGTGCCACTGATCCGCCATGGCCCGCACGTAACCCGGGTCGTCCGGCTGCATGAGCCGCTCGACAAGTTGGGCAGTGATTCCGGCGCGGGCGGCCGCTTCGCGGGCGCGCAGGAACGCCGTTCCGGTCGTGGCGTCCGTGCGCTGCGGAAAGAGCGGACACACGATCACCGGCCCCGTGCCCTCGCGGGCCAGCCGCCGCATCACGGTGTCGAGCGAGGGCTCGCCATAGCGATAGGCCGCACTCACCTGGAAACGGCTGCCCGAGCGATCCCGTACTCCGGCCACGATCGCTTCGGTCTCGACTCGCAGGGGCGAGCCGTCCGTGCCCCAGATGGACTCGTACTGCTCAGCGACGCGTGCCGGACGCTTGCGGAGCACGATGCCGCGCAGAATCGGCTGCCAGATCAACCGCGGCCAGTCCACGACCGCCGGGTCGCTGAGGAACTCGTCCAGGAACTCGCGCACGGCGGCGGCCGTCGGCTCGCGGGGAGTTCCCAGATTTACCAGCACGAGTTGAGTCGCGTCGCGGGTCGTCACGGTGGTCAACTTAACCACCGCGACGCCCGCAACGGGCGGAACGGCGGTGAGCATGAATCAGGCATTCACCTACGCTCGCTGCGGGATATCCCGATTGCAGCGGTGCCCCCGCCTGAGCTTCCTTAGCGCGACATCGACGCGCGTCGAGGAGGCAGCACCATGAAGTCCCGACGTCGGCCTCGGCCGATGCTGGACGGCAGGGAAACGCGGCACCTGATCGAGGCAGACATCGATCACGGTTTGCCGTTCGTTTCCCGGGATCGCGCGCTTCGCAGATGTCTTTCCCGTTTTTTTTCTGTGTAATAATCCCCTGAGCGCGGAGACGCTTTTTATGAACACCAGGCTTTTTTTGACCCCGGCTGCCTTGCTGCTGGTTGCGGGTTTCGCAGCGGCCTGTAACGGAGACGACGCCACCGGACCTGGGCTCGCTGGCGCAAATTTCGCCTCGGTCCAGAAAATTCTTACAGAGGACTGCGGCTCTTGTCACGGCGCGTCCTCGGGCCGGTTCTTCATGGTCACCATGGACTCCGCCCAGTTGCAGCAGTCAGGGCTCGTGGACCCGGCGAACCCCGCCCAGAGCCTGATCGTGCTCAAGCCGACGAACGCGACGCCGCACGGCGGCGGCGCGGTGGCGAGTTATTCCGAAGGCGACCGGACGCTCGTGATGGACTGGATAGCGACGCTCCCGCCGGCAGCGCCGAGCGTGGTCGAGGCGATCAAGGTGGGCGCGGGCACCTCGATTCCCGTCCCGACAGTCGACGGCTTTTTCGATCTGGTCTGGAATCAGGCGGCCCGGGTGCGCCTCCGCGTCGCTGATGGCTGGGGCGAGGCCGAGTTCGTGACGATCCAGGCTGCGTACGACGCAACCTACCTGTACATGGTGATCTCCTGGGACGACGACAAGGCGAGCATCCGGCGTCAGCCCTGGGTCAAGCAGGCCGACGGCACGTGGAAGAAGCTACCCGGGAAGAGCCCGCTGCCGGCCGATGGAATCACCTGGGCGTCGTACATGGGCGGGGCGTTCGACGAGGAAGACAACGCGCGGTTCAACTACGAGGACAAGCTGTCGGTCATGTGGAACACCTACGGGCCCACTACGGTCGCCGGCTTCGAGCAGAGCGGCTGCGCGGTGCTCTGCCACGATCCCAGCAACAGCAATGGACCGGGAACGACGTACAACTACACGACGCAACAGCAGGCGGCGAAGATGTACACCAACAACCCTGGAGAGATCGCCGACATGTGGCACTGGAAGCTCGTGCGCGGCAACCAGCATGCCAAGGCCGACGACCAATACGTGCACTACTGGGTTCCCGGACCGACCGGTGCGAGCGGTGGTGGTCGTGCCGGTGACGCCGGCGGCGGAGGCTACTCCGACAATCTCGCTACGGCCGGTGCGCCAACTTACCGGGGCTCGAGCAGCAGCGCTCCACCCTACTACATCTTCGACAGTGAGAAGGTGCTGCTCACCACCGCTGCGCTCAACGCGCTAGCCGTGGGCTCGGAGATTCCCGGAATCATCACGAGCGGCCCGGGCGGTTTCCGCGCGGACGTGGACGCGAAGGGCCTGCACAACACCGGTACGTGGGCCGTCGAGTTCCGCCGGAGGCTGGTCACCGGCGACGTGAACGACGTGCAGTTCGACAATCTGACGAGGCAATACTCGTTCGGCGTGGCGATCTTCGACAACGCGCAGATCGAGCACCGTTACTCACCAATGGTCGCCAGGCTGGCGTTCAAGCCCTGAGCGGGTAGGCGCGTGGCTCGACGTACGCATGGCGATCGCAGCGATCTCGGTGGCAAGGCGGAATTGGCTTTGTCATCGTGATCGCTCCTGGCGCGTCGTCGGCGGGTGTGCGTGGGCACGATGAACCACAACAAGCTCTTCCCGCGTCGCCAGGTCGCCCGCAAAGGGGGACCATCAATTCGGAGGATCTATGTTCTTTTCATTTAACAGGATCGGCATTGCCGGAGCAGCCGGAGTTCTTGTCGTGGGCGCCTCCGCCTGCGAGCAGGGGCCGGCTGCTCGTGTTCCGACAGGTGGCGATGCGGCTGGCCGGGTCGCGATGGCTCCGGCTGGAGGCATGTACGATCCAGCAATCACGGTGTACAAGGAGCCGACGTGAGGCTGCTGCGGTGAGTGGATAGAGAGACAGCGGTCAGCCGGGTTCCGGGTCGACGCGAGGGACATGGCCGACGTCACGCCCGCGAAAGATCAGCACGGCGTTCCTCATTCTCTCCGCACTTGCCACACCGCCGTCGTGAACGGCTACGTGATCGAAGGACACGTTCCACCCGAAGACATCCGGCGGCTCCTGCGGGAGAAACCGGCGGTCGCCGGTATCGGGGTGGCCGGCATGCCGCGCGGCTCCCCGGGAATGGAGCAGGGAGCCACCAAGGATCCCTACAGTGTCATCGCCTGGTTGAAGGACGGCTCCACGTCGGTATACGCGCGCCACTGAGCGTTGAAGCAGCCCGGCCCCGCCACAGTCCGTGACGGGACCGATCCGATACTTACGATACTACCGGCCGGTCGGTCCTGGCAGGCCCGGCAGCTGCGTCGTCCGCGTCCTCGGCCAGGGGCAAGTTCTTGGCTCCATTCTTCGGAACGTGGCCGGCCGCGCCCATGAGTCCCATCAGCGACGGCACGTTCAGCGAGTCGGCCAGCCCCGACGGCACGACCATCAGCGAGCCGCGCTTCACGATGCTCTCGTACAGCATGTTCATCGCGCGCAGGTTCATCGCCGCCGGGTGGTCGCGGTACGCGTCCGCCGCCTCCACGAACTTGTGAGCGATCTCGGTCTCGGCGGTTCCGAGGATGATACGCGCCTGCCGCTCGCGCTCCGCCTGCGCCTGCCGCGACATCGCATCCTCAAGCGCGGCGGGGATGATGACGTCGCGGATCTCGACCGACTGCACCTGGATCCCCCAGTTCTTCATCTTTTCCTCGAGCGCCACCTTGAGCCCGTGGCCCAGCTCGATCCGGGACTGGATCAGCTCCGCCAGGTCGTGCTTGCCGATGGCGTCGCGCAGCGCCGTCTGCGCCGACAGGATCACGGCCTCGTCGTAGTCCTGCACCTCGAGGGCGGCGCGCTCGGCGTCGCGCACGATCCAGAACGCGATGGCGTCGACGTTCACCGGCACCGTGTCGCGCGTCAGGCACGATTCCGCGCCGAACGCGGTGGTGCGGATACGCTGGTCGATCACGTACGCCACGCGGTCGAGGATCGGCACGATCCCGAAATAGCCGGGACCGCGCAGTCCGCGGTAGCGGCCGAGCCGCATCAGGACCGCGCGCTCCCATTGATCGGTGTACTTGATGGCCGCTGCGAAGAACATCCATACACCCACGCCCGCGATGACCACGAGCGGCAAGGGGAGGCCCAGGAGATACAAGGCCCCAGCCACGCCGGCACCAGCGATCAGCCCCGCGGCGAGCGCGGCGATCGAGTACCGGGTGTCGTTCGGAGAATGTCTGGTCATTTCACTACCTCACGAGAAGAAGTCGACTGGCGACAGGGCCAGCCGTTACCGCGTCCGCACGGGGCGGATGTCCCTACGTTGCGTGCGGGTGCTGCGTGGACGGACGATCCGCGCAGCGCCCGCGTCCTCGACATAGGGACTGCGCACCTCACCGAGCTCGATCGGTAGCGCCACGCGCACGAGCACGGTGAGGACGAACATGCCGAGCGCCCACACCCCGGCGGTGACGCCGAGCTCGACGAGACTGGGCGTGTACTCGACGATCTCGCCGAGCGGCGACGGGATGAATCCCGGCACCACCAGGCCGATCCCCTTTTCGATCCAGATGCCGACGAACAGAGCCACGCAGGCGGGAATCAGCCAGCGCGGATTGTTCCGCACCGGGTGGATCATGAGCGCGATCGTTGCCACCGTGCTGAGCGCGATCGCCGTCCAGATCCACGGTACCAGCGCGTTGTGTCCGTCGAGGCCGAAGAAGAGGTACCTGGCGTTGATGCCATGATGCGTCGGCGAATAGAACTTGTAAAAGAGCTCCGAGCCAAGCATCACGAGGTTGATCTGCGCCGCGACGGTAGTTATCAGCGCGAGCTTCGAGAACGCTCCTTCGGATATTTCGTACTC
The DNA here is from genome assembly GCA_040882285.1 of Gemmatimonadaceae bacterium. Lineage (NCBI taxonomy): Bacteria > Pseudomonadati > Gemmatimonadota > Gemmatimonadia > Gemmatimonadales > Gemmatimonadaceae > Gemmatimonadaceae bacterium. The sequence goes on from JBBEBQ010000018.1 coordinate 98,658, forward strand.
GGTCTCCCTGCGGATGAACCAGAGCAGGAGAATCACGAACGCCGGGCCGGCGGTGAATGCCGACGCCAGGAAGCGCGGGCCCAGCAACGCGGTGTTCCAGAACGGCCGGGCCGGCAGTCCCGCCAGGAGGAACGCCGTGACCAGGTGGATGCTCACCGCCCACATCACGGCGATGTACATCCAGGGGATGTACTTCCTCTTGTCCGGCTGACGGCCGGAGAAGCGACTGTACAGGATATAGAACGGGATGACGAGATTGAGCGCCAGATAGCCGTTCAGCACCAGGACATCCCAGGCCAGCAGGGAACGGGGCCAGTTCAGGAACCCGATGCCGGGCATGAGGTGCCAGCCGCCGAGCGGGTTGCCGATGTCCACGACCACGAATGCAAGGCACATGACCAGCGCGGCCACCGCGACCGCCTCCGCCATGAGCACCGCGCGGCCGAAATCCACATCCTTCAGGATATAGGCTGGCAGCACCAGCATCATGGCGGCCGCCGCGAGACCGACGAGGAAAGTGAAGTTGGAGATATACAGCCCCCAGCTTACGTGATCGTTCATGCCCGTGACGCCCAGTCCATAGCGCAGCTGCAGAGAGTACGCGTACGCCCCGACGAGCATGATGAGCGTGAGGCCGCCCATCCACACGTGGTAGCGCCGGCCCCCGGAGGTCGCCGAATGCAGTGCGCTCAGCGCGAACGGCTTCAGGTGCAATGTCGCCTCAGTCGGTGAAGTACCAGAAGCGCGGCTCGATCTTCAGGTCCTCTTTCAACCGGAACACGCGCTTGTTCGCGAGGATCCAGCGGATCTCCGAGTTTGGATCCAGAAGATTTCCAAAGACACGCGCGCCCGTCGGGCACGCCTCGACGCAAGCCGGGAGCTGGCCTTTCCGAGTGCGGTGAATGCAGAAGTGGCATTTCTCCACGACGCCCGTCTTGCGCGCGCGGTTGCCGAGGTAGTGCTGATTCGTGTTCAGCTCGGCGACCGGCACTTCTGGCTCGCTCCAGTTGAACCGGCGCGCCCAGTAGGGGCACGCTGCCATGCAGTAGCGGCAGCCGATGCACCAGTCGTAGTCCACGACGGTGATGCCGTCCGGTTCCTGCCAGGTCGCGCCCACGGGACACACCTTCACGCACGGCGGGTCGGCGCACTGGAAGCACTGCGTGCCAATGTAGAAGTGGCCCTCCGCGGGCACCTCGTGCTGGAACGTCGCGTCGGCGTGATCGAAGTCGATCACCCCGTCTTCCATCTCGAAGATGCGGATGTACTCCGTGGCGGCGCGGCGGTCGAGGTTGTTCTCGTTGATGCAGGCCTCGACGCAGCTCCGGAATCCCTTGCACTTCGAGATGTTGAAGGCGTAGCCGAACACCACTCCGGGCTGGGCGCCGGTGGATTGAATGGTCACGTCCACACCGCGCTTCAATTCCGCCAGGCGCTCGAGCCGCGCGATCGTCTCGGCCCGCTCGGCGTCGGTCATCGTGCGATAGTTGCCTTTGATGTACTCGCGCCAGGCGAGCAGCTTGGCTTCCTTCGACTCCGGAGTCGCGGCGCTGACCGGCGCGCAGGCGGCCACGGCGCTGGTACCGGCTGCCGCTCCGCCGAGGAGGATGCTCAGCGCGCGCCGGCGGTCGACACGCTTTTGCAGCAGCGTCTGCCCGGCCGCGTCGCGCGGCACGTCGGTCGTCGGGTCGGAGGTCATTTGCCTGGGCCTCGGATTCGCTCTATGCGCGGAGCGCGGAAGGGGATGCGCGGCTCGAGCGCCGGCTGGTGCGGGTCGTGGCAGTCGGCGCAGCCCATCAGCACGCGGCGTCCCTGCCACCCGTCGAGCCGCTTGCCGTGCGCGCCGGCAGCCCACGACTCGGCCTGCGAGAAGTGACATTGCGCGCACAGCCGGTACGTGTGATCGAGAGTGGCGTGCTCGCCGCTCTTGAGCGCGAGCAGCTCGACGTTGTCCGCCGCGTGGCAGGTGGAGCACGTTCCGCCGGTCTGCCGCGGATGCACCGCCTCGATGTTCTGGTGCGCGTCGGCGACGCGGTCGTCGGCCAGCACGATCCGCCGTCCGAGATGACACGACGTGCACGGGTACTGGCCGAGATCGGCCGCGCGCGACCGGAGCGACGTCCGCCGCGTGATGCGGCCGAACCGGCGGGACATGGCCGACGCCGGATCGCCCGTGCGGAGCGCGACCTCGAACGGCCGATCGCCCGGCCCGTGCCAGAGATCCACGGGCGCGGCGGGCACCGTCCCGAGCGCGCCCGGCTGGACGGCCGTATCGACGCGCGCGGGGATTACCGAATCCGATTGCGCGCGAGCCACGTCGGAGACGGGCGTGCCCGGCGGCGTGCCCAGCTCGGCGCGCTCGTCCTCGGGGGTGCGCTCGCGCTCGCGGCAGGCGAAGCTCGTCCCGAGGAGCGCGACCCACATCACCACCGTGAGAACGCGGCCGTATCTCATGACGCGCCCCCGCGCGGGCCGCCGTCGGTGCGCGTCGGCCGCACGAATTCGGCCGTCGCGTCTTCGCTGGGGAGATGGCACTGCTTGCAATCGGCGCGCTCCGGATGGGTGGTCCGGATCTCAGCGACCGCGGCCGGCGCGGCGTGACACGAGAGACAGTTGCCACGGAACACCAGAGTGTGCGGAATCGGCGCCGGCCCGCTGCCGGCGGTGCGTTGCGCCACGCCCGGCCACGCGAGCGGTCTCCAGTCCACGGTAGACTCCGTCCAGCGACCGGCCTCAGGCGTGTGACACTGGCGGCAACGCGCGCTCGGATCCGTGGACGGGAGGGCGATCGCCATCAGCTCTCCGTCGCCCACGTGGCATTGCAGGCAGGCGCCCATCTCCGGGTGCGGGGTGATCGGCACGTACGCACCGAACCTCTGGGAGAAGCCGCCGCGCTCGTGACAGGTATTGCACCCGCCATTCTGGAATTCATCGGGGGTGAGCCCGTGCGGGATGCGCGGGGGTGCGCCCGGATACGCCCGCAGGTTGCGCCAGGTGGCGAGCGTGCGGGGATGCGCCGAGCGTCGCGGCTCCGCTCCGGGATCGATCGCCAGGACTCCGGCGTGGGTGCGAAACACGTCCGCTTCGCCCGGGATCGGCGGATCCCCCGCCGCGAACAGCGCCGGGCGAATCTCCGCCGGCTCCGCCGCCCGCTTCGCCGCGACGTCGCCGAACGCGACGACGATGGCCGCGATCGCAACCACCACCGACGCTATCAGGAAGAGCCGCGTGGGGATTCCCTGCAGCCGGTTGTCGCGCGGGTTCACGAGACATTCCTTCCGCCCAGCCGCTCGACGCGCACCGCGCAGATGGTGGTGTCCGGTTGCCCCGAGAGCGGGCAGAACGCATCCAGCATCAGCTGCCTTACCAGGACGCCCTCGTCGAACGACGGCGCGAAAAGCTGACCACGCGGAGGCCGCGAGCGGTAGTCGATGCGCGCCTCGATTTCTATCGCCCCGCGCCGACTCGCCAGCCTGACCATCTCCCGGTTCCGTATTCCGAGCCGGTTCGCGTCTTCCCGATTCATCTCGAGATACGCCCGCGGCACGGAGCGATGGAGCGTCGGGATCCGCTGCGTCATAGCACCGCCGCCGAAGTGCTCGAGCACCGCGCCCACTGTGAGCCAGAACGGGTACGCGCGGTCGGGCGATTCCGCCGGCGGCTCGTGCGGGCGCAGCCAGATCCAGGCCCGGTGGTCGGCGTGGCCGTAGAAGTCGAAGTCGCCGCGCGCGCGGTCCGCCGCCGGGTCGTGCGCCGTGTTGTACCGCCATTTCGTCTCGCGCCCAACGACGAGCGGCCAGATCACGCCGGGACGCGCGCGCAGCTCGGAGATCGAGGGAAGCGCGCTGCGGTCCTCGGTGTGGAACCGGCGGTACTCCTCCCATATCCTGGCGACGTGATCGCGCCGCTCCCAGGGAAAGAGCCGCGTGAGCCCCATCCGCCGGGCGACCTCGATCATCTGCCACGCGTCGCTCATCGCCTCGCCCGGCGGAGCGACGATCTGCTCGAAGTGCTGTGCCCGGCGCTCGACGTTGGCGAAGATCCCCTCGCGCTCCAGCCACATCGCCGCCGGAAGCACGACGTCCGCCGCGTCGCTCGTGGGCGTCGGATACGCCTCCGATACCACTAGAAAGCGGCCGTCCTTCGCGGCCGCGCGGCGGTACCGGCTCAGATTGGGCAGGCTCACCATGGGGTTGGTGGCCTGTATCCACAGGAAGCGAATGTCCCCCCGATCGAGCGCGCGGAACAGCGGCAGGGCGGTGCGCGTGGGGCGGGTGGCTATCGCGTCGGCGGGAATGCCCCAGATCGCGGCGGCCCGGCGGCGGTCGGCCGCGCTCGAGACCAGCCCGCCCGGAAGCGTGTGGGTCAGCGAGCCCGCGTCGTGTACGGCGTTCCCACCGCTCGGCTGGCCGTGGAGGCTCAGCGCGGCGTTCCCGGGCGACGCGACCTTGCCGACGAGGAGATGGATGTTGTACAGCACGTTGTTCAGCCAGGTGCCGCGGGAATGCCGGTTCGCCTCCTCGCCCCACACCGTCATCACCTTGCGCGCGCGGTCGCCGTACAGCGAGGCCAGCCAGCGGATATCGCCCGCGCTGAGGCCGGAGATCTGTTGGGCGCGCTCCGCGGTGTACGGAGCGAGAAACGACTCGTAGTCGCCCCAGTTCGCGGCGATCGCCTCGTCCGCGACCAGCGCGTCGTCGGTGAGCCCGTGGCCGATTCCTGTCTGGCCGCGCTTGAAGGCGACGTGCCGGTCGACGAACTCACGGTCGACCCATTTGCGCGCGACGATCTCGCGGGCTATCGCGTTGGCGAGCGCCAGCCCCGAGTGCGGCCTGTGCAGGAGCGAGCGGTCGGCGGCGTAGCTCGTCCGCGTCGTGCGGGTAGTGAGGTCCACGATTCGGACCGAGCGGTCGCGCCGCCTCCGGTCGAGCATGCGTGAAAAGAGGACCGGATCGGTTTCGGCGAGATTGATGTCCCAGAGGACGAAGACGTCGGCGTGTTCGACGTCCTCGTAGCAGCCGATCGCGCCGTCGAGACCGAAGCTCGTCTGGAGCCCGGCCATCGCGCTCGCCGCGTAAAGGCGGGAGCTCGATTCGACGTTGTTGGTGCCGATTCCGCCCTTGAACAGCTTGGACGCGACGTACGCGTCCGGAATTGTCCATTGCGCGGAGCCGTAGATCGCGACGCTGTCCTTGCCGTGGCGCTGAATGGTCTCACGCAGGCGCTGCGCCACGAGATCCAACGCCTCGCTCATAGGCGCTTCGGACAGCCCGGGCCCGCGACGGATCATGGCACGAGCAATGCGATCCCGCCCGTACAATGCCTGCACCGAGTAGTAGCCCTTCGCGCACGCCAGCCCCTTGCCGACCGCCGAGGCGGGGTTTCCCTTGACGGCCCCAGCGCGGCCGTTCTCGATCGCAATGAGGAGCCCGCAGCCGACGCCGCACATCCGGCAGGGCGCCTTGCGCCAGTCTATCGCAGACTCCGCGTCCTGTGAGTATCCGGCGGTCGCGGACAGCAGCGTGCCCGGCGCCAAAGCCGACCCGGCGGTGGCGGCCGAGACGGCGGCGATCCCCTTGAGGAACTCTCTCCGTTCGACACTTCTCATCGCGCGCCTTGGATTGAGGCCGGCGGCCGCGGCCGAACCGATTCCCGCGGCCGGTGCACGTGGCCCCATGGATAGCGCTTCGAGCAACCCGGCGGGAATCATCCAATGCCCGATATGCCCTGCCTGATCTCCCGACAGGTTCTCGGAAGTTCACCGACAGAGCTAAAGGGAATTCCTGACTTTCACGGTTCTTGCACGGTATCCATCTTTGAGTCGTTCTATGGGTAGTCCAACTGGAGTGCCTTCTCGGGGGTCTTGGTGATGAGTCACTTGGTGCGCAATCTTCGATCGACGCTCACGCGCATTCCCTCTGTTCCTTCGCTCGCCGCGGCTGTCATCGTCCTCGCGGCCGCCGGCTGCTCCGGCGACAACGTGGTCTTCCGCGACCGGGCGCCGTTCAATCCGCCGCCCGATGCCGCATCCGGCTTCCTCGGCTACTACGATGCCGACACGAAGCAGACGACGTGTGGCAACTGTCACTCCGGTTTCCAGGCGAGCTGGGTTACGACCGCGCACGCGAGTGCGCACGCCACGCTCGAGGCTTCTTCGGCGAAGCAGGATTTCTGCTACAGCTGCCACACGGTCACCGGCAAGGGGAACGTCGTTGGTGGAACCACCGCCGGATACGACAAGGTGAAGGTGGACACGTACAACGACGTTCAGTGCGAGAGCTGCCATGGCCCCGGCCTGCAGCACGTCGAAGGCGTGAGCCAGGGAACGCTCGTACGGCCGCTCGCGAAGCTGAGCATGACAGGCAGCGGCAACTGCGGCGACTGCCACTCCGGAGTACACCAGCCGTTCGCGGAGGAATGGAAGGAATCGCGACACGCCTTTGTCGACCCTTCGCGCGCATCCAGGGAAAGCTGCCTGGGCTGTCATGACGGACGCGGCGCGCTGGCGCGGTTCGGCGAAGACGGCAACTATGTGGAAAAGGATGTCGCAACAGCGTATCAGCCTACGACCTGCGCCGTCTGCCACGACCCGCACGGCTCGGCCAATACGAAGCAGCTGCGGTTTTCGATCAGCGCGGCGGATCCCGAGTTGAACCTCTGCATGCGCTGTCACCTGCGGGTCGCCGTGCCGGAGCTGACTGGTTACGCCGCAACGCGACCACACGCCCCGCAAGGCGCCATGCTGCTCGGCTTTGCCGGCTGGCGTCCCCCGGGGTTCCAGTACGACACGGCGCGGATCTTCGGGTCGCACGCTACGACCAAGAATCCGAGACTGTGCGCCGGCTGCCATGTCAACAGCTTCACCGTCACCGACAAGGCGACGGGAGCGTTCGCCTTCCAATCGACCGGTCACCTGATGCGCCCGGTTCCCTGTCTCGACGCGACCGGCAAGCCGACGGCCGACAAGACCTGCGCATATACCTCGACGGCCCGAACGTGGCAGAGCTGCACGGCCTCCGGATGTCACGGGAGCGCTGAGGTAGCCGCGAACATCTTCAATGACTCCCGCGCGCTTATGAAGTCCTTCACGGACCAGCTCTGGGCGGATCTGGACCACAGCCATTACCTCGAGGCCACCCCCAGGGACGCCGGCATGCTGGCAACGTTGAAGGCGACGCGCCCGGGCGAGTGGAGCAACACCGATAACATGACCACGCCGGCCGAAGGAGCCGAATTCAACGCCCGGTTGTGCGGCGAGTACGACCAGTCGAACAGCGACAACTCGAAAGGCGTGCACAATCCCTTCTTGTGTCGGGCCTTGCTCATCGCCACTATCAACTACGTACGATCGTACTACTCGCTGCCCGGGCCGTCCCTCGCCGAGCAGCGCAGCCTCAACCGGATCAATGACCCAGAATTTCTCCAGGCGGTGCAGCTTTCTCGCAGGACGCCGGGAAGGTAAGACGATCCTCTTTTTCAAATGATCGGCACTGAGCTCAGCGCCGCCGCGCGAGGTTTGTACTCGGCGGCGGCGCTTCAGCAAACGGAGGTCCCCCCGGCTGACTCGGTCCTGGTCGAGTCGCCGCTGCCGGGCGGCGTCGCGCAGGTCGTCCGGTTCCTCCTGAACACCGTCCCGCCATGGGTGCAGGTCGGCGGCGTGATTCTCGCCGCTGCGCTCGGGGCGGCGCTGGTCTGGTTTCTCTTCACCCGCCGCCGCCCTCTGCGCGACTGGCTCGGGTCACGCAGCCGCGGCGTGCAGCTGGCAGTCGCGGCGGCGGCTATTCTCGTTGTCGTGATCGCGGGCAGCGTGGGCGCCGCGACGTGGAACTACACGCAGCACTCGAACGACTTCTGCATCGGCTGTCATGTGATGAACCCGGCGTTCCAGCGGTTCTCCGCCGATGAGAACAAGCACGCGGAGCTGTCCTGTCACGACTGTCACGAGCAACCGATATCCGCCAGCCTCCGGCAGATATACGTGTGGATCAAGGAGCGGCCGGAGGATATCGGCGAGCACGCGAAGGTTCCGAACGACGTGTGCGCCACGTGCCACGTGACCGCGGACACCGCGCGGTGGCAGCACGTCGCGGCCACGGCCGGCCATCGCGTCCATCTCGAGTCGGATTCCACCGCGCTGAAGGACATGCAGTGCGTGACCTGCCATGGCGTCGAGGTGCACCGCTTCCGGCCGGTGAAGGAGACGTGCGGCCAGAGTGGGTGTCACGAGACGAAGGACACCGACATAGTGCTCGGCAAGATGGCCGACCAGACGGTGCGGCATTGCACGACCTGCCATCAATTCACGACCGACGTGCCCGCGCTCGCGACCACCGACTCGGCGCGCGGCACGCTCGTCCCGGGCAGGGCGCAGTGTCTCGGCTGCCACGAGATGCGGCGGCTGCTCGCGGATTTCGACGAGGATCGCGACCCGCACGGCGGGAAGTGCGGCACCTGTCACAACCCGCACGAGCAGAAAACGCCCGAGGCCGCCAGAGAGACGTGCGCCAGCGCGGGATGCCACTCGAACTGGCGCGACGAGCCATTTCACGTGGGCGCGAATCACCGGCAGGTCGCCGCGCAGTGTCTCACCTGCCACATACCGCATCGATCGAAAGTAGATGCCAGCAATTGCGAGGGTTGCCACCTGAGCGTGCGCCAGCGCAGCCAGCGGAGGCCGCCGCTGCCTTTCGACACTTCCGCCGCGCTGCGGCGCTCGGCCGCGCCGGTTTCGCCGCAACCACATGGCGGAGTCGTCAGCAGCGCGGTGGAGCAGCGCGTCTGGCCCGGGGGAACGGCGCCGCCACGCGCCGGGAAGACAGATCCGCCGTGGCCCCGCCGGATCTTGCGGCTCAGGTCGGAGAACCCCGCTCCGCCTGTGCCTCTGAGCGCGGCGGGGTCGCCCGCCGCGGCCGACGGCTTTCCGCATTCGAGGCACACGAAACTCGCGTGCCTCGTATGTCATGAGACCGGCTCCGGCCACGGCCGGCTGACCTTCACGCCTCCCCGCGGCTGCGCGATTTGCCATCACCAGGCACCGGAGCAGGCGCGCTGCGCTTCCTGCCACCGCACGGCGGAATACAGCGCTCCCAGGACCGTGAGCGTGACCGTCGCCGTGCCCGCGCACCAGCCGCGCGCGCGGCCGGTGGATTTCCTGCACTCACCCCATCGTTCAAGCGCGTGCGTCGACTGTCATACCACGCCCGTGACCCTCGCGCCGGGGCGCGACAAGGCGCAGTGCAAGGACTGCCACTCCGAGCACCACGCGGCCGGCCGCACCTGCGCTACCTGCCATTCGGCGGTGGACCCGGGGCCGTCGCATCAGACGCTGGAGATCGCCCATCAGCGCTGCGACGCGTGCCATACGGCGACGACGATCGCGCGGCTGACGCCGACGCGGAGCTTCTGCGGCACCTGTCACACGGAGCAGGCGCAGGACCATTACGTCCAGAAGGAATGCAGCGTCTGTCACTTCCTCGCTGAACCAGCCGCCTACCGTCCGAAGCTCAGCACGCGACCGGCGGGATGAGCGTGTCGCGCGCGCTGATCGCCGCGTGCGCGCTCGCGGTGTGGTCCGCCCCCGCGGTCGCGCAGGACTATCGCGTCCGGCTGGACGCGCGGGCGCAGGCCGTGTCCTTTCGCGGGCTCGTCGCCGACAGCATTCCCGCGGGCGACGCGGTGCCAAGCGCCAACGGGGGGCTCGAGACTCCTGACGGCTTCGCGGTACGGTGCGGCGGCGGCGCGTACTGCTATTTCTTCCGTCCCGGTCCCGAGCTGCGCGGCGTTCCCGCTACGATCTCGGCGAGTCTTGCGATGTGGGGTCTGGGCTTCGAAGGGCTCGCGCTGCACGCGACCGGCCGCGTCGTGGGAGATCTCGGCGGGGACGACGTCTGGCCCGGGACCGAGCCTTCCGTGCAGCTCATCGAGGGCTATCTCGATTATCGTCGCTCCAGCTACATTGCCCGGGCGGGGAGGCAGCTCCTCACGTCGCGGCTCGAGCCGATGGGATACGACGGTATCTGGCTCAACGCCCGCCTCGACAAGTACTCCGTCGAGCTCACCGGCTACGGCGGCTGGGGGCTCGGCCAGGCGGCGGTCGTAGCCGCGTCCAATCCTGCGCTCAACCCGCTCGACGAGTGGCGGCCGCGCGATCGACAGATCGTCGCGGGAGCGGAAGCCGCGTGGCTGTACCGCGGCGTGGACGTGCGCGCCGAATATCGGCGGGAGATCGATCCCGAGGACAATAACTTCGTGTCCGAGCGCAGCGGCGTGTCGTTCCATGGCCGCGCGCGATCGTTTCTGGCGACCGGTGGGCTCGACTACAACATCGCCGAGGGCCGCCTGGGAAACGCCGATCTGACGCTCACGTATCTGCGTCCGCGCTACTCGGTGTCGGCTGGAGCGCGGCGGTACCGGCCTTACTTCAGTCTGTGGACGCTGTGGGGCGCGTTCAGCCCGGTGCCATACTCGGCTGTGAACGCGTCCGCCGAGGTCCGTCCGACCGGATGGCTGTCGCTGCATGCTCGCGGCGAGCGATACCGGTACCAGGACGCGGAGGTCTCCACCGCGCTCGTCCCTGATCTCGAGGATCGCGGCTGGCGGATGACGTCGGGCGCGACAGCGACGCTGAATGCGCGCTGGATGCTCGATGCCAACTACGGTCTCGAGTACGGGCCGGGTGCTTCCGCGCGCTTCGCGGATGCGTCCGTGACATTCACCCCCGGCGCGGGCTTCTCGTTCGATGTGTACGGCGGCGCGCTGGCGCGTCCGCTCGAGCTGCGATATTACGACGCGACGAGCCGGTGGCTCGGCGCGCGCGCGGAATGGCAGAGTAGCGGCCGGCAGCGCGTGTGGGCGGATGTCGCGCGCGTCAGTGACGAGCGCGACAGACCCGACGCCGGAGCTTCCTCGCTCGCGCAGTTCCGGCTGCGTGGCGGCGTGAGCGTCGCGTTCGGATCGGGCGCCGACCGCACGCCGCTGCCTCGCGCGAGGCCGCTCGCGCGATGAGGCCGCTGAGCCGGAGATGGCTGGCCGCGCTGGCGCTCGCCGTGCTTGCCGGCGGCGCGCTCGTCGCCGCGCCTTTCGGCGATTCACAGCCGCAGGAGCGGTTCCCGCACACGAAGCACGCGAACCTCTTTCCGTTGTGCACAACATGTCACGCCGGCGTGGTCGAGCCGGGACAGGCCATGCTCCCCAATCCGGCTGGCTGCGCGTCGTGCCATGACGGTGTAGTCGAACAGCGAGTATCCTGGCAGCCGCCCGCCGGGCCGCGCGGCAGCAACGTGCGATTCACCCACGATGCGCATCACCGCGCGGTCACCGCGCGCGACCCGGCCGACAGCACGCTGATTCGAAACTGTTCCGAATGTCACACGCGGGAAGGGGAGCCGCGCATGGCCGTGCGGCACGCATCGTCCCGCCGGTGCCTGGCATGCCACGGACTTACCGAGCCGCATGTGGACAACCCTCCCGCCGCTTGCGCCAAGTGCCACGTGCCACTGACCGACGCGCCGGGCGTGACGGCCGCGGAGATCGCCGGCTTCCCCAAGCCACGCTCGCACGATGCGCCCGATTTCCGCCTGGGCGGGCACGGCAAGCTCGCGAAGGCGACGCAGGGCGGAGGCCGCGTAGGCATCGCGGCGAGCTGCGCCACCTGTCACGCGCGGAACCTGTGCATCTCCTGTCACGTCAACGCGGCCGAGTCGCCCGTGATCACGGCGCTGGAGCTGGACGACAGATCGCCGGTGTTCGCGTTGTTGCAGCCGGTTCCGGCCAGCCATTCGCGGCCGGATTTCCTTCGCACGCACGGGCGCGATGCGGAGCGGGGAACGGCGTCGTGCGCCACGTGCCACACCCGCGAGAGCTGCATGACCTGCCACGCGAGTGGCGCGCCCAGCGCGGTAGCGACGCTCCCAACCGCGGGGCCGAATCGCGCGGCCGGCGCGCAGCTCGTGCGCGAGCCGCCGCCAAGCCACACGCGGGATTTCAGGGAGAAGCACGGACCCGAAGCGAGCGCGCGGCCGCGCACGTGCCAGACGTGTCACGTTCGCTCGATGTGCCTCACCTGTCACCGTCCGGACGTCGGCCCGCAGGCGCGCTATCACCCGGCATCCTTCATCACCCGTCATCCCAGCGCGGCCTACTCACGCGCGGCCAGTTGCAGCGACTGCCACAACCCCGCGCAATTCTGCCAGAGCTGTCACCAGCAGGCTGGTGTAGTCGCGACGCGGCGAATCGGCGCGACCGGATATCACGACGCCTTCCGCGGCTTCACCTTCGGCCACGGCCAGGCCGCGCGACAGAGTCTCGAGTCGTGCGCCTCGTGTCACGCGGAGCGCGATTGCACCGCGTGCCATTCGGCCGTGGGCGGCGGCTTCCGCTTCAACCCGCACGGCCCCGGCTTCAACGCCGCCCGGATGCGGTCGAAGAACCCATCGCTGTGCATCGCGTGTCACGGTACCGCGATCCCGACCGCACGCTAGCTTCAACCCAACGGAGATTATTCGACCATGCTTGATTCACCTGTACGACGCTTCACGCTTCCGCTGTTCGCCGCCCTGCTCGTTCTCGGTTGTAGCGGCAAGGATGAAGCGCCGATGATTCCGCTCGACCAGGCGACGTCGCCTGGCCTTTCACCGCACGGGACCGTTCCCACCATCACCGGTGAAGCCAAGGTCGCGCTCGACAGCGGCAACACGCTGTACAGCGCGAAGTCCTACGCCCTCGCGCTCGCGCAGTATCGCCGCGCCGCGTCCCTGGCCCCCTCGGCGGAGGCGCCACTGTTTGGCATGCTCATGGTGGCCACCGTGACGAAAGACTCCCGGCTCGCGGACAGCGCTACCGCGCAGCTGCGCGCGCTGAATGGGTCCGCCGCGGGGGCAGGGGTAACGGACTCCGCGCTGGCGGACGTTCACGCCGGCGTTACGATGCCGCCTCCGTCGGGGGTGAAGCAGTAGGGAATGGCTGCCGGTGGGTCGGTCGTACCAGCCCTACTCGATCAAAACCCGGCGGACAGCAGGAACGTCTGCAACGTGTTGCCGCCACCGCCGGGATTCATCGGCTCTTGTCCCGCGGCATAAGCACTGCCGCTGAACTTGGTGAATGTCCAGTGCAAGCCGACATTCTGCGCGACCATCCAATTCACGCCGAAGGTGATTGCGTCGTCGCCGCTGTTCGCTGCAGCGCGGCCGGTGTCCGCGCTGCGATACGCGCCCAGCACCGTCAGGCGCGGATTCTTCCTGACGCCAAGCTCGGCCGTCACCGTCGAGGCAGAACGGTCTCTCGCCATCGAGTTGAACAGGTTCTGGTCTGCGCCCCGGGCGCTCGCGCCGGACTTGCCGTGAGTGAAATAAAGCCCGAGCGGCAATCCCCTCACCGCGCCTTGGGCCTGAGCATCAACCGCGAAGGCACTGGTTGCGAAATTGTCCACTCCAGTTCCAGCCTCATTGGCCGTCGCCGCGGAACCGCTCCACGATTGAATTCCGATGCCCAGATCCCAGTTGCCCACGGTCGGAGTGAATGCCGCGCGCAGATACAGCGCGGTGGGCGCGCCGTTTGCCACCCCTTCGGCGAAGGCGAAATGGTTGGGTGACCAAGTGGTCACGTTGACGAACCACTTAGGGTCGACGAGCACGAAGGCGACGCCCTCGGCCGCCGTCGCGGTGCCGATGTACTGCTGCGCCGAAACCGCGGTGCGATTCTCGTTGACGCGGACGTTGCGCACAGCGCCGGTGTTGAGCAGCTCGAAGCCGTAGGCGACGCCCAGTGCATCGGTGCTGAAGGGAATGACATTGGCCCGGATGCTGCTACCCAACCTGAAGGTGAAGGGCAGCTTGAAGGCGGCAACAAAAGGCGCCGAGCCGTTGGCCAGCTGGCCTTCGACCACGAAGCCGGCATGTTCGCTCACGCGCCCGCCCAGCAGCAGCGCGAACTCGTCAGGGAACTGGAGCTCGCCCGCGTTGGTCGTGCGTTCTCCAGGAGCGTCGGTACCGTTGGTTTTCTGGTAGAGGATCTTCAGGAAGATGCTGGCGTTCAGAGCCGACGGCAGCGACAGTCGCTCACCGTTGACCGTCTCCTGGGGGCCCATCTTGGTAAAGCCCGCCGCTTTGAATCCCCGGCCAAACGGGGTGAGTGCGGGATACTTCTGGAAGTGGCACGAGGAGCAAGCCAGACCGGTCTGGCGCGAGAATGCGGGAAACGCGTACCCGGTGGTGGGTCTTTGCCCGAAGGCCTGATGCATGTCGGCGGGCGCGGCCGCGCGCGCAGCGGGGATGATCGCAAGGCCCGCCGCGACCACAGCGCGAATCCATTGGCGACCGGAGATGTCGCAAAGACAGTGCGCCTGCATGTGTCAATCCTCCCGGAAGGGCGGGCCGCCAAACGGAAATTACGGGAAGCGTCCCGGTGGCGCTGAGCGGTGGTGGGGATCCGGCACCCTGATCGCCGTCGCCGTGCCGCGGTGGACGCGGCAGGCCGAGACCCAGGATAAACCGGCTGCGGATAACGAGAACGGGCTCCCGATGTGTCGGGAGCCGGCTCTGTTAACGACCGCGTACCGCGTAATACGGGGTAACACCGGTGGAACTAGCCCGGCGCCCGAGCCCCCGGCAGCGTGCGCACATACTGCACGACCGCCGCCATCTCTTCCTCCGTCAGGACGTCACTCCAGGACTTCATGTCCTTGCCCTTCCCGTTGCGCAGTACCACGAGGATGGAGTCGTCGGACAGGCCGGCGAGGAACGCCGAATCGTTGAGCACCTTGATGGTCGGGTACTTCCTTCTGGTCTCCGCGGACGGCTCGCCGGCGGCGCCGTGACACGTCCGGCAGTTTCTCCGGTAGAGCATCTGCCCATCCTCGTCCAGCGTGAGTATGGGCATGAGCGCCGCGTCGAACGAGGCCACCGCGCGCGCCGGGGTTCGCGCCGCCCCGATCAGGACGGCGCCTCCCAGGACGCAGAACGAGAGAATACGCCTTCGCATAAGTCCTTCCTGTCTGCTGAATTGGTTGTCGACTGGTCCTCGGGCCCCCGCCGGCTAGAAGTTGAGCATGACCTCCAGCGCGAAACCGGTCTTCTTCAGCGCGCCCGGCGGGCGCGGAATGTCGAGCGTGTACTCGGCGCCGAGCCGCAGGTACTCGGGCAGGCTTACCGGCAGCACGCTCCCGAGGACGAATCGCTCGTTGCCCTGGTCCGCGACATCCTTGTTCGTATCGAGGAACTCGTAGCGCCCGAACAGCGTCAGTGAGTTCGGGAACGTATATCCGCCGTACACCCAGTAGGCCGATCCGGTCATCGACGACGAAGGGGAGACGCTGACGGGGAGATCTCTGTCTCTGCTGTAGACGTAGCCGCCGAGCAGCTCGACGGTCTTGAAGATCTTGTTGGCCGTGAGCGCCAGCCGCGTGTAGTGCGCCGTGCCGGTTACATCGGGGTCGAGATCCGCGACCGCGCCGGAGTAGACCGCCGCGCCGATCCCGGAGCCCGCATCGTCATAGACGAACTGCTCGATCACCGCGAAATCCTTCGTCGAGGGGGAAGCGCCCTCCATTCCGTTCCCCTCCGGGTTGACGCCATTCAGCACCTCGAACGACAGCCGGTTCTTGCCAAGCACGAAGAATGTCTCCACGCCCAGCTGATCCCTCGACAACCGGAACGGAACCGCCTTCGTGGTGGCGTTCCCGACGGGCGTCGGCCTGTTGATCCCGGTCGGGCGGTCGAATCCGGCCACGCCGCCGCTGATCAGCCAGTGCATCTGCCCAACGCGAGCGCCCCAGTACCTCGACTCGCGTCCCCAGACGCCCTGCATGGCCGCCATGACACCGGTCTCATCCGCTTCATGCTCCACCTCGACGAAGACGCCGTAGTTCTTGCCCAGCGACCCGGCGGCAAAGAGGGTTGCGTCGACGAACCGGAACGCGTTGGTCGAGGCCGACTCTGTCTCGGTCTTTGCGTACACGTACCGGAAACGGAAACGGGTCGCCAGGTATTGGGAGACGTTTCTCACTTCCTGGTTTTCTCCGATTTCTTCGGGCATCCGGAACCCGGCCCATTTGAACGCGAACCCTTTCGCGTTAAGCCGCGGCACGGCCGGCGAATGGCAGCCGGAGCAGTTCATGTTGTACTTCCGGGCAAACGCGGGGATGGCTTGAGCCTCCTTCGGCACGAGACCCACCGCTCCTACGACCAACGCCGCCAACAGCATGATCTTGGCTCGCATCGACGCCTCCTGACGTCAGAGAATTCCTTCTTGCTACGGGGTACTACTTTCTTGATCGAGCCGGCCAACGGGCGGCGGTGTTGGGCCACCCGCGTGCCAGGTCGCCAGCCGGCGTGTGCCGATCAGCTGCGAGACCACGCAGCTTGAGCAGTTGCCAAACAGTGAACGCATAGGTGCTCCACACGCAGAGCAGGAGCAGGGTGATGCCTGCTAGTAGTCCGATGGGTGCGCGTGTGGACCAGAGCGCGCGCGGGAAAACACTGATTTCCTGCCGTAACGGTACGCTGCCCGAGAGTACAGCTTCGGCCTGGGCTCCCTTCACCGCATCCGGTGCGAGCAAGGCGACGCGAAATCGTACGTCGCCGCGCAAATCGCCAGGGAGCGTGAGCGGAAACGAGACGGCAGCGGTTCCGTCATCGAACGTTTCGCTCTCTCCGAGCGGGAGTAACCCGAAATGCCGAGGCGCGAAGAAACCGACCGTGATCCCTGCGGCCGGCTGTCCGCCTATCGTCACGGACGCGACGAGCATTTCCTCGTCGCCTTCCGTGGCTCTGCCCAGTTCGATTCGCGCATCCCCCGCCGCCAGCCCCAAGCTCCCGGCCGAGGCCGCGGTGGATGTGCCGAGCTCGCCGGCGATCGGCGCGCCTGGCAACGCCGCCGGGGGCGCGTGCGCCCCCGTCCCGCCGACTGGTGCGCGCCCCGTCGGTCGGCCCCCCAAACTGCGCATGTGATGGACGACGATCCACCGCTCTTCATCGGTGAGGTCAGCTCGCGTACTCGGCATGTCGCCGCGTCCCTCGGTGATCTTCCAGAAGAGCGTACCGTCGCTCTGCGCCTGGACGGCCGACGTCGTAAGGTTGCTGACCTTCGTATCCAGGTTGGCTGCCCTCGGACCGTCGCCGTGCCCCAGCCTGCCGTGGCAGGACGCGCACTCTTGCCGGAAGATCTCCCGGCCGCGCGCGGCCACCTCCGGACTCTCGGGTATCGGGTTGGTCCGCCGTGCTTGGCGTGCCGGTGCGACCCAATCGCGGCCTGGCTCGGCCCCGGTCACCAGTGTTGGCGCGACAACTGTGGTAGGCGTGGCGGGTGTAGGCGTGGCGGGTGTAGGCGCGGCGGGTGTAGGCGTGGCGGGTGTAGGCGTGGCGGGTGTAGGCGCGGCGGGTGTAGGCGCGGCGGGTGTAGGCGCGGCGGGCAAGGTGGGTGCGGTAAGCGCGGCGCGCGACGTGTCCGCCGGGCTGGGTGGTATCGAATCGATGTTCCGCGGCGGGCGCTCCGCAGCAACCGGGGCAGCATCTCTCGACTGGGCCTGCGGCAGCGTGCGGATGAAGCTCACGACCGCCGCCATCTCGGCTTCGGTCAGAATGTCACTCCACGACTTCATGTCTTTGCCTTTCCCGTTGCGCAAGACGACCAACATGGAGTCATCGGACAAGCCGGCTAGAAACGCCGAGTCGCTGAGAGTCGGGATCGTCGAGTACTTCCTTTTGGTCTCCGCGGAGGGCTCGCCCGTGGCGCCGTGGCAAGTGCGGCAGTTCCTTCGATAGACCGCGCGCCCTTCCTCAATCTGCGCGGCACCCTGCGCCCGAGCTGAGTTGGTGGGGAAGAGAGGCGTCAACAGGGTGCAGCCAGCGACAAAAAGTGCGAGCCATAGCGTTGCAGGTAGCGGTGACACCGGTTGCTGGCGCGTCATGGTAGGAGCCTCCATCGCACGGGCCTTCGTTTCGGCCACATCCTCGGCCGTCTCCCAGATCGAGAGGATGGGGAACAGCCGGGAAAACAGCGTGAACAGGAGCAGGAACGCCGCGAACGCGCCGGCCGTAATCGCCCACTCGACGGGACTCGGGAAGTACCAGGTCGAGACGCCCGCCGCCTCGGCGGGGATGAACGGGGTCTGCAGAGTGGGAATGACGATGAGGTAGCGCTTCACCCACATTCCGACGTTCACCAGAACCGATGCCGTCACGATCGAACTGATGGAACGTCTTCCCGGAAAGAGCAGGAATCCAATGGGAGCGAACAGTCCGATGACGACCCACAGCCAGAAGGAAAGACCGTACGCCGTATGCCCGGCGAGCAGCTCCATGAGACGCCTATCGGCCTCCAGCCCGCCGTACCAGGCCGTCAGGTACTCGCTCAGCGTGAAGTACGCATACAGCAACGTGAGCACCAGCAGGATCTTTCCCAGGTTCCGGAAGTGCAGGGGCAGCAGGTACCGCTCCAGCCGGTAGGCCCGCCGGAAAATCACCATTGCGGTGATGATCGCGGCGGTACCGGAGAAGATCGCGCCGACGACGAAGTAGGGTCCGAAGATGGTGCTGTGCCATCCGGGACGCAGCGTCATCCCGAAGACCCAGGAGACGACGGTATGCACGGAGATCGCGACGGGAATAATGATTGCGGCCATCGCTCCGAGCGCTATCGCGAGGCGGCGGCGATGCTCCGCTGACTCGCGATACCCGAGTGACATCGCCTCATAGAATCGCACGAGTCTGGGAGAGCGCCCGCGCTCCCGGGCGTGCCGCGCGAGTATCGGCATGTCCGGGATCATCGCCACGTACAGGTACAACATGCTTCCGGTTAGGTACGTGGTGATCGAGACCACGTCCCACAGGATTGGCGACTGCAGCCGGCCGTGGATGAATACGTTCAGGAGCCGGTCGGGGCGCCCCATGTCGATCAACACCATCGGTGCGCCGACCATGAGAGCGAAGACGGTGATCGCCTCGGCCATGCGCGTGATCGGCCGGCGCCAGCCGGCATCAGTCACCCTGAGGATCGCGGAGATGAGTGTGCCGGCATGGCTGATGCCGATGAAAAAGACGAAGTTGGCCATGTACGTGCCCCACGAGACGTAATTCCGCATCTCGGTCACGCGGAGCCCGTTCACGAGTTGCATGATCCACGCGGTGGCGCCTACCGACATCACAGCCAGTAGTCCCACGATCCAGAGCCGCCCGCCGCGCCCCAAGGGGTCGAGGGTGGACAGCAGATCGGATTCGACGGCTGCAGTGTCGTGGTCTTCGCGCCGCGTGCCGTGCGAGGTGGCTCGGATCACCTGGCTCATCGCTGCGCTTCGTGCGCATGGGGGCGCTGCTTGGCATCGGGTTCGCCGGGGGCAGGGTAGCGCCGATTTACCGGCGGCAGGTAATAGACGCGTGGTTTCGTTCCAAGCTCTTCGAGGTAGCGGTACCCACCCTTGTCTCGAAGTAGCTGCGACAACCTGACGGTTTGTGTCGCTTGTTCGGTGTTCGCCTCTGCGCCCTCTCCGCTGTCGGCATGGGCTTCATCAGGGCCGTTGGAGACAGCGTCTTCGTTCTCATCGCCGAACCAGATCGCCCCCATGGGGCACGCCCCCGCGCAATGCGGAAGTTTTCCCTCGCGTGCCATGTCGGGGCAGAAATCGCACTTCTCCGTTGTCCCTACACGCCGGGGGTAGCCCCACTCGGGGGAATAGCCGCGCGCGGTGGCTGCGGGAGAATTGTCGGGCCGGCCCCAGTTGAACGTCCGCACGGAGTAGGGGCAGGCGGCCATGCAGAACCGGCAACCGATGCACCGCTCGGAGTCCACCAGCACGATCCCGTCCTGCCGCTTGAAAGTCGCGCTGACCGGGCACACACGTGTGCACGGCGGGTCGTCACAGTGGAAACACGGGCGAGGGAACCAGTAGGGAGCGCCGTTCTCGGAATCCTTCATCTGGAAGATCCGCAGCCACTGGCGATCGGGTGGGACGAAATGCGCGTCGGAGCACGCCGTTACGCACTTCCCGCAGCCATCGCACGCCGCGAGGTCGATCACCATGACCCACTTACGTCCGGGAACTCCTCTCCTTACCTGCTCCGGGAGCGGTGGGGGGCTGGTCGCGGGCGAACCCGCCAGCACGGCCACCAGCTCTCCCTCCGCCGTGAGCGCGAGTCTGTTGGCGCCCGGGTTACTCAGGGCTCCGTCCGCGGCGGGGCCGGACTGCAACAAGCTCGTGGCCCCGACACCAGCCGCCACCCCGCCCGCCGCCCCCAAGCCCGCCCGCAAGAAATCACGTCGCTGCATCGTCATCGGTTTGCGATCGCCTCTGTCCAGCGTGCAGTCGTGGCGGCATCGACCCCGAGCCCGCCCGTTCGCCCGATGATCCGCGGCTCCGCGGCTCCGCGGCTCCGCGGCTCCGCGTGGACGCGCGGTCCCGCACGGCGGCTCCAGAGGCACGTGCCGCGCCGCGGTGCGAGCTTGGTCGCCACGCCTGTGCGCCGTGGCGCAAGCGCTGGCCGGACAATGCGTTGCGCCTCAAAATCGCGTCCCCGCTCCAGCGCGCGCCGCCATGCGCGGCGCTCGCAGCTGGGACATTGCCTGGCGCACTGTGACAGGGCGTGGCGCACCGTGACAGGGCGTGGCGCACCGTCGCGTCGCGATCAGTGCAGCACGATGCCGCGACTACCGCGGCACGACCGGCGCAACGCGCGGCGGGCTGCGTCGTCTTCGCGGGGGGGCACTGCACCAGACAGCAGTAGCGTTTTTTCACTTGCCAAGTGCCACCGCACTACATATTGACTTGACGAGTTACCCTTCCGCACTGGTGCCTAGAATGCGGCATGCACCGCGCTTGGCTGCAACCCACGGCCGTTGATGATCAACGTCAACAAGCTGTTCCCGCGGTTGAGCATCCGCGTCAAGCTCGCGATCGCATTCGCACTCGTGGCGCTTGGACCGCTGGCTGTCGTGTCATTCATCGGCGCGCGCGAGACGGTGTCTCAGATCGAGGCCAGTGCGCGCAATACGCTCGAGCACGACCTCGAGATGGCCGAGGCCGAGACCGCGCTCACGCTCAGCTCGACGGAAGGTCACATGAACCTCATCGCCAACGTCGTGTTGGGGCCGTTGCTCCGCGCCGGCGCCGTCTCCGCGCGTGAGCGCCTGGACGCCGAACGTATCGTGCGGACGCTCCTTGCCACCGAGCCGTCGCTGTACCAGGCGAAGCTCATCGACGCCGACGGCCGCTACCGGTCGCTCGTGCGCGCGTCGGGTCCGCCGCTGAACGCAGAGGAGATGGACGGGGGCGAGTACTACGCCTGGCGCGCCAGCTCACTCCAGCCGCACACGCGATTGCTCTTCGCCATCGAGGTGGCGGGCCCCGAAGATCCCGTCCTCCGGAAGCCGATGCCGGCGGTAGCCATCCTGCTTCCCGTGCACGCGCCGAACGGCGAATTCCGCGGTGTCGTGGTCGGCGAGGCGTACGCCTCGGCGCTCTTCTCGCATCTCGATCATTCGTCGGCGGGATTCGGCGGCATCACGGGACTGGTCGACGGCGACGGGCACTTTCTCTACCACTCGGTTCGCAAGCGCAACTGGGCCACCCTCCTGGCCGCGCACGATCGGCTGAGCGTGCGCAGCGACTTTCCGGACGACGTCGCATCGGCTATCACCTCGGGACGCACGGGCACGGTGATGACGCCCGACCGGAAGCTGGTCAGTTTCCGGCCCCTCTCGCTGGGTCCGTCCTCCAGGGCCAGACTCTCGCTCTATCGCGTCGTGCCCATCGCCACGGTCGCAGCGCCAGCGCGCTCGTTCGTGTTGCTCGTCCTCCTCGCCGCGGGCTTGGCGACGCTGCTCGTGCTGGGCCTCGCCATGCTCGCGGCGAACGAGTTCACCAAACCGATCTTCCGGATCCGCGATGCCGCCTGGCAGCTCGCCCGTGGCGAAGCCGTGCGACAGCCGAGCGTCGAGACGAATGACGAGTTCGAGGATCTCGCGAATGACTTCGCGCGGGTGGCCGAGCAGGTCGCGCGGCATCGCGCGCAGCGAGAAGCGCTCATCGCGGAGCGAACCCGCCTGCTCGAGCACACCCACGCCGAGTTGACCGACATTCTCAAGCATTCCGCCGACGGCATCATCGGGCTCGACCCTTCCGGCGTCGTCACCATCTGGAACGACGGCGCCGAGCGGCTCCTCGGCTATTCGGCGTCGGAGGCCCTGGGCCGGGATATCAACGCCATTCTCCGGCCCAGCGGCGAGCGGGCCCGCCGCGAGCAGGCGGCGATGCGCCGTGAGCTGGAGCGGGAGCACGCGGTGGTGAACTTCCTCACCGAAGTGCTCGCCAAGGACGGCACGACCATTCAGATAAGTCTCACGGCCACGCTCATCGTCGGCGCGGACGGTGACGCGCTCGGTTCTTCCTACATCGTCCGCGACAACCGGCTGCAGTCCCGCCTCGAGGACCAGATGCGGCGGTCCGAACGGCTGGCGGCCATCAGCGTCATGGCGGCCGGGCTGGCGCACGAGATCAACAACCCGCTGGCCATCATCGGCAACCGCATCGAGTGCATGCAACGCGACGTACTGGGTAAGTGGAGCGATACCTCGCTGGCTGCGGACCTCGACGTGCTACAGCAACACGTGGCGCGGCTGCGACAGCTGACGACGAGCCTGCTGCGGTTCGCGCGGGACGACCGCGGCGAAGCGGGGCCGGTCGCGCTCGGCGCGCTTGCCGAGAGCACCGTGGCGCTCCTCCACCGGACGATGGCGACGCGCCGTTTGCATCTGCGGCTCGACGTCGAGACCGGCGTGCCCGACGTCATCGGGTACGAGAAAGCCATCGAAACCGTCATCGTAAATCTGCTGCTCAACGCGGCAGATGCCACGCCGCCGGACGGAACCGTGACGCTGTCCATCCGGCGCAGCGCCGACGGGGAAGCGGTGGAAATCGAGGTGCGAGATACCGGCTACGGGCTGGCGCCCGAGCTGAGCGAGCGCGTCTTCGATCCCTTCTTCACGACGAAGGGACCCGGGCACGGCACTGGCCTCGGCCTCACGGTGTGCCGCAGCATCGTCGATCGCCATGGTGGCGTCATCGCCGTCGACGCGCCACCCGACGGCGGCTGCCGGTTCATCGTCAGCATCCCCCTCCAACCGATGGTCGCAACGTGGAACGAGCCCGCGTACTCGTAATCGACGACGAACAGGCGATGCTCGAGAACTGCGAGCGTCTGCTGAGTCGGGAGGGTTATGCCTGCACGACCCTCGCCGAGCCGCTACGCTTCCGAGAGGTGGCGGCGGAGGTCGATCCTGACGTCATCATCACGGACCTGCGCATGCCCGGCACCGGCGGGCTGATCATCCTGGCGGCGGCTCTGGCCGACGACCGCGCGCGTCCCGTGATCCTGATGACGGCGTTCGCCACCGTCGCCTCGGCCGTGGCCGCGGTCCGCGAGGGAGCGTTTGACTATATCACCAAGCCGTTCACCGCCGACCAGCTGCTCGTAGCCGTCGAGCGCGCCGCGCGCTATCGCGGATTGACGGTGGAGAACCGCGCGCTGCGGCAGCAGGTGGAGCTCGCCCAGGGCGGCGACGGTATACTCGGCTCGAGCGCGGTCATGCAGCGGCTGCTCGAGCAGGCGGCGATAGTCGCCCCCACGAACGCGAACGTGCTCATCACCGGCGAGAGCGGCACCGGCAAGGAGCTCATGGCGCTCTTCATGCACGCGCACTCGCTCCGCCAGGCCAAGCCGTTCGTCCCCGTAGACTGCGCGGCGATGCCGGAAGGGCTGCTGGAGTCGGAGCTGTTCGGCCACGAGCGCGGCGCGTTCACGGGCGCCGTTCAGCGCACCGATGGACTGCTTGCCAAAGCGAATGGCGGCACGGTCTTTTTCGACGAGATCGCCGAGTTGGGGATCAGTCTTCAGTCGAAGCTGCTGCGCGCGCTCGAGCAGCGACAGATACGCCGGCTCGGCGACTCCCGGCTCATCGACCTCGACATCCGCGTAGTGGCAGCGACCAATCACGATCTCGAGGCGACGGTGGCCTCCGGCCGGTTCCGGGAAGATCTGTACTACCGGCTCAACGTCGTCCATTTTGCCCTGCCGCCCCTGCGCGCGCGGCACGGCGACGTGCGCATCCTGATGACTGCCTTCCTCGAGGAGTTCGCCTGCACCGCGCGCCGCTGGCCGCCGCAGGTGACGGCGGAGGCATGGACCATCCTCGAGCGGCACCCGTGGCCCGGCAACGTCCGAGAGCTGCGCAACACCGCGCAGCGTCTCGTCCTGCTGGACAAGGATGGGCGGATCACGCAGGAGAATCTCGACGACGCGCTCCAACCGCGGGTCAAGCCGCGCGATGGCGAGCCCGCGAGCTGGCCGGTGTCGTACTCCGAGGCCCAGGACAAGGCGCTGCGCGACTTCCGCGCCGCTTACGTTGGACGGCTCCTCGAGATCAATGGCGGCAACGTGTCACGCGCGGCGGTGGCAGCCGGCGTCAGCCGGCGAACGCTGCATCGGTGGCTGGCGGAGCTCAACGGCGCGGTCGCCAAGGAAGAGTCCTGATGAAAGGTCGGCTGATGGCTGGCGTCGTCCTCGCTGGCGCACTGTTTTCCCCGCCCGCGCGCCTGACCGCGCAGCCCGGCGTCGTTTCCGGAACGGTCACCACTCCAGCGCCGGGCATACGTGGCGTCGTCGTGTACCTGATTCCCACCGCGTCAACTCAGGTGCCGGCAGTCGAGCCGGCGAGCGCCCAGATAGATCAGCTCGGTCTGCGGTTCGTGCCGTCCGTCATCGCCGTCTCCCCGGGGTCGACTGTGTCCTTCCCGAACAGCGATCCCGTGATGCACAACGTCTTCAGCCCCAGTATGGGCGCCGGCGGTTTCGACCTCGGCACGTACCCGCAGGGCGAGCGGCGCAGCTTCGCCTTCAAAGTGGAAGGCGTCCACGTGATCTTCTGTCACGTGCATCCGGAGATGGTGGCCTATGTCGTCGTGGTCGCGTCGCCGTATCGCACCGTCACGGACGACGAGGGCCGCTTCGAGGTTGCTGGTGTGGCGCCGGGTACCTATCACCTCCGCACGTGGCATCGGCGACTGCGGACACGGGATCAGGTCGTCGCAGTTACCGCCAACGGCGCCGTGCGCGTCGACCTGACACTGGAGTACGGCGTGCCGCTGAATCTCCGCGCGGCGGTGCAGCGCCACCCGCGGTAATCCGCGCGAGCTTCAGTCCACCCTCCAGCTCGAAGAAAGCGACTCGCGCTTTCGGTCGCCGCAGTCCGCCCGTAGCTTCTGGCGCAACTTTCCGAGGGTGGCCGGATGGGGTGCTGCAGGCTCGCCGTGAGCAGCACCTCGGCGGTGAACCGCTCCGAGCCTACGGAGCTGGCGAGATCGGGGTGCAGCACCTTGACCGCCACCTTGCGGTTGTGCCGCACGTCGGTCGCGCGATACACCGACGCCATGCCTCCTGTCCCCACCAGTCCTTCGAGCTGGTAGGACGAACCGAGGGCGTGCCGGAGGCGATCAAGCTGGTCGGACATCAGCAGACAGTGGCAGCGCCCTCAGTCGGGCGCAAGCTCGGCGGAGTACGCGGCGGGATCCTGGCGAAAGAATCTGCGCAGCTCCGCGTACAACGCGGGATGCCTCGAGCGGAGCGCCCTGGGCCGCTCGAAGAAAGCTTCCGTGCAGACGGCGAAGAACTCGGCGGGATTGGTCGCGCCGTACGTGTCGAGCAGCGTCGGCGTCTCCGCGTCCTGCGCGCGCCTCAGCGCCTCGAACTCCGCGCTCATGATGCGCGCCCAGGCGACGTACTCGCCGCGCGTGTCCAGCGCGGGCACTCCGTCCACCTCGCGGTTCTCGAAGTCGAGCTGATGCGCGAACTCGTGCAGAATGAGGTTCGCCCCGCTCTCGGGATCGGCGGCCCCGTGCCGCGCGGAATCCCAGGCGAGGACGAGCGCTTTCATCCCCGGCGCCGTGTGGCCGAGTCGGTCCTCGCCGCCCTCCTCCCAGATACCACCCCCGACGTGCCGCTCCTCCCGCGCGACGTAGCCCGACGGGTAGACGAGTATCGACGTCAGCTCCGGGTAGTAATCGCTCTCGCGGTGGAGCAGGAGGACGCACGCCTGGCCGGCGATCGTTACGCGGATCTCCTCGGTCAGCTCCAGTCCGCCGCACCCTTCGAAGTGCTTCTCCGCGAGGAAGACCTGGACGTGTCCGAGCAGCTCGGCCTGGTCCCCGGGAGGCAGGCGCCGAAAGATGGAAAGATTTCGCTCGAGGATCGCGCGCCAGGCGGGGGGCGCCGGCTTCGCGCGAAGTCGCTCGCGCCGCCGGCGCGAAATTCCGAATGGCATCCGGTAAAGCTAAGGTCGGGCAAGTCCCAGCCCGCCGCGCGCCGCGCTCCCTCAGCTCGCTCCTTTCTCTCGGAGGTATTCCGCCAGCGCGGTGCGCTCGCCGTACACGGCCCAGTCGAGCGGCGTTCCCTCGTAGACCTTGTCCCTCATGTCGAGCCGGGCGCCGCGCTCGACGAGCATGCGCACGACGTCGGCGTGGCTCGACCATACGGCGTGATGCAGCGGCGTGCCGTGCGAGTGGAAGCCCTCCGGATTGTACACGCTCGGATCCACGCCGGCGTCGAGCAGCAGGCGAACGACCTCGGCGTGTCCGAGCTGCGCCGCGAGAGCGAGCGACGCCTGCCGGTCGTGCGCGTCGGCGTGCGGGAGCATCCGCGCTACCTCCGCCGTTCGCCCCAGACCCGCCACCGCCGGCAGCGTGTCGACGCGCGCGCCGCGCCCGGCGAGCATCTCCGCGGTGTCCACGAACCCGAAGCTGAGCGCGGTCATCACGGCGGACTGGTAGGCGGTGCCGGGACCGTCGAGCGCCGCGCCGTGATCGAGCAGGGTCTCGGCCAGCGCGCCCTGGAGGCCGGCCGCATGCGGCGGGGAGCTCGACACGAGCATGCTGAGCGTCGTGCACTTCTCGTCGTACATGTCGGCCAGCGCGTCCGGCTCGGCCCCGGCGCTCAAAAGCAGCTGCCCGATGGCGACGGCGTTCGGCGGCGTCTTCTGCCGGTAGTCTTCCACGCCGTTGGCGGCGACGTAGTGCAGCAGCGTGGCCTGGTGGGCGCGGGCCGAGCGCGAATGCACGAGCTTCGGATCTTTCTCGAGCATGACGCGCAGCGCGTCGATGTCGCCGGAGACGATGGCGTCGACCGCGGCCTCGAACCGCGCGACCGCCTTGTCCACGCGCACGGTCTCGGCGAACCTGGCCAGGTCTTCCCAATTCTCGAAGTGGTACTCACGTGCCAGCACGAGCTGGGCGTCCGCCGGGGCGAGAGTCGTCGTGCGAACGGCGCTCACGGGATGGCCGCGAAAGCGGGGGTGGATCCACTTGAACCGCCAGTGTGCCGACTCCTCACCGGCCAGGATCGCGTTGAAGAGCGCCTTCGCCTGCTGCTTGTAGTCTTCGATCGTCGCCGTGAACGGCAGCGCCGCGGGCAGGCTCATGGCGCCAGGATGCCGGCGGACGTGCCGCGGGGAACTTTCGCAAGCGGTGCTTCTGGCATGCGCGGACCTCCCTCCTGACCCAGACCTAAAGTATAGACACAGGGCTGCGTCTGAGAAGTGAGGCGGGCAGGGACTTAGCTTACCCACCCATGCCTACAAGGTGGCAGGTCGCGGTAGGCGCCGACCAGACGACGGCGCTTTTCGAGCCCCCGACCGCGGCGGACCGCGGAGCGGTCTTCGTCTGTGCCCACGGCGCGGGCGGCAACATGGACGACCGCGGCATGGCCCAGCTGGCGGGGAAGCCCGAGCAGCTGCGCGACAAGCATCTTCCGCTCATCGACGTGCCGGTTCTCTGCTTCAACGGCACTCGCGACGCGCTGTGCCGGCGAGACCTGATGGAGACGGCGCTGCGGGGAGTGAAGCCGCGCTGGGACATGCACTGGCTGGAGAGCGCCGATCACGGATTTCACGTTCTCAAGTCGTCGGGGAGAACAGACGCCGACGTACTGGACGAGATCGGGAGTGCGACGCAGAGGTGGGTGGCGGGTCCTCAAGTTGCCGGGCCCAATTCGCGGCATACCTTACCCCTGCCATGACGATGCGTGAAAAGCTGGAGCTCCTCGAGAAGCGCCGCGCCGAGTCCGAGCAGGGGGGCGGGGACGCGCGCATCAAGGCGCAACACGCGAAAGGCAAGCTGTCGGCGCGCGAGCGCCTCGACCTGCTGCTCGACGGCGGCACGTTCGTCGAGCTGGACCGCTTCGTCGTGCACCGCTCCACCGATTTCGGGCTCGACAAGCAGAAGATATTCGGCGACGGCGTGGTCACGGGCTACGGGCGGATCGACGGGCGGCTGGTGTACGTCTTCTCCCAGGACTTCACCGTATTCGGCGGCTCGCTCTCCGAATCCTTCGCTGAGAAGATCTGCAAGATCATGGACCTCGCCGTGCGGAACGGCGCGCCCGTCATCGGTCTCAACGACTCCGGCGGAGCGCGCATCCAGGAAGGCGTCGTGTCGCTCGGCGGGTACGCGGAGATCTTCCTGCGCAACACGCTCGCCTCGGGGGTGGTGCCGCAGATCTCGGCGATCCTCGGTCCGTGCGCGGGCGGCGCGGTGTACTCGCCCGCGATCACCGACTTCACGTTCATGGTGCGCGGCACGTCGTACATGTTCGTCACGGGTCCCAACGTCGTGAAGACGGTGACGCACGAGGACGTCACGATGGAGCAGCTTGGCGGCGCCGACACGCACGCGGCGACCTCCGGCGTGGCGCACTGCGCGTTCGACTCCGAGCCGGCGTGCATCCAGGCGATCCGCGACCTGCTCCGCTTCGTTCCTTCGAACAACGTGTCCGATCCGCCGCGCGGTCCGGCGATCGACCCGCGTGAGCGGCGCGACGAGGCGCTGCTGGACATCGTGCCCGACAACCCCAACAAGCCGTACGACATGCACGAGGTGCTGCGCCGGGTCGTGGACGGCGGCGAGTTCTTCGAGATCCAGCCGGACTTCGCCGCCAACATCATCTGCGGCTTCGCGCACCTCGGCAGCTACAGCGTCGGGATCGTCGCCAATCAGCCGGCGGTGCTCGCGGGCGTGCTCGACATCAACGCGTCGATCAAGGCGGCGCGGTTCATCCGCTTCTGCGATGCGTTCAACATCCCGGTCGTGACGTTCGAGGACGTGCCTGGATTCCTGCCGGGCGTCGGACAGGAGCACGGCGGGATAATCAAGCACGGCGCCAAGCTGCTGTTCGCGTACTGCGAGGCCACCGTGCCCAAGCTCACGGTCATCACCCGCAAGGCATACGGCGGCGCGTACGACGTCATGAGCTCGAAGCACATCCGCGGCGACTACAACGTCGCGTGGCCCACCGCGGAGATCGCCGTGATGGGACCGAAGGGCGCCGTGGAGATACTCTTCCGGAAGGAGATCGCCGACAGCGAGGATCCGGACAAGGCGACCGACGCGAAGATCGAGGAGTACCGCGAAAAGTTCGCGCATCCGTACATCGCCGCGGGGCGCGGCTACCTGGACGACATCATCGATCCGCGCGAGACGCGGCCGCGGCTGATCGACGCGCTCGAGTCGCTCGAGAGCAAGCGCGACAAGAATCCGCCGAAGAAGCACGGAAACATTCCGCTATGAAGAGCAGCTGTTGGCTATTGGCTGTTGGCTGCTGGCTCGTGCCGGCAGCGGCATCCGCGATTCCCGATTCGGCGAGCGCGAACGGCTCCATCGGCGTCACCGTTCCACCCGCGCGGCCGTCGACCGCCGGACCGTGGTGGATCGGTGTCTGGGGTGCCCTGGCGAATCACTCCAGCTTCGACACGCGTCATGGCGAGCGGCATCGCGACGTGCAGATGCTTGGCGTGCGCTTTGGCCGGCAGCTCTCGGCGGCCCGCGGATTCGCGCTCGACTACTACGTGGACCTGGTCCCCCTGATCCGGTCCACCAACATCCCGACGACATACCGCGACATCGTCACGTGCGACGCCTTCGACCGGTGCAGAATCGACGAGCGCATGGAGACCGCGACAGTGCGTGGCTACGGGGTCACTCCGGTCGGTCTGCAGCTGCGCGCGTTCGCCGGCGAGCGCGTGCAGCTGGTCGTGGGGGCGGGCGCCGGCGCGGCGATGTACGACAGGCCGGTGCCGGATCCCGGAGAGAAGCGGCTCAACTTCATGGGCGACGTCACGGCCGGCGTGCAAGTGCGCCTCGGACAGTCGGCCGCGCTGCTCGCCGGTGTGCGACACAATCACACCTCGAACGCGAACACCGGTCCCGCCAATCCCGGGCTGGACACGCGCGTGCTCTACGCCGGCTTCACGCGCGCGCTCGGCAAGCGGGCGCAGCGGTAGCGCGTGTTTGACAAGGTGCTCGTCGCGAACCGCGGCGAGATCGCGCTCAGGATCGTGCGGGCGTGCCGCGAGCTTGGCGTAGCGTCGGTCGCCGTTTACAGCGACGCGGACGCCGGGGCTCCGCACACGCGCGCCGCCGACGAGGCCGTGAACATCGGAGCCGCTCCCTCTGCCGAGAGCTACCTGGTCGGCGAGAGAATCATCGCGGCGGCGCTGCGGACGGGAGCGCAGGCCATCCATCCCGGGTACGGCTTCCTCGCGGAGCGGGAGTGGTTCGCTCGCGCGGTGCTGGAGGCGGGCCTCGTCTTCATCGGCCCGCCGCCCGGCGCGATCGCCGCGATGGGCAGCAAGACGGCCGCCCGCGCGCTCGCGCTTCAGAGCTCGGTCCCGGTGGTGCCGGGCACCGCGAGCGCGCTCGCGACCGCGGACGCCGCGAGGAAGGCGGCCGAAGAGATCGGCTATCCCGTGCTGCTCAAGGCGGCGGCGGGCGGCGGCGGGAAGGGGATGCGCGTCGTGCGCGAGAGCGGCGAGATCGAAGCCGCGTTCGGCGCGGCCGCGCGGGAAGCCAAGGCCGCGTTCGGCGACGACGCCGTGTATCTGGAGAAGTACATCTCCCGGCCGCGGCACGTGGAGATACAGGTTCTGGCGGACTCGCACGGCACCGTGCTCTCACTCGGCGAGCGCGAGTGCTCGCTCCAGCGGCGCCACCAGAAGATGCTGGAGGAAGCGCCGAGCGTGGCCGTATCACCCGGGCTGCGCCGCGCGATGGGCGAGACCGCCGTGCGCGTCGCGCGCGCGGCCGGATACGTCAACGCCGGCACGTGCGAGTTTCTGCTGGACGCCGGCGGAAAGTTCTACTTTCTGGAGATGAACACGCGGCTGCAGGTTGAGCATCCCGTCACCGAGCTCGTCACCGACATCGACATCGTCCAGTGGCAGATCAGGATCGCCGCGGGCGAGAAGCTTCCGTTCGCCCAGACGGAGATCGAGCCGCGCGGCTGGGCGATCGAATGCCGCATCACCAGCGAGGACCCCGCGAACGGGTTCCTGCCGTCCACCGGCGTGGTGCAATATCTCGGCGTGCCCAGCGGGCCCGGCGTGCGGTGGGACGGCGGGATCGAGGCGGGCAGCGAAGTCGGGCTGCACTACGATCCCATGCTGGCCAAGCTCATCGTGTGGGGCGAGAACCGCGAGCAGGCGGTGGCGCGCATGCACCGGGCGTTGCTCGAGCTCACGATCGACGGAGTGGAGACGTCGCGCGACTTCCACCTTCGCCTCATGGAAGACGCGGAATTCCGCGCCGGAGACTTCGACATCCAGTGGCTCGAGCGGAGGCTGGACTCGCTGATCGCCGTGTCGCCGCCGCCCGAAGGCGTGCGCGCGGCGGCGCTGGCGGCCGCGTTTCTCGCGGAGGAAGACAGGCTCGGCCGCATGCCGGCCATGCTGCCCGTCGCCGCCGGCGATCAGTGGAAGCGGGCGGCGCGCCTGGACGCGCTCCGCGAGTGAGTCCCGTCGTGACGCTCGCCGTCGATTCGATCGCCGCCGGCGGGGACGGGGTGGGCCGGAGCAACGGGCTCGTGGTGTTCGTGCCGCGCACGGCGGCGGGCGACATCGTGACGGCGAGCATCGCCGGCAAGGGGCAGTTCGCGCGCGGATCGCTGCGCACCGTGACGCGGCCGTCGCCGGATCGCACGGATCCGCCGTGCCCGCATTACACGCGCGACAGATGCGGCGGCTGCCAGCTCCAGCACATCACGTATCGCGGCCAGCTCGCGGCGAAGCAGCGCATCATTCGCGACGCCATCGAGCGGATCGGCAAGCGGCAGCTGTCCCCGCCGGAAGTTCGTCCGAGCTCCAGCGAATGGCGTTACCGCACGAAGCTGACGCTGGCCATCCGTCGCCGTGGCGGCAACTGGATCGCGGGGCTGCGCGCGTACGACGATCCGTCGCGGATCTTCTCCCTGGCGGATTGTCCCATCACCGAGCGCGGGGTGGTGCGCGTGTGGCGTGAGGTGATGGGCGCATCCGCGCTCTTTCCCGACGCGTCCGAGCTGCGCGGGAGCGTGAAGCTCGCCGACGGGGCGTACACGTTCTCCCTGGAGGGCGGCACGCGCTGGGCGACGCACGAGGATTTCTTCGCGGCGGTGCCGTCGCTGTCCGACTTGTGGTGGGAGCAGGAGGGACGCGGTCCCGCGCTGCTGCACAGCCGCGACACGCCCGGCTCGCGCAAGGTGCCCGGCATCTCATTCGCGCAGATCAACCCCGCGGTCGCCGCCGAGTTGCACGCGCACGTGCTCGAGCGCGCGCTGTCGTACGGGCCCGCGCGTGTGGTGGACGCGTACTCCGGCGCGGGCGCCACCGCGATCCCTCTCGCGCAGTCGGGCGCCGCCGTCACCGCGATCGAGCTCGACCAGCTCGCCTCCGACTGGTGCGTCCGTCACCTGCCCGAAGGCTCGCGCGCGATCCGGGGCAGGGTCGAAGACGAGCTGCCCGAAGCGCTTCCGGCCGACGTGGTGCTGCTGAATCCGCCGCGCGCCGGAGTCGACGAGAGAGTCGCGGCGACGCTCGAGGCGCTCGAGGCAAAGCCGCGCGCCGTCATTTACGTGAGCTGCAATCCGGCGACGCTCGCGCGCGACATTTCGCGGCTTCCCTCGTACCGGATCGCCGGCGTGGTCGCGTTCGACATGTTTCCGCAGACCGCGCACGTCGAGACCGTCTGCGAGCTGGTGCCGTGAGATACGTCGTGAGCGTCAACGGCGAGGACCACGCGGTCACGCTCGGCGGCGGCGGGGTCAGTCACGCGGGCGCCGCGGTCGCCGCGCATCTCGAGGGAGCGCGCCCCGGAACGCCCATCCGTCTGCTCACGCTCGACGGCAAGGTGCACAGCGTCCTCGCCCGCGGGCAGGATGGCCGCGGCCGGTACACTTTGTGGATCGACGGCTACCGCTACGAAGTGGAGGCCCTGGACGAGCGTACCCGCGCGATCCGCGCGCTCTCCGTCGACAAGGAGAAGGCGGCCGGGCCCGCGCCGCTGGTGGCACCCATGCCGGGACTCGTCGTCAGGATCGGCGTGCAGGTCGGCGACGCCGTCTCGGCGGGCCAGGCACTCGTCTCGATCGAGGCGATGAAGATGGAGAACGAGCTGCGGTCGAAGTCGGCAGGAACGGTCAAGACGATTCGAGTCTCGGCGGGCACCGCCGTCGAGAAGGGCACCGTCCTCGTGGAGCTGGAATAACATGGATCCCATTCAACCGGTTCAGGCCGTGGCGCTGATCAACGAGCCCGTCGCGGTGTTCGCGTACATCGCCGCGGTGCTGGGCATGGTGTTCTGGCTGAGCGGACTCGCGCCGCTGAAGAAGCTGTTCGACATAACGCCCCCGGTGATCTACGCGTACTTCATTCCGACGCTGTCGACGGCTTTCGGCATCATCCCGCTCGCGTCGCCGGCCTACTCGTGGATGACTCGGTACCTCCTGCCGGTCGCGCTGCTGCTGCTGATGATCACTGTAGATCTCAAGGCGATCCTCAAGCTCGGCAAGATGGCGTCGATAATGATGGTCGCCGGCACGATCGGGGTGATCGCGGGGGCCATCGGCTCCTTCCTGGTCTTCCGTGGTTTCCTGCCGGCGGATGCATGGAAGGGATTCGCGGCGCTGTCCGGCAGCTGGATCGGCGGGACGGCGAACATGGTGGCGATCGCGGAGAGCGTGGGCACGCCGCAGTCGGTCCTGGGCCCGCTGATCGTGGTGGACACCGTCGTGGGCTACGGCTGGATGGGCGTGCTGCTCTTCTTCAGCGGCTGGCAGGCGCGGTTCGACCGGCGGATCGGCGCGCGGACGGAGGCGATCGAGGAGACCAACCGCCGGCTCGCGGACGTCGCGGCCCGCCGGCGCCCCAGCGATCTGCGCGACATCGCGATGATCGTGGCGCTCGGCTTCGGCGGGGCCGTGCTCGCGCTGTACGCCGCGGGAAAGATGCCGACGCTCGGCGACCCGACCATCATCAGCACGACGACGTGGGCGGTGCTGATCGTCGTGACCGGCGGCCTGCTGCTGTCGTTCACCCGTGCGCGGGATCTCGAGGAGGTGGGCGCGTCGCGGATCGGTTACACCGCGCTGTACCTGCTGCTCGGCGCGATCGGAGCGCAGGCGGAGCTGCGGGCGATAGTGCAAACGCCGCTGTACATGCTGGCCGGCGTGCTCTGGATCGCGATCCACGCGGCGATCCTGTTCGGCGTGGCGCGGCTCATCCGGGCGCCGCTGTTCTTCGTCGCGACCGGGAGCATGGCCAACATCGGCGGTGCCGCATCGGCCCCGATCGTCGCGGGTGTCTATCATCCCGCCATGGCGCCGGTAGGGCTGCTGATGGCGGTCGGCGGCTACATACTCGGGATTTACGGCGGGCTGGCGTGCGCCTGGATGCTGGGGGCGATAGCCACCTAGCGGCTACCGCCCCCAAAAGCGCCTACTCGACCGTGATATCGCGGAACATGCCGTGCGCGATGTGCGGCTTCCCGTCCTTGTGATCCGGCACGAAGCACACGAGCGTGTAGGTCCACGGCCGCAGGTCCGCGGTGAAGTAGGCGCGCTCGCGCGAGCTCAATCCGGACACTCCACCGAGGAAGCTGCCCGGCGGCTGGTCGTGTATCTCGGTGAAGGCCGCGCCTGTCAGGATCAGCGCAGCCGCGGACGCGACTGTTCGGGCTCTATTCATCGGCTCGGAGACTCCTCTTGGCTGGGGAAATGCGTGACTCTTCCCGGCCGGACGGCCGGGGGGAGCGGGAAATTACGAGTGCAGGCCCTGACGCGGGAGGTGGGGGGAACGCTCCGTCGCATCCGGGCCGGGGGGTTTGACTTAGCCTAAGTTGTTGCGTAGCTTACGAGTCTGTTCCAAAACACCCCGAAAACATCACCGTCGCCGGCAGAGCTCGGCGGCGGTTTGTACGTACGCTTCCGTTTCGCATCTCTAATGAAGACTTATACCGCAACGCCAACCGACATCGAGCATCGCTGGTACATCGTCGACGCCGACGGTGTCGTGCTCGGCCGTTTGGCCAGCGAGATCGCCAAGATAATCCGTGGCAAGCACAAGCCGATGTTCACGCCCCACATGGACACGGGCGACAACGTCATCGTCATCAACGCCGCGAAGGTCAAGGTCACCGGGCGGAAGGCCGAGCAGAAGCGGTACTTCAAGCACACCGGCTACATGGGCCACGAGCGGTTCATGCCGTACGCCACGATGATCGACAAGCATCCCGAGCGCGTGATCGAGAAGGCCGTGCACGGCATGCTGCCCAAGACCAACCTGGCCAAGTCGTCCCTGCGCGGGAAGCTCCGCGTTTACCCCGGACCTGCGCACCCGCACATCGCGCAGAGTCCCGTCGTTCTGGATCTCAAGAAAACCACTTCAACGAAGTAAATGGCAGACTCCGCAGTCACGCACACGATCGGCCGCCGCAAGGAAGCGGTGTGCCGGGCCTACATCACCCCCGGATCCGGCAAGTGGGACGTCAACGGTCGCACGCTGGGTGATTACTTCCCCCGTCCGACCCTCGTAAGCGCGATTCAGCAGCCGTTCACGGCGACCGATACGCTCGGGCAGTTCGACGTGAAGGCGAAGCTCGAAGGCGGCGGCATGAGCGGCCAGGCGGGCGCGCTGCGCCTCGCGGTGGCCCGCGCCCTGGTGGTGATGGACGAAGCGCACCGCAGGAAGCTCCGCGGGCTCGGACTGCTGACGCGCGACGCGCGCGCGGTCGAGCGCAAGAAGCCGGGCCGCCCGAAGGCGCGCAAGAAATTCCAGTTCAGCAAGCGGTAAGCGACCGATGACTCATCCGAATCTCGAGCAGCTGCTCGAAGCCGGTGTGCACTTCGGCCACCAGACCCGCCGCTGGAATCCGAAGATGCGCCGGTTCATCTTCGCCGAGCGGAACGGGATCCACATCATCGACCTGCAGAAGACGCTGCGGCAGCTGGAGCTGGCGCAGAAGCTCGTGCGCGAGGTGATTCTGCGCGGCGAGAACGTTCTGTTCGTCTGCACCAAGCGGCAGCTCGCCCCGCTCGTGCGGGCGGAAGCCGAGCGCTGCGGCGCGATGTTCATCACGGAGCGCTGGCTCGGCGGACTGCTGACCAACTTCCAGACGATCAAGAAGCAGCTGCGCCGGCTGAAGGAGCTCGAGTCGGGCGCGGAAGAGGGCGGCGGCTTCGAGAACTACACCAAGAAGGAGCAGCTGCTGTTCAGCCGGCAGCGCGAGAAGCTCACGAAGAATCTCGCCGGCATCAAGTCGATGACGCGGATCCCCGGGCTGATGTTCGTGATCGATTCCAAGAAGGAGCGCATCGCGGTCGCCGAAGCCAACAAGCTCGGCATTCCGATGATCGCCCTGGTGGACACGAACGCCGATCCCGATCTGATCACGGTTCCGATCGCGGGCAACGACGACGCGATCCGGTCGGTCGAGGTGATGTGCAAGGCGATCGCCGACACGATCGTCGAGGCCCGCCGGGAAGCGCCGGTGCGCGAGGAAATCGAGGAAGCGGAGTCGTACACGTACAGCTCCGACCGCGGCGCCGAGCCCGAGGGCGAGTCCGAGCGCAGACGCAAGCGGCGTCCGCGGAAGCGGCGGGCGAAGCCCGAAGCCATCGCGGCGCGTCTCAAGATCGGCGGAGAGCCGGGAGAAGCGGGAGAAGCGGGTGAGGCGGCGGACGCCGGTGGCGACGAGGCGGTAACCGAATAACGGTGACTAGTGACTAGTGAACTGCCGACGCGGCAGGAGTTAGATTCAGGGACGCCGCCGGCAGCTTGTCGGCGGCGTCGTTGCAGGAGGGGGCTATTAGCTGTTGGCTATTGGCTATTAGCTAGAAAACCCCGCGTTCCGCGCAGTTCCGCTGTGGCTAACAGCCAATAGCCAATAGCTAATAGCGTTCTTGTTAATCACGATGGAGCAGACGCTCCACAGCTAGCATAAGGAATTTTGCAATGGCATTTACAGCCAAGGACGTTCAGGAGCTTCGCCAGCGCACCGGCGCGGGAATGATGGAGTGCAAGCGCGCGCTGGAGGAGACGAAGGGCGACAAGGAGAAGGCGGAGGAATACCTTCGCAAGAAGGGAATCGCCAAGGCCGAGAAGCGCCTGGGCAAGCGGACCAGCGAAGGCCAGATCACCAGCTACATCCACCACAACGGCAAGGTCGGCGTGCTGGTCGAGGTGAACTGCGAGACGGACTTCGTCGCGCGCACCGACGACTTCAAGACGCTGGCTCGCGAGATCGCGCTGCACATCGCGAGCGCGGCCCCGCTGGCCGTGGACAAGGGCGGAGTGCCGTCCGGAGCCGTGGAGCGCGAGCGGCGCATCTTCGAGGAGCAGGCGCGCGCGAGCGGCAAGCCCGAGAACATCATCGCGAAGATGGTGGAGGGGAAGGTGGAGTCGTACTACAAGGAAGTCGTGCTGCTCAG
Source organism: Gemmatimonadaceae bacterium (assembly GCA_040882285.1). NCBI lineage: Bacteria > Pseudomonadati > Gemmatimonadota > Gemmatimonadia > Gemmatimonadales > Gemmatimonadaceae > Gemmatimonadaceae bacterium. Next base: position 136,421 of record JBBEBQ010000018.1, read on the forward strand.
CCAGCCCTGGATCCGCGAGCCGAAAAAGACGATCGGCGATTTGGTCAAGGAGGCCTCCGCGCGGGTCGGGGAGAATATCCAGGTCAGGCGGTTCGTCCGATTTCAAATGGGCGACTAACGGCAGTGACTAGTGACTAGTGACTAGTGGCTAGTCAAGCGCTAACATCAAGCGGCTCCCGTCGTTCTGTAGTTCTATAGTTCTGTAGGTCTGCCGTTACCAGTCACTAGTCACTAGTCACTAGTCACCTTTTTCTAATGCCCCTCGCCTACTCCCGCGTCCTGCTCAAGATCTCCGGCGAAGCACTCGCCGGCGAGAAGGGCTTTGGATTCGACATGGCGGTGCTGGACCGCCTCGCGGGCGAGATCGCGGACATCGTCGAGATGGGCGCGGGAGTCGGGCTCGTGCTCGGCGGCGGCAACATCGTGCGCGGCGCGCAACTCTCCAAGATGGGAATGGATCGCGTCGGCGCCGACTACATGGGCATGCTCGGCACCGTGATCAACGCGCTGGCCATGCAGGACGTGCTCGAGCGCCGCGGCGTCGAGACGCGCGTCATGACCGCGCTCCGGATGGAGGAAGTCGCTGAGCCGTACATCCGCCGCCGGGCCATGCGGCATCTGGAGCAAGGCCGCACGGTGATCTTCGCGGGCGGAACCGGCAACCCGTACTTCTCCACGGACACGGCTGCCGCGCTGCGCGCCATCCAGATGAAGGCCAACGTCATCATCAAGGCCACGGGCGTGGACGGCGTGTACTCGGCCGACCCGCGCAAGAACCCGGATGCCACGCTGTACGAGACGATCAGCTATCGCGACGTGATGCTGGAGGAGCTGGGCGTCATGGACCAGACCGCGATCACGCTGTGCAAGGAGAACGACCTTCCGCTCATAGTCCTCAACATCAACAAGCACGGCGCGGTGGCGAGCGCGATTCGCGGCGACCGCGTCGGCACACTCGTCCAATGAGCACCATACAGCAGATCAACAAGGACGCGAAGCTGGCGATGGATAAGGCTCTCGCGAACACCAAGCACGAGTTCGCGTCGATCCGGACCGGGAAGGCGACGACCAACCTGCTCGACACGGTGAAGGTCGAGGCCTACGGCCAGACGATGCCGCTCAACCAGGTGGCGGGCGTGTCCGCTCCCGAGCCGCGGCTGCTGACCGTGACGCCGTGGGACAAGGGCCTCACCCAGGTAATCGAGAAGGCGATCCGCGATTCCGATCTCGGGCTCAATCCCGCGACGCAGGGCGGTGTCATCCGCGTGCCGCTGCCCGCGCTCAACGAGGAGCGCCGCCGCGACCTGGTCAAGGTCGTGCACAAGCTCGCGGAAGAAGGGCGGATCGGGGTGCGGCACGCGCGGACCGACGCGCGCGACAAGCTGAAGAAGCTCGACAAGATGTCGGAAGACGACATCAAGCACGCCGAGAAGGACCTCCAGAAGCTGCACGACGAGGAGATCGGCAAGATCGAGGAGCTGCTGAAGGGCAAAGAAGCCGAGATCCTGGAAGTTTGACAGTCTCGTCATCCGAGCCGGGCGCGCAGTCCTCGCAGCGGGGAGGTAGTCGGCCATGGCGATGAGCGAGTTCCAGTGGCGCACGATCTTCTCGCTCGTCGCCGTCCCCGTCGCCCTCTACATCGTGTTCCTCGGCGGGCCGTATCTCGTCACGCTCATCGGGAGCATGGCGGGCATAGCCGCGTGGGAGTTTTTCCGGATGTCGCGGGCCGGCGGGGTGGAGCCGCTGCAGACCCCGGGCGTGGTGATCACCGCGCTCATTCCGGTGGCCGTGCACGCCGACCGGCTCGGCGTGATCCACGTCTCGCTGCGCTGGCTGCCGGTCGTCTCGATCGTGCTGCTCGGCATGGCGATCTGGCTGCGCGGACCCTCGCGCCGTCCGGGCCTCGCCGTCGCGGCGACCCTGTTCGGGATCATTTACGCCGGCCTGTTCACGTACGCGTATTCGATCCGATACCATAGCTACGCGGTCGGTGCCGTCGCGGGATCCGTGCTCCTCGCGCTGCCGCTCGTGATCACCTGGTTGACGGACGTGGGCGCGTACCTGATCGGCAGGACGTTCGGAAAGAAGAAGCTCATCCCGAGCGTGAGTCCGGGTAAGACGATCGTCGGATCGCTCGCCGGCTTGACCTTCGCGGTGATCGGGGCGTGGCTGTACGTCGAGTTCCTGCTGGAGCCGTACGCCCAGCTCTCGATGCCGCCCGCGGCCGTGCTGGCATTCGGCTTTCTCATCAGCGTCGCGGCGCAGACCGGCGATCTCGCCGAGTCGCTGCTGAAGCGCGAGGCCGGCGTGAAGAACAGCTCCGGACTCATCCCCGGCCACGGCGGCATGCTGGACCGGATCGACAGTCTGCTGTTCGCTCTCCCCGCCGCCTACCTGTTGCTCGATCTGTGGTTGATACCCGCGCGGGCGTAACGCCGCGCGGAGTCGCCGTCCTCGGCTCGACCGGGTCGATCGGCACCACCGCGCTCAGGGTGATCGCTCGCCACCCCGACCGTTTCCGCGTCTCGGCGCTCACCGCGTTCAACAACGCGCCGCTGCTCGACGAGCAGGTGCGCGAGCTCGCGCCGGGATTCGTCGGGATCGTGAACGCCAACGGCAGCCGGTCATCGCGCGGCTGGAGCACCGGCGTCGGTTGTCTCGTCGAGGCCGCGCGGCTCGCCGACACGGACATCGTGCTGAACGCCATCGTCGGCGCGGCCGGACTCGACGCGACGATCGCCGCGCTGGAGGCGGGCAAGCGCGTCGCGCTCGCCAACAAGGAAACGCTGGTGCTCGCCGGCGAGATCGTCACCGAAGCGGCGCGGCGCGGCGGCGGAGAGTTAGTTCCGATCGACAGCGAGCACAGCGCGATCCTGCAGTGCATCGCCGGGCGCCCGCGCGGCGACATCAGGCGCGTGATCCTCACCGCGTCGGGCGGCCCGTTCCGCGGCTGGAGCAGGCAGCAGCTCGAGTCGGCGACGGTGGACGACGCGCTCCGCCATCCCACGTGGCAGATGGGCCGGAAGATCACGGTGGACAGCGCGACGCTGGCGAACAAGGCGCTGGAAGTGATCGAGGCGCACTTCCTGTTCGGGCTGCCGTACGACCGCATCGAGGTGGTCGTGCATCCGCAGAGCGTCGTGCACTCGATGGTGGAATTCGTGGACGGGAGCGTCATCGCGCAGCTCGGCGCGCCGAGCATGGAGCTGCCGGTGCTGTACGCGCTCACGCACCCGGACAGGATCGAGGACGCGGCCACTCCGCGCTTCGACCCCGTGGCGCAGTCGCCGCTGACGTTCGAGCCGGTGGCGGACGACGAGTTTCCCGCGCTGCGCCTCGGCTTCCGCGCCGGCATGACGGGCGGGGCCGCGCCGGCGGTGTTCAACGCGGCCAACGAGGAGGCCGTCGCGCTGTTCCTCGACGGGAAGCTGCAGTTCCCGCGGATAGTCGAGGCGATCGAGAGCGCGATGAGCGAGCTCGCGGGGATGGGCAGCGCCACGCGCGACGACCTGCTGGCCGCGGACGCGAAGGCGCGCGCGCACGTCGCCCGGCGGTTCGGCGGATGAGCTTCACCTGGCTCGCTCCGATCATCGTGTTCGGCATCGTGATCTTCGTGCACGAGCTCGGGCACTTCCTCGCGGCCAAGCGGTTTGGCGTGTACGCGCCGCGGTTCTCGGTCGGGTTCGGGCCCGCGCTCTGGCGCAGGCGGCGCGGCGAGACCGAGTACATCGTCGCGGCGATGCCGCTCGGCGGCTACGTGCGCATGGCGTCCAAGGACGACGAGTCCACCGCGTTTCTCGAGGGCGGCGGCGAAGAGGCGCTCGCCCGCGAGCAGGAAGGACCGAAGAAGCCGAAGGACTGGGACCCCGAAGCGATGATCCCGCACGGCCCCAAGCCGATACCACCCGACCGGTGGTTCGAGTCGAAGCCGCTCTGGCAGAGGATCGTCATCCTGCTCGCCGGCGTCACGATGAACATTCTGCTGGCGTGGGTGGTGACCGTAGGGACGGTCGCCGCGTACGGCGAGCCGTATCTCCCGGCGGTAATCGACTCCGTGGTTGCCGGCCGTCCCGCGGCGAGTGCCGGCCTGTTGCGCGGGGACAGTGTAGTCGCCATTGACGGAAGGCCCGTGACGACGTTCACCGACATGGTGACGATCATCTCCGCGCGGCCGGAGCAGGCCACGACGATCGACGTGATCCGGGACGGGGCGCGACGCAGCCTCGTCGTCACTCCGGTGGCGGAGGACTTCACCGATCCGGTCGGCGGGACGCAGCGCGTCGGCAGGATCGGAGTGATTCCGCGAGGCGACATCGCCCGCTTCAGGACGGGGCCGGTGGACGCGCTCGTAGTCGGGACCGAGGCGACCTTCGCGATGGCCGGATCCATCGCGGGCGTCGTGCGCGGCCTGTTCACCGGCAATGTAGGAGTCGAGACACTGGGTGGGCCGATCGCAATCGTGCGTGTGTCCGTCGAAGCCGCGCAGGGCGGGCTGGAGGTATTCCTGAGCCTGATCGCGTTCCTCAGCATCAACATCGCGATCCTGAACCTGCTGCCGATACCGGTTCTCGACGGCGGGCAGGTGCTGATCCACATCCTGGAAGCCGTCAAGGGCAGCCCGTTCAGCCCGCGCGCGCGCGAGTACATCCTCCGCGCGGGACTGGCGCTCATCCTGATGCTGGTGGTGATCGTGATGTACAACGACATCCGCGCGCTGGCGCTGAGCTTCATCGGGCGCTCCTAGCGGCGCGCGAAGCGAAAGCGCGTGAAATGTGTTAGATTGAATGACATCCAACAGGGACAACGATTGTGATTGAAGCCTTCGAATTCGTGGACGGCGATCGGACGTTCACGTGCTCCGTCGAGAAGCCGCATTCCCTGGGAACGGAGAAGTGGTGGTGGTTCCGCGTGTCCACCGACCGTCACAACCGGTATGCGCCGTTCCGCGCGGCCGCCGGCGACACGCAGAAGTCGGTCAAGGCCAGAATCGTCGCGTATTACGACGCCCTTCTCGCCGCCCGCGCGATGCCGGCGCCGAGTTATTGGCGTCGCGGCGCGCCGGTCAAGACTGACGCGGCCAAGCCCGCCGCGGCGGTAGCGACCAAGTAACGGCAGCGCGGCCGCTTCGGCGGCCGGCGGATCACTCGTCGAGGTAGAGCAGCTCCCGCGCGGTTTCCCGCGCGGACGACGGGACGTACAGCGCGATCCCGCCGATCACCGGGCCCTTGAACCCCGCGCCGAACATCCCCGCCTGATTGCCTTGCAGCAGGCAGGGGATCTCGGCCTCGTTCAGCGACTGCTGCGCGATGTCGGCCTCGAATCCGTTCGAGAACGTGGTCAGCTGCACCCAGTCGCTCATCGTTTCGGCGGTGTGAGAAAGCGCTCGGCTACCTGTTCCAGGCGGTCGTCCTTCGCCGCGCGCGCGCCGGCGAGGATCTCGCGCACGAACGGCGCGAGCCGCGGCTCTCCCCAATAGTAGCCGGTAGCGTTCTCTGCGCTGCCCGTCTCACCGACACGCGCCGCCTCCAGCAGCGCGCGCGCGGCCTGCCGGTCGAAATCTGGGTCGTCGCGCTCCGGCAGGTGATAGTCCCGCTTGGGAACATCGCCGCCGGCGTCCTCGTTCACGAATGCGCGGGACATAACTCAATGTAGTCCCTGGCTCGAGGGATATCCCAGACGGAATGCACTCGGGGCCAGTCTCGCCGGCAATAGATTGCTCTCGATGCAAGGGCAGCCCACGACCAAAGCTGTGATTCTCGCTCGCGGCCTCGGCACCCGCATGCGCGCCCCCGACTCCGCGGCCGCCCTCGCCACCGCCGCCGCCGCCATCGCCGATACCGGGCTGAAAGCGATGATCCCCGTCGGCCGGCCGTTTCTCGACTACGTCCTCAGCGCGCTCGCCGACGCCGGCTTCACTGACGCGTGCCTGGTGATCGGCCCCGAGCATGACGCCGTCCGCAAGCACTACGAGATCGACGCGCGACCGACGCGCATCCGCGTGCACTTCGCCATCCAGGAGCAGCCGCTCGGCACGGCGGACGCCGTTCTCGCGGCCCAGCCGTTCGCGGCCGACGATCCCTTTGTCGTGGTCAACTCGGACAACTACTATCCCGCGGCCGCGCTCGCCGAGCTGCACAGACGGAACCGGCCGGCGATGGTGGCGTTCGCGCGCGACGCCCTGACCGAGCGCGGGAACGTGGCGAGCGACCGGGTTGCCAGATTCGGAGCCGTCGAAGTGGATGAGCGCGGAATGCTGCGAAGCATGACAGGTGACGAGGCGCGCGCGGCAGCCTCCACCGGCGGTCGCGTGTATGCCAGCATGAATTGCTGGCTGTTCACCTCTGCGATCTTCGCGGCGTGCCGGGCCGTAGCCGTCTCCCGCCGGGGGGAGACGGAGCTCACGCAGGCCGTGCAGCGCGCGATTGACGGCGCGGGCTTGCGATTCGAGGTCGTGCTCTCCGAAGAGCCGGTGCTGGACTTGTCCAGCCGGGCGGACATTCCGCGCGTGGCCCTGCTACTTCGGAGGCTGGAGCCGCAACCATGAGCGCGGCTGCATGCGGCGGCGACCGGCTGTCGCCGCTGCCCGTCATGGTCGCTTAGCCGCCGCCGCAAGCCGCGCAATTGGCCGATTCCGGCAGGACGAGCAAACGCCCGTACGGAATCGGCTTCCCGCAGCGCTCGCACAACCCATAGACGCCCCGCTTCATCCGGCTCATCGCGTTGATGAGCGCGCCGTACCTCGCCTGATCACGGCCGTAGGCACTCGCCGACATCTGCTGGTTCTGGATCGCGTCAATGCGGGAAACCCGGCCCATCGAAGCTTGGTCGAGCTGCTGTTCGGTCAGCGCGGGCGCGTCGTTAGGTTCAGTCACCCTGTGCATTTCCTCCGCTTGGGGGGCGCTTTACAAGCGCATGTAACTTCAGTATTATTAACAGCTTGGCAACTTTTTAACGTCACCAGCGCGCAACGGGCGCGCGGAGAACACACCACCAGTAATGGCATTCGCTAAAGCCCCCACGATCGAGAAGCACCGGACGCACGAGACCGATACCGGCTCGCCGCAGGTTCAGATCGCGATCCTCACGGATCGGATCAACTATCTGACGGACCACTTCCGCAAGCACGCCAAGGACCACCACGGACGTCGTGGGCTCCTCATGATGGTCGGCAGACGGAAGCGGCTCCTCAGCTATCTGCGTCGGATTGACGTCGAGCAGTATCGGAAGATCGTCGCCGACCTCGGACTGAGAGCCTAAGCCCTTCGCCGGAACTCGCGCGCGGGCCCATTGTGGCGCCCGCGCGCTTCGTGTTCTCAGAAAAAAAAGAGAAGAATGGAACGCATCGAAAAAGTCTTCGCCGGCCGCAAGCTCTCGATAGAGACCGGCAGAATGGCGAAGCAGGCCGCGGGCTCCGCGGTCGTCCAGTTCGGCGACACCATGGTGCTCGCCGCTGTCACCGTCAGCGACAACCTCAGCACGCTGCCCTTTTTCCCGCTCACGGTAGAGTACCGCGACAAGACGTACGCGGCGGGAAAGATTCCCGGCGGCTTCATCAAGCGCGAGGGACGCCCGCACGATTCCGAGATCATCAAGGCGCGGATCATCGACCGCTCGATTCGTCCGCTGTTCCCGGAAGGCTTCAAGAACGAGATCCAGGTGTTCGTGTACGTGATCTCGGCTGACCAGGAAAACGACGCTGACGTGCTCGGCCTCCTCGCGACGTCGTTCGCGCTGAACGCGTCGAAGATCCCGTTCATGGGACCGATCGCCGGCGTGCGCGTGGGACGCGTGCAGGACAAGTGGGTGCTCAACCCCACCTTCCAGCAGCTCGAGTACAGCGACCTCGACCTGGTCGCTACGGGCTCGAAGGATTCGATCATCATGGTCGAAGGCGGTGCGCTCGAGATCGGTGAAGAGGACGTCGTCGAGGCATTGACCATCGGACACAAAGGAATCCGTGAGCTGGTCGCGATGCAGGAAGAGCTGCTCGCCCGCGGCCGCGCCGAGAAGATGGCGTGGACCAAGCCGGAGCCGAATCCGGCGATCGACGCCCGGATGAAGCTGCTCGCCGAGGACAAGATTATCGAGGCAATCAACCTCGCCGACAAGCAGGCGCGCATAAAGGGAATGTCCACCCTGAAGAAGGAAGTCGCCGCGCAGCTGCTCGAGGAGTTTCCGGACAACCCCAAGGACATCTCGCATTTCTGGGGTGAGCTGGAGTACAACACCCTCCGCTCGCAGGTGCTCGACACGGGTCACCGCGTCGACGGGAGAAAGCCGCAGGAAGTCCGGCCGATCAGCATCGACACTTCGGTGCTGCCGCGCGCTCACGGCTCCGCGCTGTTCACGCGCGGCCAGACGCAGGCGCTCGTGGCGGTCACGCTCGGCACCGCGAAGGACGTGCAGCGGCTCGATTCGATCGATGAGCTGGGAGAGACGACCAAGTCGTTCATGCTGCACTACAACTTCCCCCCGTTCTGTACGGGCGAGGTCAAGATGATGCGCGGCACCAGCCGCCGCGAGATCGGCCACGGCAACCTCGCCGAGCGCGCAATCCAGGTGGTGCTCCCCGAATTCGAGACGTTCCCGTACACGATCCGGATCGTATCGGACGTGCTCGAGTCCAATGGCTCGTCGTCGATGGCGTCGGTTTGCGGCGCGTCGCTCGCGCTGTTCGATGCCGGAGCGCCGATCAAGTCGGCGGTGGCGGGCGTCGCGATGGGGCTCATCAAGGAAGGCGACCGCTACTCGGTGCTGACCGACATCCTCGGTACCGAGGATTCGCTGGGCGACATGGACTTCAAGGTCGCCGGCACCGAGCAGGGAATCACGTCCATCCAGATGGACATCAAGATCGAAGGGCTCGACCTCCGCATCATGCGCGAGGCGCTGGATCAGGCGCGCGAGGGCCGGCTGCACATCCTCGGCGAGATGAAAAAGGCGCTGACGGAGCCGCGGCCGGAGATGTCGCTGTACGCTCCCCGCATCGTGACGATGACGATCAACCCCGAGAAAATCGGCGATCTCATCGGACCCAAGGGCAAGATCATCCGCGGCATCCAGGAAGAGACCGGCGCGGAGATCACGGTGGACGATACCGGCCTGGTCACGATCGCGGCCGTCGGCGGCGAGTCCATGCAGCGCGCCAAGGAGATGGTCGAGCAGGTCACGGCCGAGCCGATCGTCGGCGAGATCTACGAGGGCGAGGTCAAGAGCACGACGGCGTTCGGCGCGTTCATCGAGATCATGCCCGGCACCGAGGGACTGCTGCACATCTCGGAGATCCAGCACGGCCGCACCGAGCGCGTCGAGGACGTGCTCAAGCGCGGCGACGTGGTGAAGGTGAAGCTCATCGAGCGCGACGAGCGCGGAAAGATGCGGCTCTCGCGCAGGGCGCTGATGCCGAAGCCGGAAGGAGCGGCCGGCGGCGACGGCGGTAGCGGCGAAGGCGAGCTGGCTGGCGTCGGCGGATCCGGCGACCACAGCAGCGAAGATCGTCCGCGCAGGCCCCGGAGCAGCGGCGGCAGCGGCGGGCGCGGCCGCAGCGGTGGCGGAGGGAGAGGGCGACCGCGAGAGTGATCACGGCCGGGACGGCTGAGCGGCGCGTGAAGACACCGCCGCGCATCGAAGCCGGCGTGCGCCGAACCGTTTTACCCAATGGACTGACCGTACTCTCGGAGCACATGCCGTGGGTGCGGTCGGTTGCATTGGGGACCTGGGTGAAGTCGGCGTCCATCCACGAGCGGCCCGAGAAGATGGGCGTGTCACACCTGCTCGAGCACGCCGTGTTCAAGGCGACACCCACGCGCTCCGCCAAGGACATCGCGCTGTCCCTGGAAGTGCTCGGCGGGAGCCTCGACGCGTACACCTCGCGCGAGCACACGAGCTACCAGGCCCGCGTGCTCGACGAGCACGCGGCGCAGGCCGCGGACGTGCTCGCCGACGTGGTGTTCCGTCCGCTGCTGCGCGACTCCGACGTCAGCGTGGAGCGGAAGGTCGTGCTGGAAGAGATCAGCATGGTCGAGGACACCCCTGACGACCAAGTGTTCGAGCTGCACAACGCGGAGCTGTGGGGCGGCCACCCGTACGGCTACTCCATACTCGGCACGCGCGATACCGTCGGCGCGCTGAGCCCGGAAGACCTGCGCGAGCTCCACCGGAGCGTGTACCACTGCGGTCAGCTCGTGGTCGCCGCCGCCGGCAACATCGAGCACGAGCGGCTGCTCGAGGTGCTCGAGTCCACAGGATGGATGGACGTTCCCGCTTGCGGGGCCGCGCCGCCGCAGCCGCCCGAGCCCCGCGCCGCGCCTGCGTCGTACGCGCATCACGACCGGCGCGATCAGGCCCAGACCCACGTGGTCCTCGGAACCGCGACCGTGCCGCACCGCGACCCCCGCCGCTACGCGATCGCGCTGATCAGCGTTCTGCTCGGCGGCGGAATGAGCTCGCGGCTGTTCCAGCGCGTGCGCGAGGAGCTGGGGCTGGCCTATTCGGTTCAGACCTTCCAGTCATTTCACCTGGACACCGGGATGCAGGGCGTGTACGTCGCGACCGCCCCCGAGACCGCCGACGACGCCGTGCGGGCCATCAACGACGAGCTCGCCCGCCTCGCCGGGGAAGGCATCCCCGAGGCCGAGATCGAGCTGGGCAGGAGCCAGCTCAAGGGCCAGGTCACGCTCTCGCTGGAGAGCGTCGGATCGCGGATGTACCGCGCCGCCACGGGCGAGCTGTTCGGCGAGCCCATCCAGACCCTCGACGAAGTCCTCGCCCTCATCGATGCCATCGACCAGGACACCGTTCGCAAAGTCTGCGGCGAGTTTTTTGCCCCTGATATTCAAACGGTCGTAAGCCTCGGCCCCAAACCGTTGAAGAGCAGTTCCTAGTCACTAGTCACAAGTCACTAGTCACCAACCATCAACATTCATCGCCTCTTCCAATGCTCATCGGCGTCCCCAAAGAGATCAAGACAAACGAGAACAGAATCGCGCTGGTCCCCGCCGGCGCGGAAGCGCTGGTGGCTGCGGGACACGACGTGCTGGTCGAGACGGGCGCGGGTGAGGGCAGCGGCTTTCCGGACGACATGTACACCGCAGTCGGCGCGCGCATCGCCCCCGACGCCGCGACCGTGTGGGCGAAGGCCGACATGATCATGAAGGTGAAGGAGCCGATCGCGAAGGAATGGAAGCACATACGGAAGGGGCAGTGCATCTTCACGTACTTCCATTTCGCGGCCGACGAGAAGCTGACGCGCGCGCACATCGACAGCGGCGCGGTCTGCATCGCGTACGAGACCGTCGAGCTGCCGTCGCGCGAGCTGCCGCTGCTCACGCCGATGTCCGAGGTCGCGGGGCGGATGGCGGTGCAGGAGGGCGCGAAGTATCTGGAGAAGCTATACGGCGGCCGCGGCGTGCTGCTCGGCGGAGTGCCCGGCGTGCCGCCGGCCAAGGTCGTCATCCTCGGCGGCGGAATCGTCGGCATCAATGCGGCGAAGATGGCCGCGGGGATGGGGGCGAAGGTAACGGTGCTCGATCTCTCGCTCGAGCGTTTGCGGTACCTGTCCGACGTGATGCCCGCCAACGTGATCCTCATCTACTCGAACCGGCACAACATCCTGGAGCAGATATCGACCGCCGATCTCGTGGTCGGCGCGGTGCTGATTCCCGGTGCCGTCGCGCCGAGGCTGATCCGGCGCGAGGATCTCAAGCTCATGCAGCCCGGCTCGGTCATCGTAGACGTCGCGATCGACCAGGGCGGCTGCGTCGAGACCATCAAGGCGACGACGCACGAGAACCCCACGTACGTCGTGGACGGAGTCATCCACTACGGCGTCGCGAACATGCCGGGCGGGGTGCCCCGCACGTCCACGCTGGCGCTCACGAACGCCACGTTCCCGTACGCGATGCAGCTCGCCAACAAGGGCTGGAAGAAAGCCCTGCGCGAGAGCGTGCCGTTACAGCGCGGGCTCAACATCGTCGAAGGCCAGGTGACCTACCCGGGTGTCGCAGAGGCATTCGGCCTGCCCCTGGCGCTGGTGGACAAGTTTCTCTCGTAGGCTGCCCCTACGGCCTTCTTCGGAGAGGTACGCCTCTCGCGTGACCCGTGCTAGTTTAAATAACTCCATGAGCCGCAACAGCTAAGGACCAAATGCGCTGGCCATTCATCAAGCCCGGTTCGCTTTTCCCCGCCAACGCGATCGCGGTCGATCTCGGCACGGCAAACACGCTGATCTACGTGAAAGGTCAGGGCATCGTGCTCAACGAGCCCTCGGTCGTCGCGCTGGATCGCGAGACCAAGAAGATCAAGGGCGTCGGACTCGAAGCGAAGCGCATGCTCGGCCGCACGCCCGAAGGCATCATCGCAGTGCGCCCGATGAAGGACGGCGTCATCGCCGACTTCGACGTGACCGAGAAGATGCTGCGCTACTTCCTCACGCTCATCATCGAGAACCACGTCTTCAAGGTGAAGCCGCGCGTGATCGTGTGCGTGCCGTCGGGAATCACCGAAGTGGAGAAGCGCGCAGTGCGCGACTCCGCGCTCGGCGCCGGCGCGAAGGAAGTGTTCATGGTCGCCGAGCCGATGGCCGCGGCGATCGGCGTCGGACTTCCGGTCGACACGCCGACCGGCAACATGGTGATCGACATCGGCGGCGGGACGACCGAGATCGCCGTCATCGCGCTCTCCGGAATCGTGAGCGACACGTCGATCCGAACCGGCGGCGACGAGATGGACATGGCGATCGTGCAGTTCATGCGGAAGAACTACAATCTCCTGATCGGTGATTCCACGGCCGAGCAGGTGAAGATCCAGATCGGCTCGGCCGCGCCGGTCGGCGACGAGCGCGAGATGGACGTGAAGGGCCGCGATCTGGTGTCCGGCATTCCGAAGACGGTCCGCGTCACGTCCGCCGAGATCCGCGAGGCGGTGCAGGAGCCGATTCAGCAGATCGTGGAGGCGGTGCGGCGCGCGCTCGAGATCACGCCGCCCGAGCTCGCGGCCGACATCGTGGATCGCGGCATCGTGATGACCGGTGGCGGCGCGCTGATCAAGGGACTCGACATCCTGCTGAGCCAGGAGACGAACCTGCCCATACACGTGGACGAGGATCCGCTGACGTGCGTCGTTCGCGGCACGGGGCGCATCCTCGAAGACGAAGACAAGTACTGGTCGGTTCTGGACACCTGAGGACGTAAATGGCGGTATCGCGACCGATCCGTGGGAGCTCGCGTCTCGACCAGATAATCGTCGGTACGTGCGTCCTCCTCTCACTGCTGGCGCTGGTGCTGCCGGCCACCGTACGGGAGCCGGTTGCGTCGGCGCTGCGGCAGGGTATTCTCGCCCCGCTGATAATGCTGCAGGAGCGGGCCGAGCTGAGCCGCCGCGCGTTCATGCTGCACGAGGAGCGCATCGAGGCGCGCGACAGCGTCACGATCAAGGCGCTGAGCGTCGCGGCCCTGCAATCCGAGAACGAGCGGCTGCGCCAGATCATCGGTCTCGGCGCCCGCGTTAAGTGGGGATTCGTCCCGGCGGAGGCGCTGCACGGGCGCGGCGTCCGCGACGCGTACAGCGTGGTCCTGAGCGCGGGCTCGAACGCGGGCGTGCGCCGCCTCAGTCCGGTGGTCGCGCCCGAAGGGCTCGTCGGCACGGTCGAGCGCGTGGATCCCACGATGAGCCATGCGATCCTGTGGACGCACCCCGACTTCCGCGTGAGCGCGATGTCCGAGGACGGGACCACGTTCGGCATCGTCCAGGCGCACCTCGGCGCGGGCCCCAACCGGTTCCTGATGGAGATGCGCGGAGTCTCGTTCCGCACCGAGCTGAAGCCGGGGATGCTGATCGTGAGCGCCGGGCTGGGCGGCACTTACCCGCGCGGGATTCCCATCGGCACCGTGATGTCCGAGCTGAGGACACCGGAGTCGTGGGCGAGAACGTACATCGTGCGGCCGGCGGTGTCGCCCAGCGACGTGAACTCGGTGATGATTCTCCGCCCGGACCGCGTGGCGGAGGGTGTCGAGGGAGTCTGGCAGCAGGGCGGTCCCATGGAAGCGGCGCTGCGCGCGATCCTGGCCGCGGGAGATTCGATCGCGAGGGCGGCTGCCATGCAGGAAGCCGCGGCGAGACGCGCCGCTATCGCCGCGATGCGCACCGATTCGCTGCGAGCGGCGGGAGTGGCGGGGCCACCGCCCGCCCAGACGCAGCCGCAGCCGCAGACGACGCGGCCGCCAGTCACTCAGCCGCAGCCCACGCAGCCGGTAACCCCGACTCCCGTGGAGCCGCAGCAGCCACCGCCGCAGCGCGACAGCGTCGTCCGGCTCGGTCCGCCGGTCACCGGACGGCGCGATACGACGCCGGCGCCGGTGCCGCGCCAGCCCGGGCGCTGATGGGCGTGCGCTTCGTTCCGCTCCTCCGCGGACTCGCGAGCTTCGCGCTGCTGGTGGTGCTGCACTACACCCTGCGGCCGCTCCTCGGCTGGCGCGCACCGATGGATTTTCTGCTCATCGCGCTGCTGCTGGTGGCGGTGCGCGTGCGTCCGGGAATGGCCGCCGTGATCGGCTTCGCCATCGGCTTCGTCTCGGATTCGCTCACGCCGGCGGCATTGGGAGCCGGCGCGGTCGCGATGACGCTGGTGGGGTACGGGGCGAGCTGGCTCAAGGCGGTGTTCTTCGCCGACAACATCGCGCTGAACGCGTTCTTCTTCTTTCTCGGCAAGTGGGCGTTCGACGTCATGTACTTCCTGGCTGAGCGCCGCGTGGGCGGAATCGAGCTGGTCCAGCAATTGATACTCTGGTCGCCGCTCTCGGCCGCGGTCACCGCGCTGGCCGGAGTCGTGCTGCTGGTTGTGATGCGTCCCCTAGTCGAGCCGTCCACCGCATGAGCTTCCATCCGAACGACATCGCGCGCCGCGCCCGGATCGGCACCATTCTCATAGTGGTGCTGATGACCGTGCTCCTCAGCGGCTTCTTCAACACGCAGGTGCTGCAGCACGAGCGGTACGCGCTGCAGTCCGAGGAGAACCGGCTGCGCGAGGTCCCGCTCCCCGCGCCGCGCGGGATCATCTACGATCGCAAGAACAATGTGATCGCGGAGAACCTGCCGGCCTACACGGTCTCTCTGCTCAGCGCCACCGAGTCCGCGCTCAAGGCCGAGCTCGCGCGGCTCGGGACTGTAATCCAGCTCACGCCGGGGGACACCGCTGGCGCGCTCAAGCGGTTCCGCCGCGAGCCGAACCGGCCGACGGTGATCTTTCCGGACGCGGCCATCGACGTCGTCGCCGTGCTGGAAGAGCACCGCATCGACTTCCCCAGCCTCATCATCCAGTCGGTGCCCAAGCGGTACTACCCGGACGGCGAGGTCGTGTCGGCGTTCGTGGGGTACACCAGCGAGATCAGCGAGAGCGAGCTGAACAGCGAGCGGTTCCGCAGCTACAAGATGGGGCAGCAGGTGGGGAAGGGCGGGCTCGAGCGGCAGTACGAGGAGATCCTGCACGGCACGGAAGGGATGCGGTTCGTCGAGGTGGACGCGCGCGGCCGCGTGGTGAACGAGGCCGGGGTGGCCCGGCCGGATCTCGTTCCGCGTCCGGCGCCGCCGATGTACACGAACATCGACATGGACCTGCAGCGGTACATCTCGAGCGTGTTCAGCGATACGCTGATGGGCGGCGTGATCGCGCTCGATCCGAAGACTGGGGGCGTGCTCGCGATTCACAGCGGTCCCGGGTACGATCCCAACAGGTTTACCGGCGGGATTCCGCAGGAATACTGGACCGAACTCAACACGAACCCGAAGAAGCCGCTGTACAACAAGGCGACGCAGGGCACGTATCCGCCCGGCTCCTCGTGGAAGCTGGTGGACGCCGTCATCGCGCTCGAGAACGGAATCGCGGATTTCACGACCAGAATGCCGCAGGCGTGCAACGGCGGCTTCGCCTACGGCAACGCCTACTTCCGCTGCTGGGACCCGCGCGGCCACGGCTCGCTCGATCTGAGCGGCGCGATCGAGAAATCCTGCAACGTGTACTTCTACCAGCTCGGCCTGCGCATCGGCCTGTCGCGCATGATCGCGGGCGGGATCAAGCTGGGGATGAACGAGCGATCGGGGCTCGATCTGCCCAACGAGAAGGCGCCGCGCTTCCCGTACGGGCTCGACTACTTCAACAAGCGGTACGGCCCGCGCGGCTGGACGCCGGGCTCGACGGTCATCAACATGGCGATCGGCCAGGGCGAGAACTCGCAGACTCTCGCGAGCATGGCCCGGTTCTATTCGGCGATCGCGTCGGACGGCACGGCCGCTCCGCCGAGCATCGCGCGCGTGACGCCGAAGCGCGAGCGGGTGTTTTCGCTCACACCGGAACAGATCCAGAAGCTCCGCGAAGCGCTGGGGAGAGTCGTCTCGCCGACGGGAACCGCAGGCGGCTCAGCGGTGCCGGGGCTGTTCCTCGGCGGCAAGACCGGAACGGCGCAGAGCGGCAAGACGACTCCGGATCACGCGTGGTTCATCGGCATGGCCCCGGTGCACGATCCCAAGATCGTCGTTGCGGTCATGATCGAGTTCGGCGGGCACGGCTGGCAGGCGGCGCGCGTGGGCTCGCGCGTGGCGGCCAAGTACCTCAACATCCCCCATCCGGCCGATCGCGCGCCGATGGGACCGGCGATAGGCGACGCGAATGATGGCAGCGTCCCCGCCACTCCGGTGCCGCTAGCGGGAATCACAGCGACTCCCTGATGGCCCGGCGGATTGTAGCGGACTATCCGCTCGTCCTCACAGCGCTCGCACTATCGCTGCTGGGAAGCGCGATGGTGTATTCGGCGGGGCGCACCGACGTCCCCACTTACGTCGCCGGTCTGTACAAGCCGCAGATCGTGTGGGTGATTCTGGGGCTGTTGACGGCGTACGGCATCACCCGGACGTCAGTGCGGCTGATCCAGTGGCTGACTGTGCCGGCGTACGCGCTGAGTCTGTTCCTGCTCGCATTGACGCTCGTTATCGGCACGGGCGCGGGCACGGCGGCGGGCACCAAGAGCTGGCTCGCCATCGGCGGCGTGCGGATCGGACAGCCGGCGGAGCTCGCGAAAATCACGGTGGTGCTGATGCTCGCGCAGGTGCTCGCGGCGCGGCGCGAGTCGCCCAGCTCCCTGCTCGATCTCTGGAAGCCGGCGATCATCGTTGCGGTGCCGTGGCTCATGATCATGGCGCAGCCCGATCTCGGCAGCGGCATCGCCTTCATCGGAATCTTCTTCGCGATGCTGTACTGGTCCGGCGTCGCGTGGCCGCTGCTGCTGCTGCTCGCCAGCCCCGCGATCAGTCTCGTCCTCTCCTTCAGCACCGGGCTGTGGGGCGCGTGGTTCCTGGTGCTGCTCGCCCTCGTGCTGTACTACCGGCCGTTTCTCGTCGAGGGGATAGTGCTGATGCTGGCGAACGTCGCCACCGGCGTCGTCGCCCCGGTCCTGTGGGAGAAGCTCAAGCCGTACCAGCAGAACCGGCTGCGCGTGTTCATCGATCCCTCGTTCGACCCGCGGGCGTCGGGCTACCAGGTGATTCAGTCGAAGATCTCGATCGGCTCCGGCGGCTTCTTCGGCAAGGGATTCACGGAGGGCACCCAGAAACGGCTCGCATTCCTCCCGGCGCAGCACACGGACTTCATCTTCGCCGTGCTGGGGGAGGAGCTGGGCTTCATCGGGGTGATGTTCACGCTCACGCTGCTGACGGTGCTGCTGTTGCGCGCCACCAAGATTGCGGCCCGGGCGAACGACGCCTTCGGCGGACTGGTGGCATTCGGGCTCATGGCGAGCTGGATGGTCCACATCATCGTGAACGTGGGCATGACCCTCAACCTGATGCCCATCACCGGCATCCCGTTGCCTTTCTTCAGCTACGGCGGGTCGTTCATGCTGGCGACCTGGCTGGCGGTGGGGATCCTGCTCCGCATCTCGGGCGAAGGGCGCGGGCGGGGCGGGGCGAGGGTAAATTAACTGCTGGTGACTCGTGACTCGTGACTAGTGACTAGTAACTGCCCTGCCTTCCGCCTTCTCCCGTTCTCTTCCGCTCTTACACCAGTCACTAGTCACAAGTCACTAGTCACCGATCCGTAAGTCCGCCTCCTTCCAGAACTTAAGTCAATGCCCTTAAAGCTGTACGTGAGCGAGTAGTGGCGTGGTTCCGGAAGGAGAGAAAGCCCCGCCAGCCCAGGCGAGAGCGGCTCGAGATACCGGCCGACACGTGGGAGAAATGTGAGGCGTGCGGCCACACCGACCTGCGCGAGAAGTTCGAGCGCAACCTCAACGTCTGTCCCAACTGCGACTTCCACCGGCGGATCCGCGCGGGAGACTACCTGGCGATCCTGCTCGACGAAGACACCGCCGAGGAGACCGAGGTCGACCTCAAGTCCACCGATCCTCTCAGCTTTCCCGAGTACACCGCGCGACTCGCGAAGGCGACGGCGAAGGCCGGCGACGGCGACGCCATTCTCACCGCGACCGGACAGCTCGGCGGGATGCCGATCGGGGTCGGCGCGATGGACTTCGCGTTCATGGGCGGCTCGATGGGCTCCGTGGTCGGCGAGAAGATCGCGCGGCTCGGGCAGAAGTCGCTGGAGCGCAAGTTTCCCCTGGTGATCGTGTCGGCGTCGGGCGGGGCGCGCATGCAGGAAGGCGTGCTCTCGCTCATGCAGATGGCCAAGGCCGCGGCGATCCTGTCGCAGCTCGCGGAGCGGCGCATCCCCTACGTGTCGATCCTCACCAATCCCACGACGGGCGGAGTGAGCGCCAGCTACGCGATGCTCGGGGACGCGATCCTGGCGGAGCCAGGCGCGGTGATCGGATTCGCCGGGCCGCGCGTGATCAAGCAGACGATCGGGCAGGACCTGCCCGAGGGATTCCAGACCGCGGAGTTCCTGCTGGAGCACGGGATGGTGGACGCGGTGGTGCATCGCCGCGATCTCAAGCAGACGGTCGGCACGCTTCTCCGGCACATGAGCGGCAAGCCCGCCGCGAGCGGATGGACTGAGAGCTGACAGTCGCCGCTTCCCGGGAGTACCGGGCCGCGCTCGACTACCTGTTCGCGCGCACCACCGGCGACACGAAGCTCGGGCTCGAGCGCACGACCGAGCTCCTGCGCCTGCTCGGCGATCCGCACCGCCGATTCAAGTCGTTTCACGTCGCCGGAACCAACGGCAAGGGAAGCGTCGTGGCCTCGGTCGAGGCGCTCCTGCGGTCGCGCGAGGTGAAGGTGGCGACGTACACGTCGCCGCACCTCGTGGACTTCCGCGAGCGCATTCGCCTGGGCGGACGGCTCATCGCCGAAGACGAAGTCGTCGCCTTCATCGAGCGCTGGACTCCCGACGCCGAGCGGATCGGGGCGACCTTCTTCGAGGTGACCACCGCGCTCGCGTTCGACTGGTTCGCCCGGCAGGACGTGGACGTGGCCGTGATCGAGACGGGATTGGGTGGACGGCTCGACGCAACGAACGTCATCACGCCGCTCGTGGCGTGCGTCACGTCCGTCAGCCTGGATCACACCGACATGCTCGGGGAGACGATCGTGCAGATCGCGATGGAGAAGTCCGGGATCTTCAAGCGCGGCGTGCCCGCGGTCGTGGGCGAGCGCAAGGCGGGCGTCGCGCGGGAGTTGGCGAACCTCGCCGCGGCGATGGGGGCGGCGCCTGTCGTCGTGGCGGCGAAGGAGTACGACACGAGTGACGTGAGCGTCGGCCCCTTCGGAACCGACTTCACCATCGAGCGGGGAGGACGGTTCTTCACGGTGCGGACACCCCTGATCGGCGAGCATCAGGCGTGGAACACCGCCACCGCGATCGCGATGGTGCGGGCCGCGGGCGCCGCATACTCCGTCCCGCTGGACCGGTGCGCGGATGCGCTGCGCGACGTCGTTCTGCCGGGCCGGCTCGACAGACGCGGAAAGTTCGTCTTCGACGTCGCGCACAACCCTGCCGGCGTCACCGTGCTCGTGTCGGCGCTGGCGAGGATGGGGATCGAGCGACCCCTGGCGGCGGTGGTCGGCGTTCTCTCAGACAAGGACTGGCGCGGGATGATCGACCGGCTCGCGCCGGTGGTTGACGAGCTCATTCTCACCACGCCTCCCACGGCGCCGGCGAACCGGCGCTGGGATCCAGCCGCGGCCGCGGACTATGCGAGCGCCCTCGGCGCGAGCGCGTCAGCCGTGCCCGATTTGGCCGAGGCGCTCGCGCTGGCCGGCGATCGCGGCAGCACGGTACTGGTCACCGGTTCGTTTCATACCGTCGGAGACGCGATGTCGTGCTTGCAGCTGTCTCCAATGGCCGCGTAGCTTTCACCAATGTCACGGTCGGCGCTGCCAGGGTTTCGGGATTTCTATCCGCAGGAGCTCGCCGAGCGCGCCTACGTAATGAATGCGTGGCGCGAGGTCGCGCGGCGGTACGGCTTCGTGGAGTACGACGGCCCGCCGCTCGAGCCGCTGGAGCTGTACACCGCCAAGAGCGGCGAGGAGATCGTCGGTCAGCTGTACGTCTTCGAGGACAAGGGCGGCCGGAAGGTGGCGCTCCGCCCCGAGATGACGCCGACTTTCGCGCGGATGGTCGGCGCGAAGCTGAACTCGCTGCGCAAGCCGGTGCGCTGGTTCTCCATGCCGCAGCTGTTCCGCTACGAGCGGCAGCAGAAGGGGCGGCTGCGGGAGCATTTCCAGCTCAACGTGGACATCGTCGGCGAGTCCGACGTCGCGGCCGATGCCGAGCTGCTCGCGCTGGCGATCGACGTGATGCGCGAGCTGGGACTGACCGCGAGCGACGTCCGCGCGCGCGTGTCGGACCGGCGTCTGATCGGTGCCCTTCTCGCGCACTTCGACATCGCGGACGAGCAGCAGCCGCTCGTGTACGCGGTGCTCGACAAGCTCGACCGGGAGCCGCGCTCCGCGCTGGAGCGGCGCCTGACCGACGGCGGCCTCGCGCCGCACACCGTCGGCTCGCTGTTCGAGGCGGTCGGGGCAAAGGACCTCGACGAGCTCCGCGTCCGGTTGGGCGGGGTGCGCGCGTTGGACGAGCACTTCGACAACTTGCGGCGGTACTTCGAGCTGCTCGGCTCGCTCGGCGTCGCCGAGTGGGTCCAGCTCGACCTCTCGGTGGTTCGCGGCCTCGCGTACTACACGGGGATAGTCTTCGAGCTGTTCGACACGGCGGGCGAGTTCCGCGCGATCTGCGGCGGCGGACGGTACGACGATCTGCTCGCGACGCTTGGCGGGACGGCGGCACCGGCGCTCGGATTCGGCATGGGCGACGTGGTGCTGAGCGAGCTGCTCCGGTCCCGCAAGCTGATGCCCGCGCTCGAGCCGGCCATCGACTACTGGGTCGCGTCCGACGACGAGGCGCTTCTCCCGGACGTGATGTCCGTGGCGGGGCGCCTGCGCAGGCACGGCCACAGCGTGGAGTATTCGCTCAAAGCCCAGCAGCTGGCGCGGCAGCTCAAGGCCGCGGCAAGCGCGGGGGCGGCCCAAGTGGTTATTCTCCTGCGCGACCAGTGGAGCGGCGGCGCCGGCACGGCGACCCTGAAAAACCTGGCCGATGGCAGCGAGCGCGTCGTCCACGGCGACGAGCTCTTCAACATCCCGGTGTAAGACAATGGCAGACGACAAGAAGCTGACTCCGCGCGCGGAGGACTTTAGCGCGTGGTACAACGAGCTGGTACTGAAGGCGGAGCTGGCGGACTACGCGCCGGTGCGCGGCTGCATGATCATCAGGCCGGCGGGGTACGGCATCTGGGAGCGGATGCAGCGGCAGCTCGACGACATGTTCAAGGCCACGGGCCACGTGAACGCGTACTTCCCGCTGTTCATTCCGGAGAGTTTTCTCAAGAAGGAAGAGCGGCACGTCAAGGGGTTCGCGCCGGAAGTCGCCGTCGTTACGCACGGCGGCGGCAAGCAGCTCGACGAGCCGCTCGTCGTAAGGCCGACGTCGGAGACGATCATCTACGCGATGTTCGCCAAGTGGATCCAGAGCTATCGCGACCTCCCGCTGCTCATGAACCAGTGGGCCAACGTCGTACGCTGGGAGATGCGCACCCGTCTGTTCCTGCGCACGCTCGAATTCCTCTGGCAGGAGGGCCACACCGCCCACGCCACGCATGACGAAGCCGAGGAGGAAGCGCGGAGGATGCTCGGCGTGTACAGCGACTTCATGGAAGGGTGGATGGCGATGCCGGTGGTGACCGGCGTCAAGACCGACGCCGAGAAGTTCGCCGGCGCGCTGCGCACGTTCTCGTGCGAGGCGATGATGCAGGACAACCGCGCGCTGCAGGCGGGAACGTCGCACAACCTCGGGCAGAACTTCGCCAAGGCGTTCGACGTGACGTTCCAGAGCGAAGGCGGAACCGTGGAGTACGTCTGGAACACGAGCTGGGGAGTGTCCACCCGGCTCGTCGGCGCACTGGTGATGACGCACGGCGACGACGTCGGGTTGCGCACGCCGCCGCTCTTGGCGCCGATCGAGATAGTGATCGTTCCGATCTGGAAATCGGAGGACGACCGCGACCGCGTGTTCGAGGCGGCGAGCCGGCTTCGGACGTCCCTCGTGGAGTGGGAGCGGCGCGATCCGCACCGGCTGCGCGTGCACCTCGACGACCGCGAGGGTATGACGCCCGGCGCCAAGTACTACGAGTGGGAGCTGCGCGGCGTGCCGCTGCGCATCGAGCTGGGACCGCGCGACCTGGACAAGAACCAGGCGGTCCTCGTCCGGCGCGACGACCGGAGCAAAAAGCCGGTCTCGCTCGACGCGATCGGCGAAGAAGCGGCGGAGCTGCTCGTGGCCATTCAGGACGCGATGCTCGAGGCCGCGCGCGACCGGCGCGAGAAGAACAGCCATCGCGGCAGGATCACGTACGACGAGTTCCGCGCGATAATGGAAGGTCCCGGCGGATTCGTGTACGCCGGCTGGTGCGGCTCGGGCGCTTGCGAGGCCAAGGTCAAGGAAGACACCAAGGCCACGATCCGCGTCCTTCCCGACGAAGAGTTCTGCTCCGCCGAGCCGCCGGCGACGTGCCTGGCCTGCGGCGCCGCCTCGCAATCCGAGGCACTTTGGGCGAGAGCGTACTGACGGCCGGCTTCGGTCGTGTCGACGGAACGCTGCACTGCGACGGCGTGCCGCTCGACGCGTTGGCGGCGCGAGTGGGGACGCCGTCGTACGTCTACAGCGCGCAGAGCATCCGCGAGCAGTACGCGCGCCTGAGCGAAGCTTTCGCGGGCATACCCCACCGTTTGCACTACAGCGTGAAGGCCAACTCCAGTCTCGCGATCCTGGCGCTCCTGCGCGAGCTGGGCGCGGGCGTGGACATCGTCTCGGGCGGGGAGCTGTTTCGCGCGCTGCGTGCCGGCTACTCCGGGAGCGGGATCGTGTTCAGCGGAGTGGGGAAGACCGAAGCCGAGATCGAGGAGGCGCTGACCGCCGACGTCCTGCTGATCAACATCGAGTCGGAGGAGGAGCTGCGGCTGGTGGACGAGGTAGCGGGGAGGATGAAGGTGCGCGCGCGGATCGCGCTGCGCATCAATCCCGAGGTCACCGTTGACACGCCGCACCCGTACACGCGCACCGGCGAGAAGGGGATGAAGTTCGGCATCCCGCACGACGAGGCGGTGCGCGTCGCGTCGGTGGCGCTGGGGCTCGGGCACGTCCTGCTCGTCGGCATCGACATGCACGTCGGCTCGCAGATCGCGCTGTTCGGTCCGTACGAGATGGGGCTGCAGCGGCTGCTCGCGCTGCTCGAGCAGATGCTGGCGGCGGGCGCGTCGGACATCCGGTACATCGACATCGGCGGCGGGCTCGCAGTCACGTACGACACCGAACGGCCGATCGACGTCGCGCAGTTAGGCGCGCGCACTGCCGCCATGCTCGCGGGCAGCGGACTGGAGCTGATCGTGGAGCCGGGCCGGTTCATCGTCGGGAACGCCGGAGTGCTGCTGACGAAGGTCCTGTACCGGAAGCGCAGCGGCGGGAAGGAGTACGTCATCATCGACGCGGGGATGAACGATCTCCTCCGCCCGTCCCACTACAACGCGTACCACCGGATCGAGCCGGTCACGCCGGTCGGCGGCCGGATCGTCGCCGACGTCGTCGGCCCGGTGTGCGAGAGCGGGGATTTCTTCGCGCTCAACCGCGAAATTGACGATGTTTCCGCTGGCGACATTCTCGCCGTGCACTCGGCGGGCGCGTACGGCTTCGTGATGGCGTCGCAGTACAACTCGCGGCCGAAAGCCGCGGAGGTGATGGTGGACGGAGACCGGTACGGCGTGGTGACGGAGCGGGAGAGCTACGACGACCTGATCAGGGGCGAGCACGTGACCCCGCGCTGGAGCGCGCTGTGAGAGTCGG
Source organism: Gemmatimonadaceae bacterium (assembly GCA_040882285.1). Taxonomy (NCBI): domain Bacteria; kingdom Pseudomonadati; phylum Gemmatimonadota; class Gemmatimonadia; order Gemmatimonadales; family Gemmatimonadaceae; species Gemmatimonadaceae bacterium. Next base: position 160,761 of record JBBEBQ010000018.1, read on the forward strand.
GGTGCTGGCGGACACGCATGACCGCCTGCCGGCGATCGAGCAGCTCGTGGAGAGGCTCGTGGCCTCGGGCGTGAGCATGGTGATGCACGCCGGCGATTACTGCTCGGCGTTCTCGCTCGCTCCGTTCCGGCAGGCGAACATGGCGGTGCTCGGCGTGTTCGGCCGCAACGACGGGGATCGCGAGGGTCTCAAGGCGTTCGCGGACCAGTCCATGGGGACCGAGCTGTACGAGTCGCCGCACAGCTTCGAGGTCGGCGGCTACCGGATCATGCTCGTGCACGAGCTGGGCGAGATCAACCGCCGGTCCATTGAGGCCCACGAGTTCGTGCTGTACGGCGCGACGCACCGGCAGGACACGCGCACGGTGGGCGAGACCCTGCTGCTGAACCCCGGTGAGGCGTGCGGCTGGCTGCACGGCGAGTGCACGGGCGCGATACTGGATCTGGAGACGCGCGAGGTAGAGATCATCACGGTATCCGGTAACCAGTGATTAGTGATTGGTGATTGGTGTTTAGTAGGTGCGGACGAAACGCGGGGATATGGCGTCCAGAAACGGCTACCAGTCACTAATCACTAATCACCAATCACCAATCACTAATCACTAGCCCTTTGCCCTCCCGCATCCTCATCCTCGATTTCGGCGCGCAGTACACGCAGCTCATTGCGCGTCGAGTGCGAGAGGCGCGAGTCTACTCCGAAATCCACCCGCCGACTCGCGATCTGACGTGGATCCGGGACTGGGCGCCTGACGGGATCATCCTGAGCGGCGGCCCCAGCTCGGTGTACGGCGAGGGCGCGCCGCTCATCGATAAGGCGCTGTTGGATGTCGCTCCAGTTCTCGGAATCTGTTACGGCATGCAGGTTATCGCGCACGTCTCCGGCGGAGAGGTGAAGCGGGGAGGAAAGCGCGAGTACGGTCGCGCGGAAATGACCGTGACCGACGCGGACACGTTGTTCAGCGGCTTCGACGAAGGCGAGCCCGTCACCGTCTGGATGAGCCACGGCGACCACGTGGAGCAGCCGCCGCCGGAATTCACCGTGATCGCCACGAGTCGCTCGAACCCGGTGACGGCGTTCCGGCACCGGTCCAAGCCGATCTTCGGCGTGCAATTCCACCCCGAGGTCGCGCATACGCCGCGCGGCACCGAGATCATCTCCAACTTTCTTTTTGAGGCGTGCAAGGCCGAGCCCACCTGGACCGCCGGCGCGTTCATCGAGAGCGAGATAACGAAGATCCAGGAGCAGGCCGGATCGGCGCGAGTGATCTGCGGGCTGTCGGGCGGAGTCGACTCGTCCGTCGCCGCTGCGCTCGTCCACCGCGCAATCGGCGATCAGCTCACCTGCATCTACGTGGATACGGGACTGATGCGGCTGCACGAGACCGAGCAGGTCGAGCGCACGTTTCGCCAGCACCTCGGTATCGAGCTGATCGTCATAGACGCGGAGCAGCGGTTTCTCGACGCGCTCGCGGGAATCGAGGAGCCGGAGGAGAAGCGGCGCCGCATCGGGCACACGTTCATTGACGTGTTCGAGGACGCCGCGGCATCCATCGGCGACGCGCAGTTCCTGGTGCAGGGCACGCTGTACCCCGACGTGATCGAGTCGGTCTCGGCGAAGGGCGGACCGTCGGCGACGATCAAGACGCACCACAACGTCGGCGGCCTCAAGCCCGGGATGAAGTTCAAGTTGATAGAGCCGCTGCGCGAGCTGTTCAAGGACGAGGTGCGCAACGTCGGACGCGAGCTCGGGCTGCCCGAGGAGATGGTCGGCCGGCACCCGTTCCCGGGGCCGGGGCTGGCCATCCGGATCCTGAGCGATGTGGACCGCGCCAAGCTCGACACGCTCCGTGCGGCCGACGCGATCTACCTGGAAGAGATTCGGTCAGCCGGACTGTACGACGAGATCTGGCAGGCGTTCGCGGTGCTGCTGCCGGTGCGGAGCGTAGGAGTGATGGGGGACGAGCGGACGTACGACAACGTGGTGGGCTTGCGGGCGGTGACGAGCACGGACGGGATGACGGCGGACTGGTTCCCGTTTCCTCCCGAGGTGCTCGGCCGCATCTCGAGCCGGATCATCAACGAAGTGGCTGGCGTCAATCGGGTGGTCTACGATGTGAGCTCCAAACCGCCCGCGACGATCGAGTGGGAATAGGGAAACTGGAATATGCGAAAAGCCGGAGACGCGTCTCGACTGTCTTCTTACCACACAAAGAAGAGCCGAGAGCAAATGCTCTCGGCTCTTCTTTGATGCTGGCGAACCCCTGCGAAGGATTTAGAAGATAAGCGCCTTGTGATGCCGAGTCAAAGCTCGCCTGTACCCGGCACGGGAGTCGAAACCGTACGGCCTCACGACCAGACCCTTCGCAGGGGCCCGCGTCTACCAATTCCGCCAGCCGGGCACCGCACCGCTCGCAAGAACGGCACTACGCACACGCTGCGACGCGCACGCGGCGAACGGTTGATGTTACGCATATCCTGCCCGATGCCGGAACACGAATTAACGCGGGCCGCATCGCCATATGCCCGTAAACCTTTCAACCCCCACCGGCATCTTCATTGATAGGGATGCCTTCGACCTCACTGGCTTGCCATGACGCCTACGTGTACCTGACGGCGAACGACAGTTCTGATCATAGCTCGGACCTTGTCCAGCGCGCGCGCAGCGGCGAGCACGCCGCGTTCGAGGAGCTGTACCGCGCGCATTCGCCGCGGGTGTTCGCGCTGTGCGTCCGGCTGTCGGCCGGCGACCGGGTCGCCGCCACGGCGCTGCTGCAGGACGTGTTCATCGCCGCGTGGCGCGGGCTGCCGAGCTTTCGCGGGGACGCGCCCGTCACCTCGTGGCTGCACCGGTTGGCGGTCAACGCGATGCTGCAGAACGCGCGGTCGGACAAGCGCCGGTCCGCGCGCGTGCTGTTCATGGAGGATCCCGCGATATCCGGCGCGGAGAGCAGGGCCGACCGGCCGGACATAGCGATGGATCTCGAAGACGCGATCGCGCGGTTGCCGGCCGGCGCCCGAACGGCCTTTGTGTTGCACGACATCGAAGGGTACCAGCACAACGAGATCGCCGAACAGCTGGGCGTGGTGGTCGGGACCGTGAAAGCGCAGGTGCACCGGGCTCGTGGACTTCTAATGAAGAGCTTGAATCGATGACTGACGACATGCTGGACGAAGCGAGGCTACGCGAGCTGCGCGAGGCGACGGACCGGCTGCCGCGGGAAATGGATCCGCCGGCCGACGCCTGGGACGCGATCCGCGCGCAGATCGCGCGCGACGAGGCGAGCCCCCTGAACCCTCGCGCCGGGAAGCCAATTCATGTGTGGCAGCGCTCGCGCTTTCTCATCGCGGCTTCGCTGCTGCTCGTAGTTGGGTCCTCCGCCATTACCTACGTAAGCACGAAAGGCACCGACCCCGGCCCTGTGCCCCTCTCCGCCCGCTCCGAGCGCAACGCGGCGGTTAGCACCGTGTCCGCGCTCACCCAATTCACCGGCAAGGAGAACGAGTATCTGCGGCGCGTGAACGGACTTGTCGCGATCATGGAGAGCGAACAAGTCCAGCTGGCTCCGGAAACGATCGTGAAGGTCAAGGAAAGCCTCGCCGTTATTGACGCCGCGATCCTGGAGGCGCGCGCGGCGCTCGCGCGCGATCCGGCGAACCGGGCGCTGATCGAGATGCTCGAGTCCACGTACGAGATGAAGCTCGATCTCCTCGAGCGCACCACCGAGATGGCGCGGAGCTAGGGATGCTCACTCGCGCACTGCTCGCGCTCGTCGCGCTGGCGCTCCCGTTCACGGCGGGCGCGCAGGCCAAGGTCAGCCGCTCCTTCCAGCTGAATGCCGACGGAGCCGTTCGCCTGCACGCGCTCGTGGGCACCGTCACGGTGCGCGGCTGGGATCGCGACTCGGTCACGATCCGCGGCAACCTCGGCGCCGGCAACCGGCTGCTCGGCGGCGGCGGACGCACGGGCGTCAAGCTGTTCGTGGAAGCGGAGAACGACCGGCAGCCGGCCGCGAGCGCGCTCGAGATCATGGTGCCGACTCGCGCGAAGGTGTGGATCAAGACCGCCACCGCTGACGTGACCGTGTCCGGTGTCAACGGAAGTCTGGACCTGTACGTGATTGGCGGCACGATAGACGTCTCCGGGGATCCGGCGGACGTCAACGCTGAAGCGATCGACGGCAGCATCGTGATTCGCGGCTCGCCGGGGTGGGTGCGCGCGAAGAGCGCGAGCGGCTCGGTGACGCTGCGCGGGACGAGCCGTGACGCCATGCTGTCGACGGTGAGCGGCCGCATCGTCGTGGACGGGAGCTCGACTCCGCGCGGCGTGTTCGAGCGGGCGCGATTCGAATCCGTGACGGGCGACATCAGCTTTCAGGGCGGTCTCGAGCGCGGAGCCGACGTTCGCTTCGACACTCACGGCGGGGCTGTCGTGGTCACGCTCCCCCCGCGCGGCGCCGATCTCGAGGTGACCACCATTGCGGGCACGATTCGCAACGAGGCGACCCCCTCGCGGCCAACGGCCGGGCGGTATGGGAGAGGCGCTGAGCTGCGGAGCACGGTCGGCGATGGTGGCGCGGCGGTGTCGGTGCGAACGTTCAAAGGCGCGATCACCATCCGGCGCGCGAAGTAGCGTTCCAACCCCGCTGCTGCGCGCGGCATCCTACGAGAGAAGACAACTCTCACAGGAGCCACGCATGTTCGTCTCACCATTGAAGCGCGCGCTCGCAGTCGTGGTCCTATCCCTCGTCGCGGCCGGAGTCGCCGTCGCGGGCCCGCCGTGGATCGCGATCGAGTATCCTGTCAACCCGCACGATCCGCTCACGCGCGACGCGTTCATGACCGTGCGCACGTACCATCACGGCGACCAGGTCGGCCACGAGCTAATCGGTACCGCCGAGGGGCTCGTGGATGGGCAGCGGCGTTCGATGCGGCTGGACATTCGCCGGCTGCCGCAGGCCGGCGCGTACGCGGTACGGTGGCGCAAGCCGGCGGACGGGAACTGGGTGTTGGTCGTTTCCAGCCGGCAGGAAGGAAAGCACATGGCGACCGCGGTGGTGTCCGTAGATAACTCAGGTCGCGTCGCGCGGGTCAGCGTGCCGTCGAGACCGATCGAGGGCGGGCGGTGGCAGGTGCCGCGCGCTGTCGCGGCCGCCGAAGTGAATGCGATACTGCGCGGGGAAGCGACACTATAGCTGCGTCTGACGGGGGATCCAAGTTAGGAGTGTGACAGTAGGGAGTTGAGGCAGTCGGGAGTCACTCACTCCTTACTCACACCTCCGAACTGCCACACTCCGAACTTGGATCCCTTTGCAGGCACATCGTGGCCGGAAGTCTTCAGACGTGTTTCTCTTCCAGCAACGCCATGAACTCACTCGGCGAACTGATCTGGTTCAGCCGGTCCGGCACGTCCTGCTCCTTGCTGAACTGCGCGATCTTGCCGAGCACCGGGAGGTACTGGTTCGACACCTCGAGCGGCGGCGCGACGATCAGAAAGAAGAAGTTCACCGGCTTGTCGTCTATCGCCTTGAAGTCCAGCCCTTCGCGCTTTCTGCCGAACGCCACGCGCAGCTTGCTGACCACCAGCGAGCGGCAGTGGGGAATCGCGATCCCGCGCCCGATTCCCGTCGAGCCGAGGTTCTCGCGCCGCTTGAGCATCTTGAAGAGCATGCCTTCGGACTTCTCGTCCAGCTTGAGCAGCGCGATCAGCTCCTTGAGCACGTCGTCTTTCGTCGTGCCCTTGAGCTCGAGCTCGATCGCATCTTCTGAGAAAAAGTCGCGGAGTTCCATAAGAAGCTATTGGCTGTTGGCTCTTGGCTAACAGCCAAAAGCTCATTTCCGCGCAACTTACCCGCGGCCGCGAACGCTGTCAAATGCTGTCGTTGCAAGCATTTGCCTGCTCCGTTAGCTTGCATTGATGCGCTTCCCGTTCCCCGTTACGAGCGAAATTCCGCTCTATCTCGCGCCCATGGCCGGCGTGTCGGAGTCGCCTTTCCGGCGTATCTGCCGGCGCTTCGGCGCCGACGTGGTCGTGACGGAATTCCTGTCCGCCGAGGGGATCCGCCGGGAGAACGCGGCCACCATCGACAAGCTCAGGTTCGGCGCGGACGAGCGCCCGATCGGCGTGCAGATCTTCGGCGGCGATCCCGTCGCGATGGGTGACGCCGCCGCGCTGGTCACCGACGTCTTCCAGCCCGAGTTCATCGACATCAACTTCGGCTGCCCGGTGAAGAAGGTCGTCAAGCGCAACGGCGGCTCCGGCTGCCTTAAGGACATGTCGCTGGTGGAGAGCGTGATCCGCTCCGTCTCCGCCCACACCCACCTGCCGGTCACGGTGAAGATCCGCAGCGGCTGGAACGAGGAGATGCGCGACCCCGTGACCATCGCGCTCCGCTGCCAGGACGCCGGGGCGAAGGCGCTGGCGCTGCACCCGCGCACGCGGTCGCAGATGTACACCGGCGCCGCCCGCTGGGAGGAGATCGCGGCCGTCGTGGCCGCGCTCGACATCCCCGTGCTCGGGAACGGCGACATCAAGACGGCGGAGGACGCCGTGCGGATGCAGCGCGAGACGGGCTGCGCCGGAGTGATGATCGCGCGCGGCTCGTTCGGGCAGCCGTGGATCTTCCGCGAGACGCGCGGTCTGCTCGAGGGAAAGCCCAAGCCGGCCGCGCCTCCCGTCGAGGAGCGGTTCGCCATCGCGCTCGAGCACGCGCACATGGCGGAGGAGTACGAAGCGGATCCGCGCGGAGCGGCGATCGAGTTTCGCAAGCACCTCGGCTGGTACGTCAAAGGGCTGCCGGGCTCGGCGGACCTACGGCGCAAGCTGCACGCGGTGGACTCGCTGAGCGAAGTCGAGGAGATATTCGCCGCGTATCTGGCGGCCGGTCACAGGCACGGGGAAGACAGCGCGGTCGCGCTGGACACGGCTGCGTGAGCTGACCACGGCGCCGCGCGGCCGTGCCTGACTCGCTGATAACGGGCTACCTCGATATCGTGCGCGCTGCGACGGGCGCCGAAGAAGTCGTGTTCTGGCGCGGCAACCCGGAGTCCGAAGCGCTCGCCCCCGACTGGTGGTCCACCACGCACGGCGGCGAGCCCGAGCACTTCGTCGAGCAGACCTGGCGCGCGCTCGTGCAATGGGCCGTGCAGGAAGGCCGGCCGCAGACCGTGGGAGCCGAAGCGATTCAGCTGGTCGCCGCGCCCGTTACCGGCGGCGAAGGCGGCGCGATCGGTGCGCTGAGCATCTCCTCTGAGGGCGGGCTGCACGGCGGGCGCGAAGCGCTCAAGACGTCCATCGTCGGCTACTGCGCGCACGTCGGCTCGCTGTACGAGCTGATCCGCGCGCGCGGCCAGTACCACCGCGCCACGCAGCAGGCCTCCGCGCTGCTGACCGCGGCGCAGCGATTCGCCGTGAATCGCAGCATCGAGACGCTCGGCGACTCGATCACCACCGCCGCGCTGGAGATGACCGCCGGCTATGGCGCCGCGCTGGTGCACTGGAATTACGAGAACGAGACGGGGGAGGTCGCGTTCTCGTCGCCCGACGCGCGCGCGCGGGCGGGACTCAAGCTCGACTCCGGCGGGCACGTCGCGCGGGCGTGCTCGGCTGACATCCCGCTGGTGATGGAGGACGCGCGCAGGCTCAACGGCAAGGTCGTTCTGTTCGGCGACGGGGAGAAATCCGGCGGACTCGGCTCGCTGGCCATCCTGCCGCTGCGCGGCGACGGCGGAGTGATCGGAGCGATCGTCATCGAGGGACGCGCGCCCGGCGACGTCAGGCAGGAGGACGCCAAGAACCTCCGGCTCCTCGCGCTGCTGGCCGGCTCCTCGCTGCAGACGGTGTGGGAGATCGAGGAGATCACGCGGCGCGCGCGCATTGACCCGCTCACCGAGCTGTACAATCGCGGCCACTTCGAGGATCGCCTGCGGCAGATGCTGGCCGAGACCGCGCGATTCGGCGGTGAGAGCTCGCTGGTGATGTTCGACATAGATCACTTCAAGGAAGTGAACGACACGCACGGCCACCCCGCGGGCGACGCGGTCCTCAAGGCAATCGCGCGGCTGCTGGAGGCACGCGTGCGGAACGTGGATACGTGCGCGCGGTACGGCGGGGAAGAGCTGGCGCTGCTGCTCCCGCGGACCGATCTGGACGGAGCGGTGGAGCTGGCCAACCGGCTTCGGCTGGGGGTCACAGACAATCCGGTGCCCTGGGGCGGCAGGTATCTCACGATCACGATGTCGGGCGGGGTGGCCAGCTTTCCGCACTGCGCGCGGTCACCGGAGTCGCTGATAGCGGCCGCCGACGCCGCGCTGTACCGGGCCAAGCAGGGCGGCCGCGACAGGGTGGAAGCAGCCGTGCTATTGCCGCTTCCCGTAACGATTTAGGTAGCTGGCTTGAAGTATCTTCTCAAGTCGGTTCGGATTGACTTCGGCGGCTCGCGAGGGTATACTTCCAGGACGGGGGCGACTGGCTTCGACGGGGTTGGTGAAGCTAAGGCCGCGTGCCCAGGTTCTCGGATCCTGGTAAAACCTCTGGGACGAATCACAATTGCCAACGACAACTTGGCTCTGGCTGCGTAACCTTTAGAGGTTCTCGCACCTGCTCATTCGGAAGCCCGCCTGAGGCGTTTGAATGAGTATCGCAAATTCGGGCTAGTCGGCGGGTGCGTCTTCCGTTCGTCGGCGAAGCTACAGGAGACTTGTTCAGCGTGGGCCGTCTACCGGCCAGCGTCTGGAGACCTCAATCGGTAGACTACGCACGTAGACGCCGTGGTGAATCTTGTCTCGGACCGGGGTTCGAATCCCCGCGCCTCCACTCCGTAAAGCGGCATCCTTAGGGATGCCGCTTTTCTTGTAACTACAACAGACAACCGAATGGTTACCCGCTGCCCGCCGTTTGGCTGCCGGCGAATCAGCCGCGGGCGATGTTGACCGTCTTGGCTGCGATCCGACCTGGAAACCAGGGACTTGGATAATTCAAATAACGTTGTAGAATTGAAGCATGGAAAAGAGCCTTGCGACGACAATCTTCGACTCACTCTCGTCTGGCGTGCGCCTCGACGTGTATCGGCTGCTCGTAAAGAGGGGCGCCGACGGCATGGTCGCTGGCGAGATCGCGTCGGCGCTCGACGTCCCCCCGACCAACATGTCCTTCCACCTCAAGGCGTTGACTCAGGCAGCGATGGTCAGCGTCACCCAGGAAGGTCGCTTTCAGCGGTATCGAGCCAACATCCCGGTGATGCTGGATCTGATCGCCTACCTGACGGAAGAGTGCTGCGCCGGCGACTCTGAGCAGTGCGCGGAGCTGCGTGCGGCTTCCTGCTGCACCGACGCCGTACTCCCGCCGCTTACCTCGACTCAAGTGAAATCATGACAATCATTCAAGTCTACGACCCGGCCCTGTGCTGCAGCACCGGCGTGTGCGGCCTCGATGTGGACCAGGCGCTGGTGAGTTTTTCGGCAGATGTGGACTGGGCCAGGCAGAACGGCGCGGAGATCGAGCGCTTCAATCTTGCGCAGCAGCCGTTGGCGTTCGCGGAGAACGCGACTGTGAAAGCGTTTCTGGATCGCTCGGGACAAGATGCCTTGCCGCTGGTACTGACCGACGGTGAAATGGCGCTGGCGGGGCGCTACCCGACCCGCGCGGAACTGGCGCGCTGGACAGGCCTCACCGACGCGGCCGACCCCAACCCTCAGACGAGCTGCTGCGGCGGCGGTGACTGTTGCTGATTGGCGAAGACCTCTCCATGAACTTTCTCGATCACCCGCCGCGCTTCTTCTTCTTCACGGGCAAGGGCGGCGTAGGCAAGACCTCCATCGCCTGCGCCACCGCCGTCAAGCTGGCCGGTGCGGGCAAGCGCGTGCTGCTGGTGAGCACCGATCCCGCGTCCAATGTGGGACAAGTATTCGGTATCGGCATTGCCAATGCCATCACGGCCGTCACGGCCGTGCCGAATCTGTTCGCGCTGGAAATCGACCCTGAGCTCGCGGCCCAGGCCTACCGGGACCGGATCGTCGGCCCCGTGCGCGGCGTGTTGCCTGATGGGGTCGTCAAAGGCATCGAGGAGCAGCTTTCCGGCGCGTGCACCACCGAGATTGCGGCGTTCGACGAGTTCACGGCGCTGCTGATCGACTCCGAACTGACGGCTGACTACGATCACATTCTGTTCGACACCGCGCCCACCGGACACACCATTCGCCTGCTGCAGTTGCCGGGCGCCTGGAGCGGCTTCCTCGAAGCAGGCAAAGGCGATGCCTCCTGCCTGGGGCCGCTGTCGGGTCTGGAAAAGCAGCGGGAGCAATACAAGGCCGCCGTGGACGCTCTGGCCGACGCTGAGCGCACACGGCTGGTGCTGGTCGCACGCCCACAAGCGTCCGCCCTGCGCGAAGTGGCACGCACCCACGGGGAGCTCGCGGAGATTGGCCTGCGCCAGCAATACCTGGTGATCAACGGCGTGTTGCCCGAAAGCGCCGTCCATGGTGATGCGCTGGCGACCGCCGTGCTCGCCCGGGAACAGGCAGCGCTCGCATCAATTCCAGATTCACTGAGAACGCTGCCCCGCGATCAGATCGGGCTCAAGCCATTCAATCTGGTAGGTCTGACCGCGCTACACCGCCTGCTCGACAGCACGGAAACGCTGGCGGACGGCCAGCAGGTGACCACGCCAGAACCGCTGACCGCTCCGACGCTGGCCGCGCTGGTTGACGACATCGCTGCCGACGGTCATGGGTTGGTGATGGTGATGGGCAAAGGCGGCGTGGGCAAAACCACACTGGCGGCGGCGGTGGCTGTGGAACTCGCTCACCGCGGCTTGCCGGTCCACCTCACCACTTCCGACCCAGCTGCACACCTGACTGAAACCCTTGAGGAAACGCTCGACAACCTGAGCGTGAGCCGCATCGATCCGCGCGCCGAAACCGAACGCTACCGTCAGCACGTGCTGAAAACCAAAGGCGCCAAGCTCGATGCCCAGGGTCGCGCATTGCTGGAGGAGGACCTGCGCTCGCCGTGTACCGAGGAGATCGCTGTTTTCCAGGCCTTCGCGCGGATAATCCGCGAGGGAGGCAGGAAATTCGTTGTGATGGATACGGCACCGACCGGGCACACCTTGCTTCTGCTGGACGCCACGGGCGCCTACCACCGGGAAATGGAGCGTCAAATGGATGGCAGAGGCGTCAATTTCATCACTCCGATGATGCAGCTCCGGGATCCAAAACAAACCAAAGTGTTGTTGGTCACGTTGGCTGAGACCACCCCGGTGCTGGAGGCTGCGAATCTCCAGGACGACCTGTGCCGCGCCGGTATCGAACCCTGGGCCTGGATCATCAACAACAGTCTCGCCGCTGCGCATACCGCCTCACCGCTCCTGCTGCAGCGGGCCGCCAACGAGCGCGAGGAGATCGCCGCTGTAGCCAACGTGCATGCCAAGCGCTTTGCCGTGGTGCCGCTGCTGCCTGTCGAGCCGGTGGGACTGAACAATCTCCGTGAGCTGGCAGGCGAGCCTGAAGAAACACTTCGAGGGAATGCTGCATGACCGCACGCTCGCCGATTGGATTCTTCGAGCGCTACCTGTCCTTGTGGGTCGCGCTGTGCATCGTGGCTGGTATCGGCCTGGGCAGCCTGCTGCCGGCGCTGTTTCAAACCCTGGCCCGCCTGGAATACGGTTCGGTCAACTTCATCGTCGCGATACTGATCTGGTTCATGGTCTATCCGATGATGGTGTCGGTGGATTTCTCGAGCCTCAAGCGCATTCACGAACGCCCCAAAGGGCTGGTGATCACGCTGGTGGTGAACTGGCTGATCAAGCCGTTCACGATGGCCGGGCTGGGGGTGCTGTTCTTTCACTACTTCTTTATTGACCTGATCGATCCTGCCAACGCCAGCCAGTACATCGCAGGCCTGATCCTGCTGGGCGCCGCGCCCTGCACAGCCATGGTGTTCGTCTGGGCGCAACTCACTCGGGGTGACGCGACATACACGCTGGCACAGGTGGCGCTCAACGACGTCATCATGATTTTCGCCTTCGCGCCAATCGTGGCCTTGTTGCTGGGTGTGACCGACATCCAGGTACCCTGGGCGACCTTGATCCTCTCAGTGGGCCTGTACGTACTGATCCCGCTGCTTGCCGGTGTGACAACGCGAGTGCAGCTCAGTCGTACCGCGGACAACCCGGCGCAAGCCGACATGGCGGTGTCGCGCTTCAACGCCCACATCAAGCCCCTTTCGATACTTGGCCTGTTGGGTACGGTGGTGCTGCTGTTTGGTTTTCAAGGGCGGATCATCCTCGATCAGCCGTTGCTGATCGCACTGATCGCGGTGCCGCTGTTGATCCAGTCGTACGGCATTTTTGCCATCGCCTATACGGCGGCGAGACTCTGGAAAGTCCCATACAACGTGGCAGCGCCCTGCGCATTGATCGGCACTTCCAACTTTTTCGAGTTGGCGGTGGCTGTGGCCATCGGTCTGTTCGGCCTCAATTCAGGGGCGGCGCTGGTCACCGTCGTCGGCGTTCTGGTGGAGGTGCCCGTGATGCTGTCACTGGTGGCCTTTTCTAATCGCACGCAGGGTTGGTTTCCCGCTGCGCCGGCCCCGGCAACCATCGGCCACCCGAGGAGTTGCAACGCGAGAGAAGAAATCCATGTATAACACGGTATTGGTTGCGCTGGATCTGGCGCCGGCCGAGCAGCCCATCCTCGACTGCCTGCCTGAGCTGCAACACTGGGGTGTGCGGCGCGTGATACTCACGCACGTCATTCAGGTGGGTTACACGCAGGGTGCAGCTCTGGCTCATGAAAAGGACTATGTAGCCTGGCTGGAAAAACTGGCGCAGCCCCTACGGGCTGCGGGCCTCGAGGTTGAGGTCAGCGTCCGGGCCAGCGGTGTTCCAGCTGAAGAAATTCTGGCAGCGGCGTCTGACCATGGCGCCGAGCTGATCGTGATTGGATCGCGTGGTCACAACCTGATCAGCAAGCTCTTTCTGGGCAGCGTGGCCAGAGCCGTGATTCAAAGGACAACGGTGCCATTGCTGTTGGAGTGGGTCGAACCCACCGCCGTTGGTACCCAGCACAAATGTGCGGCGGTCTGCACGAACACTTTGCGCCATGTGCTACTCGCGACGGATTTTTCAGCGAGTGCGGCGGCGGCGGAGGCCGCGGCGATCCACTTGGCATCGAAAGCCGAACAGGTCGACTGCGTTTATGTCATGGAAGCGGCCGACAGCGCTGCGACCTCCCTTGCGGCCTCGCACGCACAGGAGGCATTGAACGCACTGATACGACGCATCGAGGCCACCGGAAGTCGTGGCAACCCCGTCATGCTTGAAGGTAAGGCATCGGCTGAAATCGCTCGTCATGCACGCAGCCGGGACGTGTCGCTGATCGTGGTGGGCAAACGCGGCCATAACCCGATAGCCAGCCGGCTGATCGGCAGCACGGCTGCCAATCTTTGCGAGATCGCGGGTCGCCCTGTGTTGATGGTCCCGTGACGAGCGAGGAAAGCGGCTAGGACGCTGCGGATTGTCCCCGCTTCTTGAACACAAACTCGGGCGCGAGCGCGACCCCGATGATCGTGACCGGCACCATCTGCAGCGTCTGAATCAGCAGCGACACCGCGATCGCCGGGTCGCGCGGGACGCCGAACTGCTCCACCGTGAGCGCGTAGGCAAACTGGAAGAAGCCGACGTTACCGGGCGTCGCGCGCAGCACGAGCCCGAGATTCACCGCCAACAGCCCCGCGAGGCTCGCGGCTAGCGGGACTTCGACCCCCGCCGCCTTCGCGGCCAGCGCGAACGTGACGATCTGGAGCACCCACGCGACCAGCGACAGCGTGAGCGCGCCGACGAAGCGCGGGCTGTTCGCCAGCGCGCCCATGCTCGCGACGAACCACTTGAAGAACGAGCCGATCTTTGCCACGAGCCCGACCGGCGGCGTGATCTCGGGCGGCCGCTCCGCCAGCGTGGCCGGGGTCATGTGCCGTGTCATGTAGACCAAGGTGCCCAGTCCGCCGAGCACCACCACGAGCACGATCATGGCGGGGATCCGGTAGCCCTCCATTTCCGGCGGCAGCGGGAAGATCAGCGTGCCCGCCACCACCATCACGATGAACCCCACTATGTCGAACATCCGCTCGAGCGCGATCGTCGCGAGCACGGTCGCGCTCGGCACTCCGGACGCGCTCGACACGAACACCACGCGCGCGGCCTCGCCGCCGTTCGCGAGCAGCACGTTGTTGAGGCCGACTCCGGCAATCCCGGCCTTCGTCGCCAGGCTGAGCGAGGGGGAGCCCGCTGGGCGAAGGAATATCCACCAGCGGATTATCCGAAGCAGGACGGACGTCGTGTTGGCGGCGAACGCCAGCAGCAGCAGCGGGATCGACGCTCCCCGCATCGCCGCCCACGCCGCGTTCCAGTCCACGGTCCGCGCAAACAGCACGAGCAGTGCGAATATCGCGAGGGTGATCGACCACCGGGTCGCGGTTCGCATCATGCCGGGGGGTAAGGTGCGCTGTGACTAGTCACTAGTCACTAGTCACTAGTCACGCCTTCACATCCGCGAGCGCGGCGTGGGCCGCCGCCAGCCGCGCGATCGGCACGCGGTACGGCGAGCAGGACACGTAGTCGAGCCCCATCCGGTGACAGAGCGCCACCGACCGCGGCTCGCCGCCGTGCTCTCCGCAAATGCCGAGCTTGATCTTCGGCCGCGTCGCGCGCCCTTCCTCCACTGCAATCCGTATCAGCCGGCCGACGCCATCGGGATCCAGCACCTGGAACGGATCCTCGGGAAAGATCCCTGCCTCGACGTACGACGGGAGGAACCGCCCCGCGTCGTCCCGGCTCAGCCCGTACGTGGTCTGCGTCAGATCGTTGGTGCCGAACGAGAAGAACTCGGCGCCTTGCGCGATGTCGCCGGCCGTGAGCGCCGCCCGCGGCAGCTCGATCATGGTTCCGATCAGATACTCCACGCGCTCGCCCATGGCGCCGAGCACCTGCGCCGCCGCCGATTCCAGAATGGCGCGCTGGTGCTCGAACTCTTTCGCGGTCGACACCAGCGGGATCATGATCTCCGGCCGCACGTCGATCCCGCGGCGCGAAGCGCGCACCGCCGCCTCGAAGATCGCGCGCCCCTGCATCTCGGTGATCTCGGGGAAGGTGATCCCGAGCCGGCAGCCGCGATGCCCCAGCATCGGGTTGGTCTCGCGCAGGTCCTCGATGATCCGCGACAGCTCCGCGCGCGGGATTCTGAGCGTGCGCGCGAGCAGCTTGCTCTCCTCGCCCCCGTGCGGCAGGAACTCGTGCAGCGGAGGATCGAGCAGGCGGATCGTCACCGGGTACCCGTGCATCGCCTCGAAGATCCCCTCGAAGTCGGCGCGCTGCATCGGGAGCAGCTTCGCCAGCGCGCGCCTCCGTCCGGCCTCGTCGCGCGCGACGATCATCTCGCGCATCACCTGAATGCGGTCGCCCTCGAAGAACATGTGCTCGGTGCGGCACAGTCCGATCCCTTCCGCGCCGAAGCCGCGCGCGGTGCGCGCGTCCTTCGGCGTGTCCGCGTTGGCTCTTACCTTGAGTCGCCGCACCTCGTCCGCCCAGCCGAGGAGCTGGTGGTACGACTGGTACAGCGGCGCGTCGGCGGGACGCAGCGTGCCGTTGGTCACACGCACGATCTCGCTGGGGACGGTCGGCAGGTTCCCGGCGAACACGCGGCCGGTCCCGCCGTCGAGCGTCAGCCAGTCGCCTTCTTCCACCTCAAGCCCGTTGACCGAGAAGCGGCGGTGGTCGAGATCGACCTCGATGTCCCTGCACCCGACGATGGCGCACTTGCCCATCCCCCGCGCGACGACGGCGGCGTGGCTCGTCATGCCGCCGCGCGAGGTGAGCACCGCCCGCGCGGCGACTATTCCATGAAAGTCCTCCGGCGTCGTCTCCTCTCGCACGAGGATGACGGCTTCGCCGGCCGCGTGACGATCCTCCGCGCTGTCAGGATCGAACACGGCGATACCAGACGCGGCGCCCGGGCTCGCGGGGAGACCGACGGCGATCGGCTTGGCGTGCACGGAAGGATCGATGATCGGGTGCAGCAGCTGATCCAGCTCCGCGGCAGGCACCCGCGCCACCGCTTCGGTCTTGTTGATCAGCCCCTCGGTGACCATCTCGCTCGCGATCCGCACCGCGGCTGCCGCGGTGCGCTTCCCGCCGCGCGTCTGGAGCAGGTACAGCTTCCCGCGCTCGACGGTGAACTCGAGGTCCTGCATGTCCTTGTAGTGCCGCTCGAGCCGGTCCTGCACCTCCAGCAGCTCCTTATACGCTCCCGGCAGCCGGTCGGCCATCTGCTCGATCGCGAGCGGCGTGCGCGTGCCCGCGACGACATCCTCGCCCTGCGCGTTGACCAGGAACTCGCCGTAGAACTTCCGCTCGCCCGTCGAAGGGTCACGCGTGAACGCCACGCCGGTTCCGGAATCTTCGCCGAGGTTGCCGAACACCATGGACACGATATTGACCGCGGTGCCGAGGTCTTCGGAGATGCGATTCACCTTGCGGTAGTCACGCGCCTTCTTGAGCATCCACGACCGCCACACGGCTTCGATGGCGCCCCACAGCTGCACGACCGGATCGGTGGGGAAGGGCGCGCCGGTGGCGCGCTTCACCAGCTGCTTGTACTCCTCCACGAGATTGCGCAGCGCATCCTCGCCGAGCCCGGTGTCGTCCTCGACTCCCTCGGTCAGCTTCTTCGCCGCCAACACCTGCTCGAACTTCTGGCTCGACACGCCGAGCACGACGTCCGAGTACATCTGGATGAAGCGGCGGTACGAGTCGTACGCGAAGCGCGAGTTCCGGCTGGCGCGCTCCAGTCCCACTACGGTGCGGTCGTTGAGCCCGAGGTTGAGGATCGTCTCCATCATTCCCGGCATCGACACCGCGGCGCCGGAGCGAACGCTCACGAGCAGCGGGTTCTTCGGATCGCCGAGCTTCTTGCCCGTGCACTTCTCCAGCCGCGCGAGATTCCCCTCGACCTCGGCGCGCAGCTTGTCGCCGTACTTGCCGTCGCGCAGGAAAGCGACGCACTCGGACGCTGCGATCGTGAACCCGGGAGGGACGGGAGCGCCGAGGTTGGTCATCTCGGCGAGGTTGGCACCCTTGCCGCCGAGGACGGGTTTCATGTCCCTGGTGCCTTCCGCCTTGCCGTCGCCGAAGAAAAAGACTGACTGCGGCACTACAGCTCCCGCCTCATCGCCCCAACCTCAGCTTGACGGGGTCACTAGGAGGCGCGGTGGGATAATCGCCCGAAAAGCACGCATGACAGAACCCATCCGGTCCTTTCGGTACCGCCCGCAACATTCCATCGAGCGAAAGATAGCCGAGCGTATCAACCCCGAGCTTCGTCGCGATCTCCTCCACCGTGAAGTTCGCCGCGATCAGCTCCTCGCGGGTCGGCGTGTCGATCCCGTAGTAGCACGGCCCCGTGATCGGCGGGGAGCTCACCCGCAGATGCACCTCGCGCGCGCCGGCCCCGCGCACCATTGCGACGAGCCCGCGCGTGGTCGTGCCCCGCACGATCGAGTCGTCCACCATAACCACGCTCTTTCCATCCAGCACCTCGCGCACGGCGTTGTACTTCACCTTCACCTTCGCGTCCCGGCCGGCCTGGGTCGGCTGGAGGAACGTGCGGCCCACGTAGTGATTCCGTATCAGCGCCAGCTCGAGCCGCAGCCCCGATTCTTCCGCGTAGCCGAGCGCGGCCGAGTTGGACGAATCCGGGACGCTGAACACCAGTTCGGCGCCCGGCGCGGGGGCTTCTCTGGCAAGCTGTCGGCCAAGCTCGCGGCGGGCCCGGTCCACGGAGCCGCCGAAGATCCGGCTGTCGGGCCTGGCGAAGTACACGAACTCGAACACGCACTTGCGCGATTCGACGGCGGGGAAGGGACGCGACGACCGGATCCCGGTGCCGTCCACCGCCACGATCTCGCCGGCCTCGATCTCCCGCTCGAACGTTGCGCCCACGATGTCCAGCGCGCAGGTCTCGGATGCGAAGATCACCGCGCCATTGAGCCGGCCCATGACCAGGGGCCGCCAGCCGCGCGGATCGCGTGCCGCGAGCAGCGTGTCGCCGGCGAGCACGACGGCCGAGTAGGCGCCTTCCACTCCCCGCAACGCGTCCGCGAGCTTTTCTTCGGGCGCGGAAGAGCGCGAGCGCGCCATCCGGTGCACGATGACCTCGGAGTCCATCGTGGAAGCGAAGATCGAGCCCTGGTCCTCCAGCTCGATCCGGAGCTCACTGGAGTTGGTGAGGTTGCCGTTGTGGGCCAGCGCGAGGTGCCCGTCCCGAAAGCGCGCGAGCACCGGCTGGGCGTTCTCGATCGTGGACGAGCCCGTGGTGCTGTAGCGCGTGTGGCCGATCGCGGTCGAGCCGGTGAGCGACGCGATGCTCTCCGGGCTGAACTTGTCGGACACGAGCCCCATGGCGCGCAGAGTCCGCGCGGTTCCATCGTCGCCCACCGCGACGATGCCGGCGGACTCCTGCCCGCGGTGCTGCAGCGAGTACAGTCCGAGGTGAGTCAGCGAGGCCGCGCCGGGATGTCCGCGCACGCCGAAGACGCCGCACATGGCCGGCTAGACCGTCGTCACGGCGGCCTGTTCCAGCACGGCGGCGCTCTCGACGCTGGCTTCCATGATCGCGGGGATCGCGTCGTGGTACGCCGCCGCGAGTCGCTCGAGCGGCGCTACGACCGTGCGATTTCCACCGTGCTTGATCTCGAGGTTCCCCGATCCGGTCCGCACCCGGCCGAGCACGACCGGCGCCACCCGATGCTTTACCGCGATCTTGGCTATCGTGCCCAGCGACGCTTCCGGCACCGTGATGATGATCCTCGCCTGCGCTTCGTTGTACAGCAACTCCCGCAATGCGACGCCGCTCCACGCAGACACATCGATTTCGGCGCCCACCAACGCGGACCGATCCGCGATCGCGCACTCCGCCAGCGCTACTCCGAGCCCCCCGTCGCTGCAGTCGTGCGCCGAGCGCACGTGTCCGCCGCGAATGCACTCGAGCAGGCATGCGATCGTGTCCCGCTCGAGGTCAGGGTCGCATTTCGGCGGAGTGCCCGCGACGATTCCATGAATTCGGGCGAGATACTCGCTGCCGCCAAGACCGTCCGCCGGCTCGCCGAGGATCTCCCCCAGCAGAACGATGACGTCGTCGTCCACCGACCACGTCGCCGGCGTGACGTGCGCGACGTCGTCGATGAGGCCGAGCATGCCGATCACAGGCGTGGGGTACACCGCGCCGGACGGGCTCTCGTTGTACAGCGACACGTTCCCGCCGGTGACGGGCGTATCCAAGGCGCGGCAGGCCTCGCCGATTCCCGCGATCGCCTCGCTCAGCTGGAAGAAGTTCTCCGGCCGCTTCGGGTTGCCGAAGTTGAGGCAGTTGGTGATCGCCAGCGGCCGCGCGCCGGTGCACGCCACGTTTCGCGCGGCCTCGCACACCGCGGCGCGTGCGCCATTTCTCGGCGAGAGGTACACGTACCGGCCGTTGCAGTCCGTCTTCACGGCGATCGCGCGGTTCGACCCGCGCAGCCGCAGCACCGCGGCGTCGCCGCCCGGGCCGATCACCGTGTTGGTGCGCACGGTGGAGTCGTACTGCCGGTACGCCCACGCCTTGCTGGCGATCGTGGGTGACGAGAGCACCCGGTCGAGCGTCCAGACCGGGTCCTTCTCCTCGGGCAGCTCGGGAACGCTTGCAACGTCCGTCGCCCGGAGCCGGACGATCTCGTCGCTCTCGCGCGCTTCCGGCGAGTAGCGCGGGCAGTCCGTTACCAGGCGCGAGCCCGGAAACTCCGCGACTACGGTGTCGCCCTCCGTCACGCGGTACACCGGCTCCGCGATCACCTCGCCGATGACGGCAGCCGTGAGATCCCAGCGAGTGAGAATCTCGCTGACCGCGTCCTCGTGGCCGCGCTTCGCCACGACGAGCATGCGCTCCTGCGACTCGCTCAACAGGATCTCGTACGGCGTCATTCCTTCCTCGCGCACGGGCACCTTGCTCACGTCGATCGTGACGCCCACCTCGCCGCGCTCGGCCATCTCCGCCGAGGACGACGTGAGACCCGCCGCGCCCATGTCCTGGATCGCGACGATGTGTCCGCTCCGGATCAGCTCCAGGCTCGCCTCCAGCAGTAGCTTCTCGGTGAACGGATCTCCGACCTGGACGCGCGGGCGCTTGGCGTCGCTCGCCTCCGACAGATCTTCCGACGCGAACGACGCTCCGTGAATGCCGTCGCGGCCGGTCCGTGCTCCCACCGCGATGATCGGGTTGCCGATCCCCTCGGCCTTGGCGGTGATCAGCTCGCTCTCCTTCATCACGCCCACGCACATCGCGTTGACGAGCGGATTGGTCTCGTACGCGTCGTCGAACACGATCTCGCCGGCGACGGTCGGGATTCCGACGCAGTTGCCGTAGTCGCCGATGCCTTTCACGACGCCGGCGAACAGGTACCTGACGCGCGCGTTGTCCAGCGAGCCGAAGCGCAGGGAGTTGAGCATGGCGATCGGCCGCGCGCCCATCGTGAAGACGTCGCGCAGAATTCCGCCCACGCCGGTGGCGGCGCCCTGGTAGGGCTCGACCGCCGACGGGTGGTTGTGCGATTCGATCTTGAACGCGACGGCGAGGCCGTCACCCACCGAGACCACGCCCGCGTTCTCCCCGGGTCCCTGGAGAACCTGGGGCCCTTCTGTGGGGAGCGTCTTGAGCAGCGGACGCGAGTGCTTGTACGAGCAGTGCTCGCTCCACAGCGCGCTGATTATCCCCAGCTCGGTGAACGTGGGCTCGCGGCCGAGCATGCGGACCAGCCGCTGGAACTCGTCGTCGTTGAGGCCGTGCTCCGCGACGAGCGCGGAAGTGATGCGCGGGTCGCCGGGGCGCGGAGCAACCATCGTCACACGGCCACCCTCGCGAGCAGCGACTCGAACAGCGGCAGCCCGTCGGGCGGTCCGAGCAGCGGATCCACCGCGCGCTCGGGATGCGGCATCATTCCCAGCACGTTCCCCTCGTCGCTCACGATCCCGGCTATTCCGCGCATCGAGCCGTTGGGATTGGCTGCGCCGGTGACGGCGCCGGCCGGGTCGCAATAGCGGAATACGATCCGGTCGTTGTCCTCGAGCCTGCCGATCGTCGTAGCGTCCGCGACGTACCGGCCTTCGCCGTGCGCTATGGGGATCCGCAGCACCGCGCCCTGCTCGTACCGGGAGGTGAAGAGTGTGTCGGCGTTCTCGACCCGGAGGTGCACCGCGTCCGACACGAAGCGCATTCCGGTGTTGCGCACGAGCGCGCCCGGGAGCAGTCCCGCCTCGCACGCGATCTGGAATCCGTTGCAGATGGCGAGCACGGGCCCGCCGCGGCGCGCGTGCGCCGCGACCTGCTGCATGATCGGGCTGAACCGCGCGATTGCCCCGGCGCGCAGATAATCGCCGTAACTGAATCCGCCCGGGAGCACGACGACGTCCACTCCCTCGAGGTCTTCCGTCTTGTGCCAGAGGTACGTCGCCTCGGAGCCGAGCTGATCCACCACGGCCCGGTACGCGTCGTAGTCGCAATTGGACCCAGGGAACGTCACGATCCCGAATTTCATGCCGGCTCCAAAAAGCCAATAGCCAACAGCCAATAGCCAATAGCTGTTGTCACAACGGCACCGCCGACGTGATCTCGAAGTCCTCCGTTACCGGATTGGCCAGGAGCTTCTCGCACATCTCCTGCACCGCGGTCTCCGCCTGCAGCGCGTCGGGCGCCTCGGTCTCGATGACGACGTGCCGGCCGACGTGCACCGACCTCACATGCTTGAAGCCGAGCGAGTGGAGCGCGCCGGTGATGGTGTTGCCCTGCGGATCCAACAGCCCGGCCCGCGGGACGATGTGCACGGCGATCCGGTAGACTCGGTGCTTCATTCGGGCCCCGAGGAGAAGGGTCGCGGGTCCGGCTGACCGCCGCGCCCGTGCCGGCGCCGCCGGCGGCGCTTCCGCTGCGCCGCAAGCAGATCCGGCTCCAGCAGCTCACGGGTTTGCGGCTCTTCCGTGTCGTCGTCCTCGTCGCTGATGACGGGGGCATCGCCGCTCGGCCGCCGGTCCATCAGCCCGTACACGACCGTCTTCACCAGGCCGTACAGCACGTAGAGAAGCAGCGCGGGGAAGAAAAATTCCCTCGGCAGAAACAGCACGCCGAAGAAAGTGGAGGCGACCACCAGCGATCCGATGATCTCACCCGGCTTCCGGTAGCCCACGGTGGGGACGGCGGGGTAGGAGACGTTGCTGATCATCAGGAACGCGAGCATGAGCATCAGGTAGCGCAGCACCATCTCCCACGGCAGGTCCCCGATCATGGTGTTGCCGTAGAGGTCGGTCTGGCTGAACCAGTAGTACGTCGCGAGCGTGACGCCCGCGGCCGGGCTCGGCAGTCCGTGGAAGTACTTCTTGGCGCGGCCGGCCTGCTCGACGTTGAACCGCGCCAAGCGGATCACCGCGCACGCCGTGTACAGGAACACGAAGATCCAGTCCCAGCCGTCGCGGTTCAGCACCGCGAAGTACATGATCAGCGCCGGGGCGAGCCCGAACGAGATGGCGTCCACCAGCGAGTCGAGCTCCGAGCCGAAGCGCGAGCCCGTTCTCGTCGCGCGCGCGACGCGGCCGTCGAGCGCGTCCGCGATCCCGCCGAACACGACGTACAGTCCCGCCGTGCTGAACTCCCCGCGCGACGCCGCGACGATGGCGAAGATCCCGAAGAACAGGTTGACCAGCGTGAAGCCGTTCGGCAGCACGACCACCGCGCGCCGGACGCGGCGCTGCGCCCGGACTTCGCCGTCCGTCATCGGGCGGGGAGGTCCGCGAGCACAGTCACGCCGGCGTTGCTCGTCTCACCGGTCGCGACGCGAACCCTGGAATCGGGCGGAATGAACACGTCCACGCGCGAGCCGAAGCGGATGATCCCCAGGCGCTCGCCCTGCTTCACGACCTGGCCTTCCTTGCTGTAGGTCACGATCCGCCGCGCGATGAGGCCGGCGATCTGCCGCACGAGTATGCGGCCGCTCTTCGTCTCGAGCCCGACGGACATCTGCTCGTTCTCGAGGCTCGACTTCTCGGTGGCGGCGTTCAGGAATCTGCCGGGATTGTAGTGGACGTAGCGCACGGTCCCGTCCACCGGGTACCGGTTCACGTGCACGTTGAAGACGTTCATGAAGACGGAGATCCGGATCGCCTTGCCGCCGATGAACGCCGGCTCGTCCACTTCCGTGATCATCACGATCTTGCCGTCGGCGGGGGAGACCACGATGCTCTCCCCGCGCTCTCCGGTACGCTCGGGATCCCGGAAGAAGAACGCGACCCAGAGCGCGACCACCGTGAGCGCGAACGCCAGCAGCCACAGCGTCCAGGACCTGCGCGCCAGCGCGAACGCGTATGCCGTCGCGGCCAGCGCGGAAGCGATCCCGATGAAGGCGAGCCCCTCGCGGGCGAAGCTCACCCGGGCGTGCCCGGAAGCGCGGCGCCGGTGAGGCGCTGGAATATGTCGAGATATCGGCGGCTCATCGAATCAATGACGTCGGTCGGAAGAGGAGGGGGCGGCGGATCGCCGTTCCAGCGGCCGGCGGTCTTCTCCCGCTCCAGATGATCGCGCAGCGGCTGCTTGTCGAGACTGGGTGGCGCAACGCCTTCCTCGTATCGGTCCGCGGGCCAGAAGCGTGAGCTGTCGGGGGTGAGCACCTCGTCGACTAATATAACCCGCCCGTCGACCTCTCCGAACTCGAGCTTGGTGTCGGCGATGATGATTCCGCGCGACTCGGCGTGCGCGCGGCCGCGCTCGTACACGAGCCGGGTGAGACGCTCCAGCTCGGCGATGCGCTCGCCGCCCACGATCTCCGCGGCGCGCCCGCGCGTGATGTTCTCGTCGTGCCCGGTCTCGGCTTTGGTAGCGGGGCTGAACAGCGGCGGCTCCAGCTTCGAGCTCTCCTTGAGCGCCGGCGGCAGCGGCTCGCCGGCGAGAGTCGCATGCGAGCGGTATTCCTTCCACGCGGAGCCGGCGAGGTAGCCGCGGATCACGCACTCGATCGGAAAGACCTCGGCCCGCTTCGACAGCATCGCCCTGCCCGCGATCGCGCCCCTGTGCGGCGCCAGCGAGGGGACCGCCGAGATGATCTCGTCGGCGTCGGCCGTGAGCATGTGGTGCGGAACCTCGTCTCCAAGACGCCGGAGCCACCACGCCGTGAGCTGCGTGAGCACCGCCCCCTTGTGCGGCACCGCCTCCCGCATGACGACGTCGAACGCGCTGACCCTGTCCGTGGCGACGAGGAGCAATTGCTCCGGCCCCGCCTCGTACACGTCGCGAACCTTCCCCTGGCGCAGCAACGGGAGAGGAAGATTTGACTGAAGAAGAGGCATAGGGAATAGTGACAATCGTGAACCAGTGACCAGCGGAACGGCAGTTACTAATCACTAATCACTAATCACTAATCACTAGTCACCGTCGTTCTCAGACTCGGATCTCGTCCGCGGCCTTCTCCGGCGGCGCGCCCGCGAGAACCGGCTCCACGACTTCCGCGAGGAAATCGTCCACTTGCTGCGGCGCCCGTCCGACGAATCTCTCGGGCGCGAGCACGCCGCGAAGGTCGTCCATCGGCACGCCGTACTCCGGATCGGCCGCTAGGCGGTCGAGCATGTCGTTGCTGTCGGCGCCGTCCTTCATGGCGCGCGCGGCGGCCAGGCTGTGCCGGCGGATCACCTCGTGCGCGACCTGCCGGTCGCGACCAGCGCGCACCGCCCGGACGATCAGCTCCTCGGTCGCCATGAACGGCAGCTCGCGGTCGATGCGGCGCCGGATCTGCCGCGGGTAGATCTCCATGCCCGTCACGATGTTGCCCATGAGCAGCAGGATCGCGTCCGTCGCGAGAAACGCCTCCGGAATCACGATGCGCCGGTTGGCGCTGTCGTCCAGCGTCCGCTCGAGGAACTGCGTGCTGTGCGTCTGGTGCGCGTTGGCCTCGAGCGACAGGACGAAGCGCGCCAGCGACGCGATCCGCTCCGCGCGCATCGGGTTCCGCTTGTACGCCATCGCGGACGACCCCACCTGGTCCTGCTCGAACGGCTCTTCCAGCTCGCCGAAGGTCTGCAGCATGCGGATGTCGCCGCTGAACTTGGCGGCGCTCGACGCTATGCCGGAGACGATGCCCAGCACCCAGGCGTCGAGCTTTCGCGTGTAGGTCTGGCCGGTGACTCCCAGCGCGGAGGGAAAATCCATCCGCGCGGTCACGCGCCGCTCCAGCTCGCGGACCTTCTTGTGGTCGCCGTCGAAGATCTCGAGGAAGGACGCTTGCGTGCCGGTGGTGCCTTTCACTCCCCGGAACGGGAGCGTGTCGCGACGATGATCCAGGTCTCTCAGGTCGAGCACCAGGTCCTGCAGCCAGAGCGTCGCGCGCTTGCCGACGGTCGTAAGCTGCGCCGGCTGGAGATGGGTGTAGCCGAGCGCGGGCTCGTCGCGCCACTCGCGCGCGAACGCCGCGAGCGAGCGGATGATCTGGAGCAGCTTGCCGCGCAGCAGGTCGAGCCCGCGCCGCATCAGAATCAGGTCGGCGTTGTCGGTGACGTAAGCGCTGGTCGCGCCGAGATGGATGAACGGCTTCGCCGCGGGCGCTGCGTCGCCGAAGGCGTGGATGTGCGCGACCACGTCGTGCCGGAAGCGCCGCTCGTACGCCTGCACCGCGTAGAAATCGATGTCGTCCAGCCGGTCGCGCATCTGCGTGATGGCCTCGGCCGGAATCGCCACGCCCAGCTCCTGCTCCGACTCCGCGAGCGCGAGCCAGAGCCGGCGCCACATCCCGTAGCGCGTGCGCGGCGACCATAGCTCCAGCATGGCCGACGAGGCATACCGGTCGGCCAGCGGAGAGGAGTAGCGATCGTACTCGGTCATCTCACCCGGAAATAAGTGTGGCCCAGCTGGCCGTTGCGCTCGAACCAGACCTCGATCACGCTGCGCCCGGCGAAGTAGTTGATCGCTCTCGCCGCATCCTCCGCCGAAGCGATCCGCGCGTTGTTGATCTGGAGCAGGACGTCGTCGCGCTCGATCCCGATCTCGGCGGAGACGCGCTCGCTGACGTTCACCACGAGGGCTCCGCTCGTGCTGCGGATCCGGCGGCTCTCGCGGATCTGCGGGGACAGCGTGACGAGCTGAATCTCCCGCAGCACCTCGACGCGCGGCGCGGTCAGCTCCGGCAGGTCCGTGATCCGCATCGAGACGGTCAGATCGTGGCCGCCGCGGCGCACCACCAGCGGCACCGCGTCGCCCACGCGGAAGTCGAGCCGCGCCGCCTGCCAGTCGTAGGGATTCCGCAGCGGGCGGTCGCCCGCGCGGAGAATCCGGTCGCCGGCCCTCACTCCCGCGCCGTCGGCCGGCGATCCCGGCACGACGCTGCGCACCACGACGCCGGCGCTGAGCATCTCGCGCGGGTTCGCGCCTGGCGAGACGACGCGGACGTTGATCCCGTCCCACGGCTGCCGGATCACGCCGTGCGCCAGCAGGTCTTCCATGACGCGCCTGGCCCGGTCGATCGGAATCGCGAAGCCTAGGCCGACGGAGCCGCCGGACGGCGAGAAGATCGAGCTGTTCACGCCGATCACGTCGCCCGACGCGTTGATCAGCGGGCCGCCGGAGTTCCCGGGATTGATGGACGCGTCGGTCTGGATCATGTCCACGTACACCCCGGAACCTTCGCCCGCGCCGGCAGCGATGTTCCTGCCCACGCCGCTCACCACGCCCGCCGTCACGCTCGGCTCCGTGTTCCCGAGCAGGAAGCCGAACGGATTGCCGATCGCGATCGCCCACTCGCCGATGAGCAGGTCGCGCGAGCTGCCGAGGGGCGCGACCGGCAGCGTCTGCCCGTCCACCTTGATCACGGCGAGATCGTTGGTCTCGTCGGCGCCGATGAGCCGGGCCGGGTACGTTCCCCCGCCCGGTAGCGCCACGGAGATGCGCGACGCGCCGGCGACCACGTGCGCGTTGGTGAGGATCGTTCCGTCGTCCTTCACGATGAAGCCGGAGCCGAGTCCCGGCCGGGTGCGCTCGAACGTCCTGCCGAACCAGAAGTCGGTGACGCGCTCGACAGCCTCCGTCTGCACGGTGACCACGGCGGGGGCCACGCGCGCTACGGCAGCGGTGATCGCCGTGCGCCGCGACGCCTCGACCTGCGCCGGGCTCGCCGCCGTTGCCGCGGACTGCGCCGACGACGCGATGGGCGAAGCTCCCTCGCAGCCGGCGAGGGCCAGCGTAACCAGGAGAAATGCCGGCGTGCGCCTCACGTGAGGCTCCGTTGTTTCCCGCGTCTTCCGGCCTCGCTGAGGAATCTGTCGAGCGCGCGGTCGGTCGACGGATGAAGTATCAGCGTCCGCAGCAGCATCGGCGTGATGCAGATGATGTCGGCTCCGGCGAGAATGCAGGATGTGAACTCGGCGGCGCTTCTCGGCCCCGCCGCCATGAGGTCGCACTCGGCGTGCGTGCGGTCGAACACCGCCCGAATCTCGCCGAGTACCTCGTCCACCGACTGCCCCTGCGCGTCGAGGTCGGGCACCGAGACCAGAACCTTGCCCGCGCCCGCCCTCGCCGCGATCGCTGCCTGCGCGGCGTTGAAGATGTAGTTGGCGCAGACGTCCACGCCGTCCACCGTCAGGCGCCGAATGACCGGCACCGCGTCTTCCACGAGCGGCACCTGCACGATGATGCGATCGGACAGGCGCGCCAGCTCGCGCGCCTCGCGGTACATGTCGGCCGTGGTCGTCGCGCCGATCGCGACGCACACCGGGAGCGCGAACTCTGCCACGATCGCCGACAGCTCGGTGGGATCGTGCTGCTCGTCGCCGGAGCCGGCGAACAGAATGCCGTCGGCCAGCCCCGCTTCCGCCGCGGTGCTTATCTCGGCAAGGCTGTCACTCCGGACGTAAATGTTCATGCGGGAAGGTTGCGGGTCACAAATAAAGATCGCTCGGATACCGCACTTGCTCCAGGAACAACGCATGTGCCGGCGCGGGCGGCGACACGTCGCGATTGTCCGTTTCGGACAGCAGCCGCGCGACGGAATCCGGCGAGCGTCTGCCGCTGGCGGCCTGCACCATCGTGCCGACCAGGTACCGCACCATGTGATGCAGGAACCGGTTAGCCTCGATCTCGAACGTCAGCCCGCCCGGCCGCTCCCGCCAGCCCGCCGAGTGAACTGTACACCGGTGATCGTCGCTCGCGGGAGCCGTTCCCTTGACCGCGAACGCGAGGAACGCGTGCTCTCCGACGACGGCCTCCGCGGAAGCGGCGAGCACGGCGAGGTCGATCCCGCGGTCCATCGCCCACTCGTATCGCCTGCGGAACGGCGACCACGCTTCCTCGTCGAGCCCGACGCGATACGAGTAGCGGCGGGCCACCGCGCTGTACCGGGCGTGAAAGGCGTCCGACATCTCGTGCGCGGCGGCGACCCAGATCGACTCCGGTAGAGTCGCGTTCAGCGCTCTGCGCAATTCGGACGCTTGCCACTTTTCCGGCACGCGCACGCCGGCGGCCTGGCCGCGCGCGTGCACCCCGGCATCCGTCCGCCCGGCGCCTGTCACGGTGACCCTTTGCTGTGTGAGCTTGAAGAGGGTGTCCTCCAGCGCGCCCTGAACGGTCGGCTCATCCAGCTGTCGCTGCCAGCCGGCGAAGCCCGAGCCGTCGTAGTGCAGGATTAGCTGAATCATCCGCGTCGTTCCTGCCTCTGGCCCCGGGGGCGGCGGGGGCGGCGTCATTGAGCGGAAGCTATTCGGGAAGCGCTTCCGGCGCTAATCTTCAGCGAACATGTCCCCGCAGCCGCTCCCGGTATTCTGCCAGACTCTCTCCGCCGCGCCCGATCTTCGCGGCGCGCTGGCAGTGCTGTACGCGGAGATGGCGGGGAACGACCCCGGGCTCGAGCTGGCGTTGTTCACGTACGATCCGCGAAGAGGACTGCTCACGTCGCGGCTCGTGGCGGGACCGACGGGAATCTCGACCATCCCGATGGAGCTCTCGCCGGATCACCTCCCCGCGAAGCTGAAGAAGGACGTGCTCGGCGGCGCGAAGCTCGTGGACTTCGGCGACCTGTCGAACGATTTCATGAAGTTCCTGTCGTTCGGAGCACCGCCGCCGAGCGGGGCATATCTGCTGCTGCAGGGGCTGCGGTTCGACGGCGAGCTGTACGCGTTGATCGCGGTGATCGAGCCGAAGCGACGGTTCGGCGGCCGGGCGACCGACCGCATGCTGCCGCTCATGGCCTTGTTCATGAACGCGGCTGCGCGCTTCGCTGAGGGCGACGCGCGCGCCGAAGCGGTTCGCGCGCTCGAGGAAGTGTCCGAGTCGCTGCACGCGAAGTACAGCAAGGCGATCGAGGAGCTGGAAGCGCAGCTGTCCGACGCGCGCAGGGCGGCTCAGGGGAAGGGAGGCGGAGACTCCGCCCGCGTGGCCCAGCTTGAGCGCGCCGCGAGAGACGCCGCCGCGCAGGCGCAGACGGCGGGCGAGCGGCTGTGGGCCGTGGAGCAGCAGGTATCGGCCGCCGTGGCCCAGCTCGAGAAAGCGCACCTGGACATGAGCAACCAGACGCTGCAGCTGCGGACGCAGGCGAAGGTTCTCTACCGGATCGAGCGCCTGCTCGAGCACCGCGACAAGGCGGAAGATCCGCGCAAGCTGCTGGACGAGGTGGTCGCGGCCGTCGCCGCTCGCGGGTGAGCCAGCTCAACGCCCTTCAGCACGCGATAAAGGACCTCGCCTTCCATCGTCCGCTCGACGCGGACGGGGTGGGCGCGGCGTTCGACGTGATCATGCGCGGCGAGGCGACCGGCGTGCAGATCTCGTCGTTCCTCACTGGACTTAGGGTCGCCGGCGAGACCGCCGACACGATGACGGGCGCCGCGCGCGCGCTACGGCGGGCGATGATCCAGCTGCCCGCGAGCGAGCCGGACGAGCTGGTGGACACGTGCGGCACCGGCGGCGGCGCGGTCACCACGTTCAACATCTCCACGGCCGCCGCGTTCGTGGCGGCCGGCGCCGGCGTCCGGATCGCGAAGCACGGCAACCGCTCGTTCACCTCCGCCTGCGGGAGCGCGGACGTGCTGGAGGCGCTGGGCGTCCGCATCGACGCGCCGGTTGAGGTGATGACGCGGTCGCTCGAGCAAGCGGGCATGGTGTTCATGTTCGCGCCCGCGATGCATCCGGCCATGAAACACGTCGGCCCCATCCGCCGCGAGCTGGCGATTCCGACGGTGATGAACATCGTCGGTCCGCTGGCGAATCCCGCCGGCGTCGGCCGCCAGCTCGTCGGCGTGGCGGACCGCGATCGCATGGGGATTCTGTCGGCGGCGCTGGCGAAGCTCGGCGCCATTCACGCGATGGTCGTGTACGGGGAGCCGGGGCTGGACGAGATCTCTCCGCTGGGACCGACGCACGTCGCCGAGATCAAGGACGGCTCGGTGACGGAGTGGACGATCGATCCCGCCAAGCACGGGATCGGGCGGGTCAGCCCGGACGATCTCGCCGGCGGCTCACCGGCGGACAACGCGCACGTGATCCTGGATCTGCTCGGCGGCGGCGGCACGCCCGGAGCTAAAGCCGCGGTCGAGTTGAACGCGGCGGCGGCGATCTACTTAAGCGGGAAGGCGGGCAGCTACCACGAGGGAGTCACGCGCGCGCGGGACGCGCTCAAAGCCGGGTCCGGGCTGACGGCGCTGGAGCGGCTTCGGGAGGTGTACTCTTAGCGCGCGGTACCTGGGGCCAGAGAGCGCCGAGCGTTCGGGTGGCTTCCGAGTGAACCGCGCTCTCACCCGAGGTCGTGAAGAGGACCCACCGCTCGTCGGTCCGGCGGCGCCAGAGGGAAAAGCTGGACTGCTTGCGCGGGTTCATGGGATCCTGCCGTCCTATGCCCGGCTGGAGCGTGACCGTGAGGCAGCGGCGCTTGGCCGGCTCTCGCGCCGCTTCCGCGCGAAACGCGCGGAACAACGCGTCGGCGAGCAGCACTATCGAGTCAGGGTCGGCTGAGCGCGACTGCGCCGCGACACCGAGCCCCGGACAATGGCACCAGGTCTCGCTGCGGTGGACGACGACCTCGATCGACTCGCCGCCGGCGATCCGTACGATGCGACGCTCGCCGCCCTCAGCCTCGACCAGCTCGGTGAGCGACAGGCTGCTCATGTAGAGAGCGTGAAGCTTGGGGGTGATGAACAGCGTGAGAACGAAGGCGAGCGTGACGAGAAGCCAACGAGTCATCGGACGCACGGACACTCCACGGATAAAACTCCGTGTGAATGACTCGGATGCTGACTCCGTGGCAACAAGCTCCGCGCAGAGTCGCGGGAGAACGGCGGGGCGCGTTGTGCGTTACCCGTTTTTGCGTTTTGCGTCGGGCCGCAAACTGCGGCGGGCGTTTCGCGGTTACGCCCTAACGGGCCAACGGTTGAACGGTTAACTCACAACGCTCGCAGTTATTGAGCGCGCCTAATACCGCCGTATAACTCCTACAACTACTCCTTGAATCGTGACGTCGTTCTCATGCACATAGATCGGCTGTAGAGCTTCGTTTGCCGGTTGGAGTCGAATCCGCCCGTCTTTTTCCCTGTAAAACTTCTTGAATGTGGCGGACGAGTTGTCGATAAGAGCGATCACCATCTCGCCATTGTCTGCCGTCGGCTTCTCGTTGACGATGACGTAGTCGCCGTCGCGGATCTGCTCGTCCACCATGGAGTTGCCGCGCACGCGCAGCACGAAGTGGTTGCCGTTCTTCCGGACCAGATCGTCGGGGACCGGGAACGTCTCCGGGACGGAGATGGCCTCGATCGGCATGCCGGCCGCGACGGTGCCCATCAGCGGCAGGTGCACGGCGCGGCCGTACACGTCGGAGGAAGGGATCTCGATCCCGCGGCTCTCGTTGTAGTGCCGCTTGATGTAGCCCTTCCGCTCCAGGTTCGTGAGGTGCTCGTGTACCGTCGCCAACGAGCTGTAATCGAAGCGCTCGGCGATCTCCTCGAAGCTGGGCGCGTACCCGTTGGCCTCCGAGTAGTCGGCCAGATATGTGAGGATTTCGCGCTGCCGTTTCGTGAGCGACATATCTTGTTCGAGCCCCGTAATCCCGTAATAAGGTTGTGACCTCTGCCGCACCGAAGATTTGCCGAACTCACACATTAGCCGAACAGCCCCCGAAGCGCAACAGGAATCTTTCTGGAGCGCGCCGGGAGGCACTCTGGGCGAGTTGCTGGAGCTGACGGGGGCCCGGGTCGGGCAACTCCTGCCGAAAAGGCGTGAGCTCGAGCGGGCGGCGGTGGACACGCCGGCCGCGCCCGCGCTCCTCGACGTGCTCGGCGGCGATTCGGTGTCGATCATCGCGGAGGTCAAGCGCCGGTCGCCGTCCAGGGGCGACCTGGATCCGACGCTGCGCGCAGGCGAGCGCGCGGCGGCCTACGTGCGTGGCGGTGCCGCGGCGATCTCGGTCCTCACCGAGCCTTCGCGCTTCGGCGGGTCGCCGAACGACCTCCGCGAGGTCGTCGAGGCCACCGGCGTCCCCGTGCTGCGGAAGGACTTCATCGTGCAGGAGGTGCAGATCCTCGAGACACGGGCGCTGGGCGCGTCCGCGGTGTTGCTGATCGCGCGGGCGCTGCCGCCGGCGGCGCTCGACGCGCTCGTCCGCGTGGCGCGCGAGTACGGGATCGAGCCGCTCGTGGAGGTCCGTTCGCGCGCGGAGCTCGAGCGCGCCGTCGATTCCGGCGCGACCCTTATCGGCGTCAACGCGCGCGATCTCGAGACATTGGTGATCGACGAAGCCGTCCCCCTCGAGCTGCTCCGCCGCGTGCCGCGCCAGGCCACGGCGGTCGCCGAGAGCGGGATTCGCGACCGCGCGTCCGTGGAGGCGCTCGCGCGCGCTGGAGCGGACGCCGTGCTCGTCGGCAGCGCTCTCTCCGTCGCGGAGGATCCCGAGCAGGCAGTGCGCGACCTATCCGGCGTTCCGCGAGCGCGCCGATGAAGACGGCGATGAAGTTCTGCGGGATCACCCGCGCCCGCGACGCGGGCTTCGCCGCGGAGCTGGGCGCGGCGTATGTCGGATCGATATTCACCGACAGCCCTCGCCGCGTGGATCCCGCCGACGCCACCGACATCTGGACCGCCGCCCCCGGCCTGGGAAAGGTCGGCGTGTTCGGCGATGCATCGGTGGACGAGATTCTCGCGGCCGCCGACGCGTCGGGGCTGGACGTGATTCAGCTCCACGGCGGAGCCCCTGACGGCGTGATCGAGCGGCTGCGGGCGAGCTTTCGCGGCGAGATCTGGTCGGTCATCCGCATCGGTGAGGCAGGCGCGCTGACCGTGGCCGGCGAATCGGCCGACGCGGACGCGGTGCTCGTGGACAGCTACTCCGAAGCCGGACTGGGCGGAACCGGACGCACCTTCGACTGGGAGCGCGAGGCCGCGGCCATTCGCCGGCTGGTCGGCGACAAGCGCCTGATCGTCGCGGGCGGCCTCGACCCCGACAACGTGGCTGGCGCGATCCGCGCGCTGAACCCCGACGTCGTGGACGTCTCTTCCGGCGTCGAGTCGTCACCCGGCGTGAAGGATCACGCCCGCATGCGCGCCTTTGCGGACGCTGTAGCTCAGGCCGATGCCGAGTAGGAAGACCGCAAAGGCTGTTACCAAAAGCCAGGAGCCAATAGCCAATAGCTCTCTCGACCGTTTCGGCGAATTCGGCGGTCGCTACGTCCCGGAGACCCTCATCCCGGCGCTCGACGAGCTGACCGTCGCGTACGCCGACGCGATGTCGGACCCGGCGTTCAAGCGCGAGCTGGACGAGATGCTGCGCGATTACGTCGGACGGCCGTCGCCGCTGACCGTCGCTCCGCGGCTGTCGGAGCATGTGGGCGCGCGCGTGTTCCTCAAGCGCGAGGACCTCAATCACACCGGGGCGCACAAGATCAACAACACCGTCGGCCAGGCGCTGCTCGCGCGCCGCATGGGCAAGCGCCGCATCATAGCGGAGACCGGCGCGGGGCAGCACGGCGTCGCGACGGCAACCGTGTGCGCCCGGTTCGGGCTGGACTGCGTGGTGTACATGGGCGAGGAGGACATGCGCCGGCAGGAGCTGAATGTCTTCCGCATGCGGCTGCTGGGCGCGACCGTCGTGCCGGTCTCCTCCGGAACGCGCACGCTCAAGGACGCGACGAGCGAAGCGATCAGGGACTGGGTCGGCAGCGTGAACGACAGTCACTACATCATCGGATCGGTCGTGGGTCCGGCGCCGTACCCGCGGATCGTGCGCGACCTGCAGTCGGTCATCGGCCGCGAATCGCGCGCGCAGATGCTGGAGAAGACCGGCGCGCTGCCGAAGCTGGTGGTGGCATGTGTCGGCGGTGGCTCCAACGCCATGGGGATCTTCCACGCGTTCATCGACGACTCGGACGTCGAGCTGGTGGGCGTGGAGGCCGCAGGTCATGGACTCGATACCGCGGAGCACTCGGCGTCGCTGGCGCGCGGCTCGCCGGGAGTGCTGCACGGGTCGCTGAGCTACCTGCTGCAGGATGAGAGCGGCCAGGTCCGGCCCGCGCACTCGATTTCCGCGGGGCTCGATTATCCTGGCGTCGGGCCCGAGCACGCCTATCTTATGGAACTTCATCGGGCTACATATGTCTCCGTTACGGATTCGGAGGCGCTGCGAGGGTTCGTTCTCCTCAGCCGATTGGAGGGAATCATCCCGGCTCTGGAATCCGCGCACGCCATTGCCTGGATAGCGAAAAATCGCGGCCGCTGGTCGGACAGTGACTCGCTTCTGGTCTGCATCAGTGGGCGCGGCGACAAGGATGTGGCGCAGGTAAGCGAGATGGATCTCTTGAGCTGATGACTTCACCAACAAGCGCACCAGTGCAGGCGCCCGATTCCGTCGAGCCGCCGCCGTTCGCGGCGGCGATCGTGACGGACGTGCTGAAGACTTTCTCCAAGGCCGTGCGCGCGCACGCGCTGTATCTGCCGAACAACCCGATGCACGCGCGCTCGATGGAAGCCGCGCGCGCGGCGTTCCAGGGGCTCTGGCAGCAGACGGATGAGCTCGTCCTGCAGGTTTCCGAGACGCAGTTCCTCTGGGAGGAGCTCCTGGTGTACGAGGACACCGAGAAGTCCACGGACAATCTCGCGTGGGTGTTCTTCAAGGACGGCCTCCGCGAGATCAAGATCTGCAAGGGCTTCGAGATGACGGACATGGACGCGATCATGGAGATCATCCAGCGCGTCCGGTCGGCCACCGCGGACGACGACGACATGCTCACGATTCTCTGGGAGCAGGAGTTCTCGACGTTCGAGTACAAGTACGTCGGCGCCGGCGGCGGCACGGGAGACACGCCGTACGATCCGATGGAACCGGGGGCCGCGCCCGAGCGGCTGCCGCCTCCCGGCGAGGTCGAGCGCGGCGGCAGCGAGCAGCTGGTGTCGTCGGCGAAGCCGGCCGGCGTAGTCAGCATGGAGGGCTTCGATTCGACGCTCTACTTCCTCGACGAGCGCGAGATCGAGTACATCCACAACGAGATCGCCAAGGACTACTCGGCCGATCTCAGGCCGCTGGTGATCGCGTCGCTGCTCGACACCTTCGAGACGCAGGAGGACGTGGGCGTGCGCGAGGAGATCGCGCGCATTCTCGACGGAATCCTGATCAACCTGCTGTCCACCAACCAGGTCCGCACGGTGGCGTATCTGCTGCGCGAGGTCGCGCTCACCGCGCAGCGCGCCAGGGAGATGACCGAGGTTCAGAAGCAGCGGTTCTCGGATCTGCCCGAGCGGTTGTCCGACGGCGCGGTGCTCGGCCAGCTGCTGGAGACGCTGGAGGAGGCGCCGCTCTCGCTCCCGCAGGGCGACATCTCCGAGCTGTTCCTCCAGCTGCGACCGGCCGCGCTCGAGACCGTGTTCGCGTTCACGCCGCGCTCGCAGAACCGCGAGCTGTGCGAGCTGCTGGAGAACGCGGCCGACCGTCTCGCCGCGTTGCACACGTCCGAGCTGGTGCGGCTGATCACCGTCGGCGATCCCGTCGTGGTGCAGGAAGCGATTCAGCGCGCCGCCGTAATGAAGGCGGCCGCGGCGGTGCCGGCGCTGGGCCAGGTGATCAACACCGGCGCCGATCCGGGCATGCGGCTCGCGGCCGTGCTCGCGCTCGCCGACATCGGCTCGCCCGGCGCGCTGCAGGTGCTGGAGAAATGCGTGGAGGATTCCGAGCGGGACGTCCGGGTCGCGTCCGTCCGCGCGCTCGGCGGGCGGTCGTACCGGGCGGCGCTGCCGCGGGTGGAGAAGGCGCTCAAGGGCAAACCGCTGCGGGAGACCAACCTCACTGAGAAGATGGCGTTCTTCGAGGCGTACGGCGTGCTCGCGGGCGACGCCGGCGTGGACTTCCTCGACTCGGTGCTGAACGGCAAGGGCACCTTCGGCAAGCGCGAGGAGCCCGAGTTCCGCGCATGCGCGGCAATGGCCCTCGGCAAGATCAACACGCGGCGCGCGCGGGAATCGCTGGAGAAGGCCGCCGGCGACAAGGACGCCGTGGTAAAGAACGCGGTGACCAGAGCCATCCGCGGGGTAGCCGCATGACGTCGCAGCAGGTTACGACTCCGTCGTCGGGCGCCTGGCCCCTCTCCGAGCACGGCAATCCGGCGTACGTCCGCAAGATCGGGCGCACGCTGATCATCGGCATGTACAGCGCGATGCGGTCCATCAAGCTGTATCCGCCGGAGCACACGTCGGTGCAGCGCGCGCTCGAGGACGTGGCGAACGTCGCGCGCGAGATCCGCGAGCACGAGCACGAGCACGAGCTCGAGTTCCGGGTGTCCGGCGAGTTCATCTTCCTGAACGAGACGCGGCTCCGTCTCGACCTCACGAACTACGCCAGCTTCGGCCAGGTGCTCACCATCTGCAAGGCGAGCGGCGTGGGCGCGATCCGCGTGCCCGACGTCGCCACGCCCAACGACTGGC
This sequence comes from Gemmatimonadaceae bacterium, assembly GCA_040882285.1. Lineage (NCBI taxonomy): Bacteria > Pseudomonadati > Gemmatimonadota > Gemmatimonadia > Gemmatimonadales > Gemmatimonadaceae > Gemmatimonadaceae bacterium. The sequence continues at coordinate 197,747 of JBBEBQ010000018.1, forward strand.
TGGTGTTCCTGAACGCGCTCGACACGCCGCTCAAGGGCGATCCTGAGGGGAGCCTCGAGCGGCTGATGGAGCGGCTGCGCGGCGCCGGCGTCGCCGCCTTCGAGCTGGAGCCGCCGTCGGAATCCGCGACCGACCGCGAGGCCAGCGAGCAGGTGCATGCGGCCGCCGTGCGCACGTACGCCCAGTCCGTCACGGTCACCAAGGACGTGATGAACTCGGTGCGCCTCGGGAAGTCGCCGAGCCTGAAGAAGATCAAGCGGCTGGTGCAGACCATCGTGGACCAGATCCTGAACGACGAGGTCTCGCTCGTCGGGCTCACGACCATCCGCGACTACGACGAGTACACGTTCACGCACTCCGTCAACGTCTGCATCTTCTCGGTCGCGCTCGGCAGGCGACTCGGCTTCACCAAGCGGCAGCTGTACGACCTGGGAATGGCCGCGCTGTTCCACGACATCGGCAAGTCGCGCATCCCGATCGACATACTGCAGAAGACCGAGGGGCTGACCGACGAGGAATGGCGGCTCATCGTGGGCCACCCGTGGCTCGGCGTGCTCGGCCTGTGCCAGATGCGCGGGCAGGCGGAGCTGCCGTACCGCGCGATGGTCGTGGCGTACGAGCACCACATGAAGTCCGATCTCAGCGGCTATCCCAAGCCGATCCGGGCACGGCAGATCTGCATGACGGCGAGGATCGTCGCCGTCACGGACAGCTACGACGCGGCCACTTCGCGCCGCAGCTACCAGACCGAGCCGCTGCCGCCGCCCGCGGTGCTCGAAGAGATGCGCGACAACCCGCGCCGCGGCCTGGACCCGGTGGTGGTGAAGGCGTTCATCAACCTGCTGGGCATCTATCCGGTGGGGACGCTGGTCGTTCTCGACACCTTCGAGCTGGCGATCGCGAAGACGGCCAACGTCAATCCGGAGCTGCTCGCGCGCCCGGTGGTCATGATCGTCAGCGATCCGCTGGGAAATCTCATCACGCCGCCGGTCGAAGCGGATCTCGCCGAGCAGAGCCCCGACGGAAGCTACGCGCGGACCATCATCAAGACCGCGGACCCGGAGCGTTATGGCATCCGCGTCGGCGATTATTTCCTCTGAGTCGATAGCGGAGCGGTTCGAGGCGCTGCGCGCGGATTCGCGCCGCGCGCTCGTGTGCTACGTCACGGCCGGGCACCCGTCGCCGGCCGCAACGGTGGAGCTGCTGGAAGGGCTGGAAGCGGCTGGCGCGGACGTGATCGAGCTCGGCGTCCCTTTCTCCGACCCGGTCGCGGACGGCCCGGTGATCCAGCACAGCTCGTCCGTCGCCCTCGCCAATGGCGTTACGCTCGACGGCTCTCTGGAGCTGCTCGAGAAGGCGCGGCCGGCCGTGCCCGTCGTGCTGTTCACCTACCTCAATCCGCTGCTCGCGGCGGGGCCGGACGTGCTGCGCCGGGCGCGGGACGCCGGCATCGCGGGTATACTCGTCACGGATCTGCCGCTCGGCGCGGATCCGCGGCGCGAAGCCTGGCTGGCGGAAAGCGGGCTCGACTTCATCCGGCTCGTCGCGCCGACGACGCCGCCCGGGAGACTGGCCGGAATCTGCCAGCACGGGAGCGGCTTCGTGTACCTCATCAGCCGCATGGGCGTCACCGGCGCCCGCGACGACGCCCCGCCCGACGTGGCGCCGATGGTCGCGAGATTGCGTGCGGTGACCGATCTCCCCGTGTGCGTGGGCTTCGGAATCTCGACTCCCGCGCAGGCGCGCGCCGTCGCGCGGCTGGCGGACGGAGTCGTGGTCGGAAGCGCTGTCGTGCGGGCCGCCGGCGAGTCGACCGGCGCGGCGCTGAATCTCGTACGCTCCATGCGGGAGGCGATGGATGGCTGAAGACGTAGTGACGCTGAAGGGGATGCGCTTCCACACGCACATCGGGGTCCTGCCGCACGAGGCGGAGGTAGCCCAGTCGATCGAGGTGGACGTATCGGTCTGGGTGCAGCGGCCCGCGGGGGGCGACGGCGCGGCGACGGTTGCGGACTACCGCGACCTGTACGACCGCGCGGCGGGCGTGCTCGCGCACGGACACATGAAGTACCTGGAGGACGTGGCCGAGCGCATCGCCGAGCAGTCGCTGGAGGTGCGGCTGGTCACACGGGTCTCGGTGTCGGTGCGCAAGCCGCACGTCGCGCTGCCGGGGCCGTTGGCGTATGCGGAGGTGACTGTGGAACGGAAGAAAAAGTGACTAGTGACTCGTGACTAGTCACCAGCTTATGGACCTGGTTTTTATTGCCCTCGGATCAAATGTTGGGGACCGCCACAAACACCTCAGCGCCGCTCGCAGTGCAATCGCCGCCCTGCCGGATACATTCATTGTCGCCGCCTCGGACGTCGAGGAAACCGAGCCGCTCGGTGGACTCCAACAGGAGAAGTATCTGAATCAGATGCTCGCCGTGAAAACCGCGCTGGAGCCGATGCAGCTGCTGAGCGAGCTGCAGGGCATCGAGAGGGCGAACGGCCGCACGCGGGGCGAGCGGTGGGCGCCGCGCACGCTCGACGTCGACATCGTCGCGTGCGGCAACGCCACTGTTGCCACGGCGCAGCTGACGCTGCCGCACCCGGGCCTGCCGGAGCGCGACTTCTGGCGGCGCCAGATCGCGCAGATCGAGGAGCGGCTGTGAGCAGCGGAACGGGGGACGCCGTGCGCGCGCTGTCGATCCGCGAGTACGTGCAACGCAAGGAAAAGGGGGAGAAGATCGTCATGGTCACCGCCTACGACGCGCTCTTCGGCCGTCTCGTGGACGAAGCCGGCGTGGACGCGGTCCTCGTCGGCGATTCGCTCGGCAACGTGATCGCCGGCCTGGACACCACGCTCCCGGTGACGCTCGACCAGATGATCTACCACGCGACCATGGTGCGGCGCGGCGTGAAGCGCGCGCTGCTGTTCGTGGACATGCCGTTCCTCACGTACCAGGCGAGCGTCGAGCAGGCCATCATGAGCTGCGGCCGCGTGCTGCAGCAGACGGGCGCGAGCGCGGTGAAGATGGAGGGCGCGGGCGAGGAGATGGCCGAGACCGTGCGGCGCGTGGTTGGCGCCGGCATTCCCGTCGTCGGTCACATCGGCTTCACCCCGCAGTCGGTGCACACGCTCGGCGGGGCGCGCGTGCAGGGGCGGGGCGCGGAAGACGCGTCGCGGATGATGGACGAGGCCCGGCGGCTCGAGGACGCCGGCGCGTTCTCCATCGTGCTCGAGCTGGTCCCGGCCGAGCTCGCGGCGCGGATAACCGAGGCCGTGGCGGTCCCCACGATCGGCATCGGGGCCGGCGCGGGCTGCGACGGCCAGGTGCTGGTGCTCCCCGACCTGCTCGGCCTCAACGACCGGTTCGCGCCCAAGTTTCTCAAGCGGTACGCCGAGCTGGCAACGGACGTCCGCAGCGCCGTCGAGCGCTTCGCGAGCGACGTCCGCGGCGGCAAGTATCCCGGCTCAGAGCACAGCTTCTGACATGAACGTCGTGACGACGATCGCCGACGTTCGCGCGGCGGTCGCGGGGGCGCGCGCCCGCGGGGAGACGATCTCGTTCGTTCCCACGATGGGAGCGCTGCACGAGGGCCATCTGAGCCTCGTGGATGCCGCACTCCGCGTCGGCGGCTACGTGGTGATGAGCATCTTCGTGAACCCGCTGCAGTTCGGGCCGAACGAGGATCTCGCCCGCTACCCGCGCGATCTCGAGAGCGACACTCGGCGCGCGGTCGAGCGGGGCACATCGCTCGTGTTCGCGCCGTCGGTGGACGAGATCTACCGGCGCGAGCGCACGATCGAGGTGCACGCGATCAGGCTCGGCAAGGAGTGGGAGGGCGCGTCACGCCCCGGCCACTTCACCGGCGTGCTCACCGTGGTCGCGAAGCTGTTTAATATCGTGCAGCCGGACTTCGCGGTGTTCGGGCAGAAGGACCTCCAGCAGGCGTGTCTCGTCCAGGCGCTGGCGCGCGAGCTCGACTTTTCGCTGGAGGTGATCATCGAGCCGACGGTGCGCGACGCCGACGGGCTCGCGCTGTCGAGCCGGAACCAGTTCCTCAGCCCGACGGAGCGGGCTGCGGCGCGGGCGCTGCCGCGCGCGCTCATGAAGATCTGCGCGGCGCACAAGTCCGGCGTGCAGAGCGGCGCCGAGCTGGAGCGCGTCGCCGAGGAGGTTCTGGCGGCGGAACCGGGGATCGAGCTGGACTATCTCGCCGTAGTTGACCCTCGCACCTTCAAGCGCGTCAAGAACGTGGACACGCGCGCCGCGGCGATCGCCGCCGTACGCGTCGGCGGCACGCGACTCATAGACAACGAGCTTCTGGAACCGTGAAAGAAACCCTGACTGATTCGGATTCATTCACCTCGCCGTACGTGGAGCTGCCGTCGTGGGCGCAAGTCGGGCCGAAGCGGCGCGCGCACATCGCGCGCGTCACCGCGCTGCTGTCGGCCTGGGCGGCCGGGATGCGCCTGGATCCGGCCAAGGCGAACGAGTGGATAGACGCGGGTCGGCTGCACGACGCGCTGCGGGAAGCTCCGGAGGAGGAGCTGCGCCGGCTCACCGGCGACAAGAGCTCGCCGGTGGGGCTGCTGCACGGGCCCGCGGCCGCGGTACGTCTCGCGCAGGAAGGGGAGAAGCGGTCCAGCCTGCTGGACGCCATCCGCTATCACACGATGGGCTCGCCCAACTGGGATTCGACCGGAAAGGCGCTGTACATGGCGGACTACCTCGAGCCCGGCCGCAAGTTTCTGCACGAGGACCGTGAGTTTCTCGCCAGCCAGGTGCCGCACGCTTTCGAAGGCGTGTTCCGCCAGGTGGTGCGCTTCCGGCTGGAGTGGTCGATTCGCGAAGGGGATTACATCTATCCGGAAACCGTGGCGCTGTGGAACGAGCTGAGGTGAAGACTCAGCTATTGGCTGTTGGCTATTGGCTGTTGGCTGAGCGGTGACGGATCCCGGACAATTCGAAGAGTTCGGGGCGCCGAGGCCCCGGCGAAAGATCGGGCGGTGGGTGCTGCTTCTGCTGTTGCTGGCGGCGGGTGGGTGGTTTGGGTGGAATTACTACCGGGGCGCCGTGGCGCCTGCGGCCGGCGCGCCGGGAAGCTTCGACGACGAGGCGTACAACGTCGTCGCGCCCGCGGGAGTGCGCATCAAGGTCGAGGTGCAGAATGCCACCGCCACGCGCGGTCTCGCCCGGCAGGCGACGCTCTATTTGCGGGACCGCGGGTTCGACGTCGTGTCGTTTGGCAACGCGTCGGAGCGCCGCGACTCGACGCTCGTGCTCGACCGCTCGGGCCACGGCGACTGGGCCGCGCTCGTCGCTACGGCGATGAAAGCGAGAGCGGAGAGCCGCCCGGATTCCTCACGCTACCTGGACGTGACGGTCCTTGTCGGCGGCGACTGGCGCCCGCCGGCGCTGCCGTTCTACCCGTAGCTGGCCGCATGCGGCGGCGATGTCCATCCCGCGACTCTTTCTGATCGCCGTTTGAATTCGCATCCCGCGCAGCCTGCGCGCGAAGATCGAGATGTCGCGCGCGGACGTCGGCCTGAACTCGCCGGCTCCGCCCGGATGCAGCGGAATCAGGTTCACGAACGCCTTGCACTCGAGCGCGAGCTCGCCGAGCTGGCGCGCGTGCTCGGGCGAATCGTTGACGCCGCCGAGCATGACGTACTCGAACGTGACGCGCCGGTCGAATTTCCTGGCGGCTTCGATGACTTCGGCCAGCGGATACTTCGTGTTGATCGGCATGAGCGATTGCCGCAGCTCGTCGGTCGGCGCATGAATCGAGAGCGCGAGCCGGAACTGCTCGGGGCGCTCGCTCAGCGCGACGATCCCGGGGAGCACGCCGACAGTGGAGACCGTGATGTGCCGTGCTCCGATCCCGATCCCGTCGGGCGCGTTCAGGATCGTGAGCGTCGGATCCACGGCCTTCCAGTTCAGCATCGGCTCGCCCATCCCCATGAACACGATGTTGGTCGCGCGCAGCGGCGGGTCGAGCAGCGCCAGCTCCCGCACCTGGCCCGCGATCTCGAACGTCTCGAGGTTGCGCGCGAAGCCCATCGCCCCGGTCGCGCAGAAGGAGCACTTGAGCGCGCACCCGGCCTGCGAGGAGATGCACAGCGTCAGCCGGTTGTCCTCGGGGATCGCGACGGTCTCGATCATCTCGCCGTCGGCGAGCCGGAAGAGAAATTTCTGCGTGCTGTCCGCGGAGAGCTGGCGCGTGGCGAGCTCGAGCCGCGGGACGTCGAAGCGCGCGGCCAGCTGCTGGCGGAAGGCGAGGGGTATGTTCGTCATCGCCTCGAACCCCGGGAGCGGCACCTGCCAGAGATGCCTGGCCACCTGCGACGCGCGGTACGCGGGCTGCCCCATCTCGACGGCAAACAAGCGCAGACGCTCGGCCGCCTCGGAGGGGGTGAGGTTGAGGAGATTTTCCTTCTGATTCATCTTTAAGTATTCACAATAAAGCGTTGTAGGCCTTAAATTTAACTCATCCTGATGACGTTCTCAGTCCGGTCGAATTGACCGCCCAGACCCCTCCGGCCCAGCCGGGCACCCGGAGCACAGCGCTTCGGTCGCACATGTGCGGCGGTTTCCGTGCTGCGGACGCCGGCACCCGCGTCCGACTCGGCGGCTGGATCCATCGCACCCGCGACCTCGGCGGACTCCTTTTTCTGGATCTCCGCGACCGCTCGGGGCTGATCCAGGTCTCGTTCGACCCCCGCTGGGCGTCTCCCGAAGCGATCGCCGCGGCCGCGGGCGCGGGCGTCGAGAGCGTCGTGCTGCTCGAGGGCGAGATCGCGCTGCGTCCGCCGGAAGGGCGCAACCCGGAGATGGCGACCGGAGAGGTGGAAGTCCGCGCGGCAAAGATCAGCGTCGTCGGGCCCGCGGAGACTCCCGCGATTCCGGTCTCGCTGGGCAAGGGCGAGAAGCTCGCGTCGGAGGAGCTTCGGCTGCGCTACCGGCATCTCGACCTGCGCCGGGCGGAGCTGCGCGACAACATGATCCTGCGCCACGAGCTGCAGCAGGCGACGCGCAGATATCTCGACGAGCACGGCTTCCTCGAGATCGAGACGCCGATCCTCACGAAGCCCACGCCGGAAGGCGCGCGCGATTACCTCGTGCCGAGCCGGGTGCACAAGGGCGAGTTCTACGCGCTGCCGCAGTCGCCGCAGATCTACAAGCAGCTGCTGATGGTATCCGGCTTCGACCGGTACTTCCAGATCGCGCGGTGCTTCCGCGACGAGGACCTGCGGGCCGACCGGCAGCCGGAGTTCACGCAGATCGACATCGAGGCGTCGTTCATCGCGCCGGAAGACATTTACCAGCTGACGGAAGGGCTAATCGCGGCGCTGTTCCGGGTCGCCGGGTTGAGGGTGCCGGAGAGATTCGACCGGATGACGTACGCGGACGCGGTGGAGAATTACGGCACCGACCGTCCCGACCTGCGGTACGGGCTGAAGATCTTCGACGCGACGGACATCGTGCGCAACGCCGATTTCGGTATCACGCGGTCGGCGATCGAAGCGGGCGGACGCGTGCGCGGGCTGCGCGTCCCCGGTGGCGCGTCGTTCTCGCGCAAGCAGGTGGACGAGCTGGAGACCATCGCGAAATCGGCGGGCGTCGCGGGATTGCTGCGCACGAAGCGCGTGAGCGGCGCGCTCGACGGACCGCTGGCCAAGCACCTGCCGGAGGGCGCCGCGGACAAGCTTGCGATCGAGGAAGGGGACCTGTGCCTGCTGGCGGCCGCGCCCGACGCGACCGCGAACCCCGCGCTCGACCGCGTGCGGCAGGAGATCGCAAGCCGCCTCGGACTCGGCAACGGCTCCAACGCGTTCGTGTGGGTCACCGACTTCCCGCTGTTCAGCCGTGACGCCGCCACGGGCGCGCTCGGCTCGGTGCATCATCCCTTCACGTCGCCACACCCGGACGATCTCGCCAAGGTGGAGAGCGATCCCGAGCACGTCCGCGCCCTCGCCTACGATCTCGTGCTCAACGGCACCGAGCTGGGCGGCGGGAGCATGAGAATCAGCGACCCCCGCATTCAGTCGCGCGTCTTCACCGCGCTGGGAATCAGCGAGGCGGATGCGCAGGCCCGCTTCGGCTTCCTGCTCGAAGCTCTCCGCTCCGGCGCCCCCCCTCACGGCGGCATCGCCTTCGGCTTCGACCGCATCGCCATGATGCTCGCCGGCGCCCAATCGCTAAGAGATGTAATCGCCTTCCCGAAAACCACCGCCGCAAGAGCGTTGTTCGAGGGCGCCCCGTCCCCCGTAGCGGACGCAGATTTGCAGGAGCTGCACATCAGGAAAAGTGATCACTGATCAGTAAGCCAATAGCCAACAGCCAATAGCCAACAGCCAATAGCCAACAGCTCATTTAATGCCTGACGATTTCCAGACCAACAAGCTCTCCACCGAAGGCGCGGACATGCTGACGCTCGCGGGCGTCAACGACGAGAACCTGATCGAGCTGCAGAAGCAGAGCGGTGCCAAGGTCGCGCTGCGCGGCGACACGCTCACCGTGAGCGGGTCGAACGAATCAGTGGAGCGCGCTACGCCGATCGCGCAGCGCATGATCGACGCGGCCAAGCAGCGCGTGCCGTTGACCGCCGACGACGTGCTGCGGATGACCTTGGAGGACGTGTCGGACACCGGCGGGAACGGCTCCGGCCTGGACGACGGCGAGACGCGGATCGTGCTCCCCGGCATCCGCAAGGTCATCCGCCCCAAGACGCGCGGGCAGAACGAGTACCTGCGGCTGATCATGGACAACGATATCGTGATCGGGATCGGCCCGGCCGGTACCGGCAAGACTTATCTCGCGGTGGCCGCCGCCGTGGACGCGCTCAGCAAGAAGCGGGTGCGCCGGATCGTGCTCGCGCGTCCCGCCGTCGAAGCGGGCGAATCACTCGGCTTCCTCCCGGGCGACATGCAGGCGAAAGTCGATCCGTACCTGCGCCCGCTGTACGACGCGCTCGAGGACATGATGCCGCAGGAGCGCGTGGTGAAGGCGCTCGAGACGCGGACGATCGAGATCGCGCCGCTGGCGTACATGCGCGGCCGCACCCTGTCCGACGCGTTCGTGATCCTGGACGAAGCGCAGAACGCCACCAACGCCCAGATGAAGATGTTCCTCACGCGGCTCGGCGTGAACTCCAAGACGGTGATCACCGGCGACAAGACGCAGATAGACTTGCAGCGGCGGGAGGAATCGGGACTGCTCCAGGTCGAGCGCATCCTGCCGGGCATCGAGGGGATCGGCTTCCATTACCTCGACGACGCGGACGTGGTGCGCCACCGGCTCGTGCGCGAGATCATCAAGGCGTACGCCGACGACTCGGGCGGTTGACACGCCCCCGTCGCGGCTCGCTGTCGACGTCTCGCTCGGCGGCCAGCGCATCCCGCTGTCGGCCGACCGCGTGCGCGACCTGGTCCGCCGGACGCTGCTCGCCGAACGCGTGAAGGAGGCGATGATCTCGGTCGCTTTCGTCTCCAGCCGCGAGATCGCGAAGCTCAACCGCGAGCACCTCGATCACGCGGGGCCAACCGATGTGATCTCGTTCGCGCTCGGCGACGCGCCAGGCGCCGCGCCCGGGGCTGGCCGCGACACCGGACGTGTATCCCCTGCGGGCGCTACGGCCTTCGGCCTAAGACGCGCCCTTCGGGGACACGCGTCCGGTTCTGCGGCCAGCCCCTTCGAACATTCCGTCCTGGGCGACATTTACATCTGTCCGGACATCGTGCGGAAAAATGCGGCCCATTACGGGGCCGGCATGCGTGAAGAGCTCGCGCGAGTCATCGTCCACGGGACGCTGCACGTTCTCGGTTACGATCATGAGCCCGGTGAGGACCGCGTGAGCTCGGACATGTGGCGCAAACAGGAGAGGATTCTCGCTGATGCCTTCTAGCATCGCGCCGGCGCGCGCGGCGGCGTTCGATCAGCTACTCGCGGACTTCGACGCCGGCAAGTCGGCCGCGCTCGCGCGCGTCGTCAGCATCGTGGAGAACCACCGGGCCGGCTTCGACGAGATACTCGGCCGGCTGCACACCAAGCTCGGCCGCGCGCGGCGCATCGGGATCACCGGACCACCGGGAGCGGGGAAGAGCACGCTCGGCACTCTGCTCGTGCGCGAGCTGCGGAACGCCGGACACCGCGTGGGAGTCGTCGCGGTGGATCCTACCTCGCCGTTCACGGGCGGCGCGCTGCTCGGCGACCGCGTGCGCATGGAGAGCGTGGCGCTCGACTCCGGGGTGTTCATTCGGTCGATGGCCACGCGCGGCTCGCTCGGCGGGCTCGCCGCCGCCACGCGCGAGGTCGCCGACGTGCTCGACGCGTTCGGCTTCGAGCGGATCATCGTCGAGACCGTGGGCGTCGGGCAGTCCGAGCTGGACATCGCGCGCATCGCCGACAGCAGCGTCGTCGTGCTCGTCCCGGAGTCGGGCGATTCGATTCAGACGCTCAAGGCCGGCCTGATGGAGATCGCCGACATCTTCGTGGTGAACAAGGCCGACCGCCCCGGCGCCGACCGCCTCCGCATGGACATCGAGCTGATGCTCGGCCTCCGCTCCGGCGCGACGATGAAGAACATGCCCGCGCACCACGGCGTGGACATGAAAGCCATCAATCCGGCCCGCCTGGCACGTCAGGCAGCGAAGGCCCAACTCGCAACTGATGCTGTTAGCCAAAAGCCAATAGCCAATAGCCAACAGCTTCCCTGGCTTCCGCCGGTGCTGAGCACCATCGCGACAAAGGCCGAGGGAGTAGTCGAGCTCCTCACCGCCATCGATGCGCACTTTACATATCTTGAAGCCAGTGGTGAGTTGCGGACCCGCCGTCGTCGCCGCCTTCGTGACCGCGTTGTCGACGTGGTCGAGCAACGCGTGCGCAATCGCTTGTGGAGTGATTCCGGCACGCAGCAGTGGCTGGACGGGCGGGTGGAGGAGATGGAAAGCGGATCGGCGACGCCGTTCACGGTCGCCGACGAGCTGCTGGAGAAGAGCGGCGAGCTGATCGCCCACCGAGACAAGCGAGCGAGCAAATGACCGCCATCAAGGGATTCGACGACAAGCAGCTGAAGCCGGCGGACCAGCGCGACGCCGAGCTGAAGCGCCTGCGCGAGGAAGTCGCCGAGTGGCGGCGGAAGTATGAGGCCGCGGCCAAGCGCGACATCGGCTTCGTCAACTCGCAGAAGGCCGTCGAGCCCGTGTACACCGCGCTCGACACCGAGGACATTGATCCAGCGGAGATCGGTCTGCCTGGCGTGTACCCATTCACGCGGGGTTCGCACGCGACCGGTTACCGCGGCAAGCTGTGGACGATGCGGCAGTTCGCCGGCTTCGGCACGGCGAAGCAGACCAACACGCGCTACAAGTTCCTGTTAGCGCACGGGCAGACGGGGTTGTCGGTGGCGTTCGACTTCCCGACGCTGATGGGCTACGATTCGGATCACCCGCGCTCGCTCGGCGAGGTCGGCAAGTGCGGCGTCGCGATCTCGAGTCTCGCCGACATGGAGACGCTGTTCGACGGGATACCGCTGGACGAAGTGTCGGTCTCCATGACGATCAACGGCCCGGCGGTGATCCTGTACTGCTTCTACATCGCCGCGGCAGAGAAGAAGGGGATAGACGCCAAGCAACTCCGGGGGACGATCCAGAACGACATCCTCAAGGAGTACATGGCGCAACATGCGTGGTGCTTCCCGATCGAGCCCGCGCTGCGCCTGATCGTTGATTGTTTCGAGTGGTCCGAGGAGCACGTGCCGCAGTGGAACACGATCTCCATCTCCGGCTACCACATCCGCGAAGCGGGGGCGACGGCCGCGCAGGAGCTGGCGTTCACGCTGGCCGACGGCTTCACGTACGTGGAGCGCGGGATCGCGCGCGGGCTCGACGTGGACGGCTTCAGCAAGCGGCTGTCGTTCTTCTGGGACATCCACAATGACTTCTTCGAGGAGATCGCCAAGCTCCGGGCGGCACGTCGGATCTGGGCGCGGCACATGAAGGAGCGGTACGGCGCGAAGGATCCGCGCTCGTGGATCATGCGCTTCCACTCGCAGACCGCGGGGGTGACGCTGACCGCGCAGCAGCCGATGAACAACATCGTGCGCGTCGCGTACCAGGGCCTCGCCGCCGTGCTCGGCGGCACCCAGTCGCTGCACACCAACTCGATGGACGAGACGCTTGCGCTTCCCACGGAAGAGGCGGTGCAGGTCGCGCTGCGCACGCAGCAGGTGCTCGCGTTCGAGACCGGCGCGGCGAACGTGAGCGATCCACTCGGCGGGTCGTACTACGTCGAGCGGCTCACGTCCGATCTCGAAGCGGAAGCGGAGCGCATCTTCGCCGACATCGAGCAGCAGGGCGGGGTGGTAGCCGCGCTGGAGAAGGGCTGGCTCCAGCGGAAGATCGCCGAGTCCGCCGCGCGGCAGCAGTGGGAGCTGGAGCAGCGGCGCAAGCTCGTGGTGGGCGTGAACGAGTTTGTTACGGACGAGCCCGAGCTGACGATCCCGCTACTGAAGATCGGCAAGGAAGCCGAGGCCGAGCAGCGGAAGTCCATGGCCGCGATGCGGGCGAAGCGCGATCAGGCGCTGGTGGACCGGAGGCTGAACGAGCTGCGCGAGGCCGCGCGCACGGACGCGAACCTGATGCCGCTGATTCTCGACTGCGCGCGGGCGTACTGCACGCTGTACGAGATCAGAGCGGCGTTGGAGGACGTGTTCGGGGCGTACCGGGAGCCGGTTTTCTTTTGACTATCTGGAGCGCTCTTTCCCCGTAGAAAGGGATAGCTGGCGACGGTTCTAGGCGGGACGTGAGCCGACGAGAAGGATTCCTGCGGGTATCGGTCTGCGCCGAATCGACGGTGCCCAAGCTTCGAACATGGACCGCGCGTCCCACTGGAGCCTCAGCCGCTGGATGACCTCTTCGGGGATCGCACGAAAACACAATGCCGTGACAATGCGATCGGGATAGTTCGCGGGATCGTCTAGATCGTCCGAGAGGTGGCATCCTGAGTATGGACGCCTGGATCCACAGCCAGCACAAAGTTCCGATGGCGACTGAAAGAACAGGCGCGCTGCTGGTTCATGAATTACTTGTGGGCCGGGCCATCGGCCGAACGCTTCTGCGTACGCTTGCCGTGCGACCCACAGCGAGATCGCTCCCATGCGGTCCAACAACGATGGGTCCTCCCACCCCTCGTCGGCCTGGTCAAACGCGCATATGCTACCATCGAAGTAGCTGTGCCGGGGCCCGATCCAGCGACCGAACTGGACATCGGAATCCCACCGCGCCCAAGACGCTATCCTCCCGGGGATAAACGTCGGTATCAGCGTAAGAACTGTGGCAGACATCCAGAGTCTGGGGATCGGCCTCACGTTGATCGTCAGCCAGATGCCCGACGAGGCGACCTCAGTTCGAGCTTGCGGATAAGCTGAAGCCACCTCGTCGAGCTCCCTCACCATCCGGTCACTCAGCTGCCTGAAGATCGGTGCGGCTTGATCGGGCGAACTGGGTCTTTCGGTGGTACAACGTCCGGCGGGCCCTTCCCGTGATCGGGTTGAGGATCCCTCGGACCGTCTCGCTGGTCCGGCGCCATCTGCGCTCACCTCCTTGGCGCTTCCCGCCACGTTCGCGACGGTCGACTGAGCGGGTACCAGTCGACCACCTGAGGCAACTCCTGGCCAGACATCATTGTCTAGCCCCTCACCAATCACGCGAAGGATGTCTCGCCCGGTTGGCGCGTCTGAACCCACTAAGGCTGCCACTCGTCAATAGTACCTCTAATCCAGCGATAACGCAAGCAAGTACTACTTGTCAGTATTTTTGGCATTGACGAAGTCCTTTTGCCATGTATACTGTCCGACGTGAGTTCATCGAAGCCGCAGCCCTTGCTCAGAGTTTTCGGCCAAAAACTGGCAAAGGCGCGTCACCGAGCCGGCCTATCTCAGGAAGAGCTGGCTCGACGCCTCAAATTGGCCCGGTCTTCAGTTAGCAATCTCGAGCTTGGGCGACAGAGGCCCAACCTGGAACTTCTGTACGCTGCCGCCGCCGTATTGGGAATTCGGCCAGCGGCACTCCTTCCAGATCCCAAAACGGTTTTTGTCCCTTGGAGCGATAGCGTGGAGTTGCACGTCGCGCCGGATGAGAGACGTATTACGGAATCCGATCGAAGACAACTTGTGAGCTTAGTTGCCGAAGTGACGGGACGAGACGCGTAGCGGTGGCGCGAATTCGGAAAGCGCGTGCTGCAGCGCGATCGGTGCTAAGCAAATCTCCAAAGGGAATCCCGACCGATTTGGATGCCATCGCCGCGAACCTTGGCGCGAGTGTAGAGTCCCGCGACGACCTCGGACCAAACGTGGCGGGTGTTCTTATTCCGCTTCCCGAGCGCGGACGCTGGGTAATCGCCGTTAACGCGAATGACCCGGAAAGTCGCCGTAGGTTCACAATCGCTCACGAAATCGCGCACATCATTCTGCACGGATACACCGCTCCGCATGCCGATGGGTCATTCCAGCTACGTATGCGCAATGAGGAGTCCGCCACTGGAACGGTTGACGAGGAAATCGAAGCGAATCAATTTGCCGCTGAATTGTTACTGCCCGCTGATCTCCTCCTAAAGGACGTGTCAAGCGTTGTCCTAGAGCACGAGTCCAAGGCGTCGTCGAGTGCAGGTTTTGACGATACACTGGCGAAACTTGCGGCCAAATACGGAGTTAGCCGTCAAGCGCTCGCGCTTCGCCTGTCTGCGCTGGGGGTGCTATAAGTGGCAGGCCAACGGACCGTGACCGCTGGGGCCACGGACGCGGCTCCACCATACGTACATCGCGACTATCCGGAGTTCAGCTGGTCGAGCAGTAGAGAATTGCTGTTCGAAAGATGTCGGCGCCGTTATTTCTGGCACTATTACGGTTCGTCGAACGGGTGGGAACGGACATCCAGCGACGTAGCCAAAACGGCATGGCGGCTGAAGAATCTCACATCATTCGATGTTCAGGTCGGGACCGAGGTCCACGAACGCGCTAAGGATTATGTCGCGTCGGTTCTGGATGGCCGACCCATACCGGTCGCCTCGCTCATTGAAACGACGATGAAAGCCCTAGACGAGTTGTATGCGCGCTCCCAAGACCTAGAGTCGTTTCAGGCGCGTCCAAAACGCCATCCCGTCGCGTACGGAGCCTATTACAAGCGCGGGGTCCTTGAGAATCAGCTCCTACGGGCTCGGGCTCGGGCCGTGAAATGTATCGACAATCTCGTTTCGTCCGCTATTTGGGACGAGGTAGGCAGGGCTGGGAAAGAAGGAACAGTAATGGTTGAACCGCTATCCACGTTCCAAGTTGGCGGCATTACCGTGTACGCCGTACCAGATCTCGTGTATCTGACCAATAACGAATGGACTATCGTCGATTGGAAAACTGGTGTTGCGGATGAGGGAAGCGATCAGCTCGCGGTTTACGGTCTCTATATCCGCGAGGCGTTGAGTTTGACGAATCCAACCAGCCATTATCCCACGAAGCTCGTTCACCTTCAAAGCGGGAAGGTTGACGTTGTCCGGTTCACGGATTCTGAGATACTCGCCGTTCGAACGAGGATAGAGTGCAGTGCGGCCGACATGCGCGACATGTTAGTAGATATACTCACAAATCGGCCTAAGGCCATGAGTGGCTTTCAGCTCACCGACGACCCCAGTGAGTGCCGGATTTGTCCTTTCTTCCAGCTTTGCGAGCCTGAGCTCGTTTTGCTGGGCCGCGCAGGGGTCCGACTAAAGTTCTAACCATCCGAAGATTCGGTCCATGTGAAACCGGCCAATGGCGGCCGCTGCCACATATGTGGATGGCGCCTGAGATGCGCGGGCCCGCAGCTCAGACGAACCCTTTCTTGAGGGTTCACCGATCCATCGGCATTCTTTCGCTATGGATTGCACCGTTTTGGCTCGGACACTTGGGGCGCGCGCCGTAAATTGTAGGTGACTATGACGTTTGCATCTACGGCCGCATTTACCGCGTCGCACGACGCTGTCAGTGTTGCGGAATCCATACAAGCCGAAATCGTGCGGGCGACGCGGCGGTCCGCGCGCGCAACTCTTGGTCAGTTCTTCACGCCGGCCGGGGTTGCCGAGGTACTCGCTTCTCTTAGCGAAAAGAGAGGAGCCCAACTTCGCATGCTGGACCCCGGCGCCGGCGTAGGAATGTTGATCGCCGCCTGGGTTTCGCACGTGATACGCGGCGACACGGCGCCAGAAGCGATAGATGTAACTGCGTTCGAAGTCGACCAGCACCTCCAGGGAAGTCTGAATCGAGTCCTCGAAACGTGTCACAGGGCGTGTAACGACGCGGGGATAAGGTTTTCATATTCGATCCGACTCGAGGATTTCGTCTCAGCCGCCGTCGAGGCCTTGTCGGGGGGATTGTTCGCCTCGGAGATCGTGCCATTCGATTGTGCCCTCTTGAATCCGCCGTACAAGAAAATCAGGAGTGACTCCGTCGAACGTACTCTCTTGAGCGGCGCAGGAATTGAGACAAGTAATCTCTACACGGCTTTCGTCGCCCTCAGCATGAGGCTCCTAGCTGAGCGCGGCGAGTTGATGGCAATCACTCCGCGGTCATTCTGTAATGGCCCTTACTTCCGCACGTTTCGAGGAGACCTCCTTGGCTCAAACAACCTGACTCATCTCCACGTTCTTGATTCCAGATCCGCTGCATTCGGACAAGATGGCGTTCTGCAAGAGAACGTCATCTTCCGCGTGGAGCGCGGAACTCCGCAGAGGTCACAGGTTTCGGTTGAATGGAGCGCCGGCGGAACGTCAGAAGAAATCCACCGCCGAAACGTGGCATTCGACCAAGTTATCCAGCCTACTGATCCAGACAATGTGATCCACATTACTCCCGACGAATGGGACACCACCGTGAGTCGCGTAGTTGAAAAGCTCTCGAGTTCTCTCGCTCAACTCGGGCTCGAGGTTTCAACCGGGCGCGTAGTTGAGTTTCGGGCTCGTGAGCACTTGCGTTCCGTTCTGGGCCCGGAAAGCATTCCTCTCATTTATCCGCGGCACATATACGGACAGTCCGTTCGGTGGCCCCATCCGCGCGCCAACAAGCCCAATGCCTTGGCGCTGTCACCTGCATCAGCGGAATTGACGAATCCGGGTGGTGTCTACGTAGTCGTCAAACGTTTCACGGCAAAGGAAGAGAACCGACGATTGGTCGCAGCAGTTGTGACACCGGATTCCGTACCCGGCGACAGAGTAGCTTTCGAGAATCACGTGAACTACTTCCACCGAGCTGGGAGAGGGATTCCCAAGACGCTGGCAGTGGGTCTCGCTGCATTTCTAAATTCGACTATCGCGGATCGTTATTTTCGCCAGTTCAGCGGCCACACGCAGGTGAACGCTACAGATCTTAGGAAGTTGCCGTATCCGAGCGCCGCGCAGTTGGACAGCATCGCAACGCAGATGCCAATTCCGTCAACGACGCAAGAGCAGCTTGACGATATAGTCGAAGAGGTAATCATCGCCGTGAAGAAGCCGCGAAAACGTGGGTCCAAAGCGATCAAGGCGCGCCTTGTGGAAGCGTCCGCCGCCCTTAAGGCGCTGGGGCTACCCAAGGACCAACAGAACGAGCGTGCGGCACTAACCCTTCTGGCCCTTCTGGGGATGCGATCGGGAGATCAATGGACGGCAGCAAAGAATCCGGTACGCGGCGTGACGCCGATTATGGGCTTTGTGGCTGAACATTACGACAAGCACTGGAAGCCGAACACACGCGAAACTATCCGGCGTTTCACGCTTCATCAGTTCGAGGCGGCCGGCGTTGTCGTGGCGAATCCAGATAAGCCCGATCGCGCGACGAATAGTCCGGCGTACTGTTATCAAGTTCCGCCAGTTGTCCTACGCCTTCTAAAGACCTTAGGAACGTCGCGGTGGGACGCGAATCTTCGGAAGTATTTAGCAGCCTCGGACACCCTTGTTGCGAGATATGCTAGAGAGCGTGATATGCGTCGCTTGCCGCTGACTCTCCGCGACGGCCTGGAGATATCACTATCGCCGGGGGGACAGAACGAGCTGATACGGCAGATCGTCGAGGATTTCTGCCCCCGCTTCACGCCGGGTGGCCGCGCACTCTACGTGGGCGACGCTGACAAAAAATGGGGCTACTTCGATCGCGATCGCCTTGCAGAGCTCGGCGTTGCCGTCAAGGCCCACGGGAAGATGCCGGATGTGGTCGTTCACTTCGAAAAAATGAACTGGTTAGTACTGGTGGAGGCAGTTACCAGTCACGGTCCCGTCAATCCGAAACGACGGGCAGAGCTGAAGAAGCTGTTTGCCACTTCAAAAGCGCCGCTCGTGTTCGTGACGGCGTTTATGACTCGGCAGGCACTGAAGAAATTCCTCGGCGACATTGCATGGGAAACCGAGGTATGGGCGGCGGATGCGCCCACTCATCTCATTCATTTCAACGGCGAACGGTTCCTGGGGCCGTACGACAGTTGAGCGTCGCTCTGGATTCGCAAGCGTGCGAATAAACCGGCCCGCGGGATGGTTTTCCTGAGGCGCTAGTCCAGGGTTAGCACGTACTGCCCGGTCTCACCCGCCTCGAACGACGACGCCGCGATAACGTACCTCCCCCGCGGCAGCATTCCCGACAGCCGCGCGTCGGTGCGAAGCGGCGCGGACGGATGCTAATCGGATGCCACTCATTCTCGATTGCCCGCGCGCGTACTGCACGCTGTATGAGATCAGGGCTGCGTTGGAGGACGTGTTCGGGGGCGTGCCGAGAGCCCGTTTTTTCTAGCGATGCAAGGAATACGAAGTTTCTTCAGGGTCCGCGGCCGAGAGTGTGTCAGCCCATTTCATAAGTGTTCTAGCGGCGCCGAGCACCGCAGCAACTTGTTCTCTCTCGAGGCTAGATTTAGATGAGCCCACTGCCCGCTGGTTCAGGTTACCGTGGGCAAGCCTTCCTCGTTCCTTCCAGAGTCGCGTGATCCATTCCCCAGAATCCGGTTCCTCTTGAAAAAAGTCCCGTCGCAACTGCAGCGGCGCAACCACTCGGAGGTTTCGAAGCAGGTCGCTAGAACTGATGAGTCGTATTACCCGCCGCCGCGGATTTCCGGACCGGCTCAAAGCTCGCGAGAGGCCTTCCCTAACCGCGAGCTCACACGCCATGGCTACTAACAAGACGGCGAGCTCGTCCTGCTGGTCGGATATCGAGGTAAAAACTGCATCAAAGTATAAGTCGAGAGAGAGGGGTGAGTCGCAACCCTCCCCGGCGTTACGAGCAAGAGCAGCGAACAACTCCGAACTAAGCAATGTGTCTTCGACGCCCATCGTCGCTTCGATCCTCATCGACAAGGCCATCGACTGATTCGTCTGGATTCGCTCGCCGCGTCCGTTGATATCCATTGTGTTCCGTGGGTTGGATTCATATTCGGCGTGCGGTCGAGTGATCCACCACTGATTCGTGGCAGCGCGAATGAGCCTTAGGAATCGGCCAACAAACGCGTCGGCCGCGTTCCGGCCGGCCACTTCATCCCCGTAGACGTCAACTCGTACTGCGTCTGCGCGAATTCGGTCCGCGGGAACCTGCGGGGTGATCGTGACCGAAGGACCGCCCTGAGGTTGGGTTGTAAACGGCCTTCGGGGGACTCTAGACAGGTCAACCTGCGCGATTGGGGGCACTTCAGTTTTCCGGTTCTGAAACGGACCGTAGACTGTCCCGCGGTGGCCATCCAACACGAGCGGAATTGGCGGAAACTCCTCCTTGGTACGATGGATGTCGAACGGAAACAAATAGAAATGCGCCTTGCCCGCAGGTGTTGCCACTCGATGTTCATCCGCGTGTTCGGGGGAGTTTCAATATAGACGAGGAGATGCGCACTGAAATCATGGAGCGCCTCGGTATTTGCAACTCTCCATCCTTACGTAAAGTCCAAGGGTTACACGCCGAAATGGGCCAATCGTTTAACGCTATATGCTCTATGCCATCTTTCGCCTCAATCAACCGTCAGCACGTACTGCCCCGTCTCTCCCGCCTCGAATGACGACGCCGCGATGACGTACCGGCCCCGCGGCAGGGTCCCCGACAGCCGCGCGTCGGTATCGAAGTCGTTGAAGTCGTCGTTCTCGTACAGCAGCTCGCGTGTGTCCCAATCGTAGATCGCCAGGTACGCGTCGAAATCGAACGACTCGAGATCGATGATCAGAAAGTCCTGATCGTTGCGATGGTCGAAGAAGTACATGTCGGTGTACGCGCCCTGCACCCGGCAGTCGCCGCTCGACAATGTGCCGGCGCGCGCGTCGCCCGCGAAGATGTCGCGCAAGTCGCAACCCATGAACGTCCGATAGCGGGGATCGGTGGCGTAGTCGCCGCACGCCAGGAGCAGCGCGACGGGACCGGCCAGCAACGCTCCCCTGAGGGACCGCTGAATGTTCTTCATGTCGGCCGGTACACGGCCTTACTGGTTCAGTTCCGTTGTTCCCAGTAAGTTGACCCCATGACCCGCCCTATCCGCATCCTCGTAGCCAAGCCGGGCCTCGACGGCCACGACCGCGGCGCCAAGGTCGTCGCCGCGGCGCTCCGCGACGCCGGCATGGAAGTCATCTACACGGGCCTGCACCAGACACCCGAGATGATCGCCACCGCGGCGGTCCAGGAAGACGTGGACGTCGTGGGCCTCTCCATCCTGAGCGGCGCGCACATGACGCTCTTCCCGCGCGTGGTGGAGCTCCTCCGCGAGCAGGGGCGCGACGACATCCTCATCACCGGCGGCGGGATCCTCCCCAAGGAAGACATGGAGGCGCTCCAGGCCATGGGGATCGGGAAGCTGTTCGGCCCTGGCACGCACACCAGCGAGCTGATCGCCTACATAAAGGATTGGTTCGCCCAGCGGCAGGAGCAGGAAGCCTAGCCCGCCAGTCGCGGCGGCCGCCCGCCGTCGCGGCCCGAAGTTCGCATGTCGCGAGGGTGTGACTCGCACACGCACACCCCTAAAGCCCGGTCGATTCGCGCTGCTCGTCCTCCTGACTGGAATCTTCGGCTGCGGGGAGATGCCGTTCCTCTCCCAGGCGATCTACAAAGCGCAGCGCAGGGCGAAGATGGGTCCCTCGATCCAGCGCGACCTCCCGGCCATCGCGCAGCGCGACACGCTGGTGGTCATCGCTCCGTACAACTCGACCACTTACTTCCTGTACCGTGCCGAGCCGATGGGCTACGAGTACGAGCTGCTGAAGAAGTTCGCGGAAGATCTGGACGTGAAGCTGCGGATGCTGGTGGTGACGGAGCGCGACAGCATGTTCAAGCTCCTGCGCGCGGGGAAGGGCGACATCGTCGCGGCGCGCCTCGTTGCCGCGCCGGAAGATTCGGGAGTGGTGGCGTACACCCGCGCGCTATACGCCACGAACCCGGTACTGGTGCAGATATCCACCAGCCCGCCGGCGGTCGTCGTCGCGGACACTGCTCCGGCGCTTGGCGGCGCGGCGAAGCCCGCCACGCCTCCCCCCATCACGCCGGCGCGCGTGCGGCAGGTCCAGCGGCCGTCGCAGCTCCAGGGGCAGCGCGTGGACGTCCCCGAGCAGTCACCCTATACGCGTACGCTGATCGAGCTGGCCGATACGCTGACCGGCGACATTTACGTGGTCGAGGTAGATGCAACCTCCGAAGCGCTGATCCGCGCGGTCTCCGAGGGCACCATCCGGTACACGGTCGCGCAGGGGAACCTCGCCGACATATCCAGCGACCACTACACGAACATCGCGGTCCGCCCCGCCCTCGGCGAAGCCGCGCCCATCGCGTGGGCGGTGCGCCCGAACGCGCCGCAGCTGCTCGCGCGGCTCAACCAGTGGCTGGACGACGAGCAGAACGCGGCGACGCTCAAGAACCTGTACACCAAGTACTTCGTGCACAGCGCGGGTTATCACCAGCGGCTCGAAAGCCCGTTCCTCGCGTCCGAGACCGGAACCCTGTCGGAGTACGACACGCTGTTCAAGGAAGGAGCGAAGAAGATCGGCTGGGACTGGCGGCTGCTGGCGTCGCAGGCGTACCAGGAATCCAAGTTCCAGCCGCGCGCCCGGTCGTGGGCGGGCGCTACCGGCCTGCTCCAGCTCATGCCGAGGACGGCCGCGGAGTTCAAGGTGCGCAACGCCACCGATCCCGAGGAGAACGTCGCCGGCGCCGTGCGCTTCCTCGACTGGCTGACGAACTACTGGACCAAGCGGATCGAGGACCCGGACGAGCGGCTCAAGTTCATCCTCGCGTCGTACAACACCGGCTCCGGCCACGTGGAGGACGCGCAGCGGCTCGCTAGGCAGGCCGGCGACGACCCGACGAAATGGGCGGACGTCTCCTACTGGCTGCTGCAGAAGTCCAAGCGCGAGGTGTACACCAATCCCGTCGTGAAATACGGCTACTCCCGTGGCATCGAGCCGGTGAACTACGTCGCGATCATCCTCGAGCGTTTTCAGCACTACCGACAGGCCGGGAACGACTAGCCGCTGCGGGACTGGCGCGAGCGTTCGCGCCTCCCTTCATTTCGGAATCGTTGTCGCATCGCTTCTCTTCCTCCCAGCCGACGGATTGATCGCTCTTGCCCGGTGACTCCCTTCACACGCTGGCCTCCGAGGTCGCCAACCTGCTGCGCGGCTCGAAGGACGAGCTCGTTTCCCGTTGGCTGGAGCGGATCAGCGCGAGAGTGTCGCTGGCCCCGAACAAGATCTTTCCGACCGACGACCTGCTGAATCACGTTCCGCTGCTCATCGAGGGGATCGCCGACTTCCTGGAGCGGCCCGACGACCCCGACGACGGCACGGCGATGTCGGCCAAGGCCATGGAGCTGGGCGCGCTGCGCCACGCGCAGGGGTTCGACGCCTACCAGATCCTCAAGGAGTACGAGATCCTCGGCGGCGTCGTCTTCTCCTTCCTGTACGAGGCGGTCGAAGAAGCGCGCCTGGAAGCACCGCGCCGTGATTTTCTGCGCTGCTGGCAGCGCGTAGGACAGGCGATCGAAGTGATCCGCCAGGCCACGATGACGCACTTCCTCCGGCTCTCGGCGGAGAAGGTGAAGGAGCGCGAGGAGCAGCTCCGCAAATTCAACCGAACCGTGTCGCACGAGCTGAAGAATCGCGTGGGCGCGATCCGCGGCGCGGCGCACCTGCTCCAGGAGGACTGGCTCGAGCCGCCGCAGCGGCAGCGCTTTCAGCGCATGCTGCTGGAGAACTCCGATTCGCTGCAGCGGGCCTTCCTGAACCTGGTCTCGCTGTCGCAGATCGAGACCGACTCCCGCCAGCGGCGGAACGTGCTGCTCCCTCAGGCCGCGGCCGAAGTGGTGCGGCAGCTGCGCGACGCGGCCCGGGCGGCGTCGGTTCAGGTGGAGCTGGCCGACGATCTTCCCCCGGTCGAGGTGGACGCCGGCGCGGTCGAGCTGTGCCTGATGAACTACATCTCGAACTCGATCAAGTACAGCGACAAGCAGGCCGAGCGGCGGTGGGTGCGGATCGAGGGGGGTTTCCGCTTCGAGGACACGAGCGTGACCGGCGGGCTGAGCGGCGAGCTGACCGTCCGCGTCCGCGACAACGGTATCGGCGTGCCGGAGAAGGCGCGCTCCGAGCTGTTCGGGGAATTTTTTCGGGCGCACGCGGCAACCGTCACCGGTATCGAAGGCTCCGGGCTCGGCTTGAGCATCGTGCGCGAGACGGTCGAGTCGCTCGGCGGATGCGCCTGGGCGGAGTTTCCCGCCGAGGGCGGGTCGGTGTTCGCGTTCGCGCTCCCGTCGCGGCGGGAGGAGGACGCGGCCGCCGCGGGTACGCGCCGGCCGGAGGGAGGGAAGTGAGCGCGCGGCTCCGCGAGCTGAGCGCGGCCGTCCGCAAGCTCGAGGGTCAGATCGCGAAGGGCGGCGGTGCCGAGCGCACGTTGAAGGTGCACAAGCAGGGGAAACTCACCGCGCGCGAGCGGATCGAGGGGCTGCGGGACGAGGGCACGCGCTTTCTCGAGATCGGAATGCTGGTCGCGCACGACAAGTACGACGGCCAGGCGCCGGCGGCGGGCGTGGTGACGGGAATCGGCGCCGTGCAAGGCCGGCTGTGCGTGATGGTCGCCAACGATCCGACGGTGAAAGCGGGCTCGTGGTGGCCCGAGACGATCCCCAAGATTCTCCGCGCCCAGGAGATCGCGATGCGGTGCCGCATCCCGATCATCTACCTGGTGGATTCCGCCGGCGTGAACCTGCCGTACCAGGGCGGCGTGTTTCCCGGGCAGTACGGCGCGGCGCGGATTTTCTACTACAACTCGATCATGCGCCGCTACCTGCGCGTGCCGCAGCTCGCCGCCGTGATGGGCCAGTGCGTGGCTGGGGGTGCGTACCTCCCCGCGCTGTCCGACGTGATCCTGATGGTGAAAGGGACGTCGTTCATGGGGCTTGCCGGCCCCAATCTGGTCAAGGGCGCGACGGGCGAGGTCGTCGATTCGGAAACGCTGGGCGGCGCAGTAATGCATACGCAAGTGAGCGGTGTGGCTCACTATGCAGTAGAGAGCGATGCCGAGTGTCTCGAGCGTTTGCGGGAGCTGGTCGGCCAACTGCCATTGCAGCTACCCGTGAGTGCAGACGACGAGGACGCATCGACGACAGATGCGTCCTCGTCATCCACCAATGCTGAGGCATTGTACGACCTGCTGCCCGCGGACCACCGGATGTCGTACGACATGCACGCGCTCCTGCGCGCGATCGTGGATGACGGCGCTCTCACGGAGTTTCAGCCGGAGCTGGCCAAGGAGATGATCTGCGCGGACGCGCGGATCGGCGGGATTCCGGTCGGAATCATCGCGAACTTGCGCGAGCTGGTGAAGCGGCCGGGGGAAAAGCCGAGGATCGGCGGAATCATCTACACCGACAGCGCGGAGAAGACCGCGTTCTTCATAGAGCGGTGCGACAAGCAGAGGCTGCCGATCCTGTTCGTGCAGGACGTATCGGGGTTCATGGTGGGCCCGGAGGCGGAGCAGAGCGGGATCATCCGCGCGGGCGCGCGGTTCGTCGAAGCGATGGCCTGCGCGAGATCACCGAAGATCGTGCTCACCATCAACCACGCGTCGGGCGCGGGCTACTACGCCATGGCCGGGCAGGGGTTCGATCCGGATTTCATCTTCACCTGGCCGACCGGGCGAATGGGCGTGATGGAGGGCGAGTCGGCAATCCAGGCGGTGCACGGGCGAGCGCTGGAGACGGCGAAGACGAAAGGGAGCAAGCTCCCGCCTGAGGTCGAGAAGTCGGTGGACGAGATGCGCGAGGATTACGAGCACCAGCTCGACGCGAAGTACGCGGCGGCGCGCGGGTTCGTGGACGCGATCGTGCATCCGGAAGACACGCGCGAAGTGCTGGTGATGGCGTTGACGGCCGCTCTCCAGAACGCCGGTCCACACCTTGGAGCCTTCGTTCTGTGAAGCAGATCGTTCGCGTCGCGGCGGGGCAGGGTTTCTGGGGCGACGATTTGGACGCGCCGCGCAGGCAGGCGGATGGCGGGGAGATCGACTACCTCATGCTCGACTACCTCGCCGAAGTCACCATGAGCATCCTGCAGAAGCAGAAGGAGCGCGATCCCGCGATGGGCTACGCCCGCGATTTCGTGGGCGCGATCGAGAGCGTGCTGCCCGCGAT
Organism: Gemmatimonadaceae bacterium; assembly: GCA_040882285.1. Lineage (NCBI taxonomy): Bacteria > Pseudomonadati > Gemmatimonadota > Gemmatimonadia > Gemmatimonadales > Gemmatimonadaceae > Gemmatimonadaceae bacterium. The sequence continues at coordinate 223,365 of JBBEBQ010000018.1, forward strand.
CACGGAGCGCGGCGTGCGCGTCATCGCGAACGCCGGGGGCGTGAATCCGCCGGCGTGCGCCGCGGCGGTGCTGGAGATGGCGCAGGCGCGCGGCGCGGCGGGCAAGCTGAAGGTCGGCGTCGTCACGGGCGACGACCTCCTGCCGCGCATCGATGAGCTGATCTCCGCGGGGCACGAGCTGGCGAACATGGACACCGGCGAGCCGCTCAGCCAGGTGCGGGGCGACGTGATCGCTGCCAACGCGTACATCGGGTCGGAGCCGATCGTGGAAGCGCTGGCACGCGGCGCGAGCGTCGTCATCACCGGCCGCTCAACCGATACCGCGCTGACGATGGCGCCGCTGCGGCACGAGTTCGGCTGGGCCGCCGATGACTGGGACAAGCTCGCCGCCGGCATCGTCGCGGGGCACATCATCGAGTGCGGCGCGCAGTGCTCGGGCGGCAACTGCATGCACGACTGGCGCAACATTCCCGATCTCGCGAACGTCGGCTACCCGATCGCCGAGGCGGCGGCCGACGGGACGTTCACCATCACGAAGCACGCGGGCACCGGCGGCCGGGTGAGCGTACCGACGGTCACGGAGCAGCTCGTGTACGAGATGGGCGATCCCACGTCGTACATCACTCCCGACGTCGTCGCCGACTTCACGACGATCCAGCTCGAGCAGGCGGGCGAGAATCGCGTCCGCGTGCACGGGATCAAAGGCCGTCCCCCGACGGACAAGCTCAAGGTGTCGATCGCGTATCGCGCGGGCTTCAAGGCGGTCGGCACGCTGGTGTACGTCTGGCCCGACGCCGTCGACAAGGCGCGCGCGGCCGAGCGCATTCTGCGCGAGCGGCTCGACCGGCTGGGGCTGCGGTTCGACCACATTCTCGCGGAGCTGGTGGGGCATTCGTCCACGCACGGTCCTCTGGCGGGCGCGGCCGGCGAGGTGCCGGAGGTGCAGCTCCGCTTCGGCGTGCGCGGGCCCGACAGGAAGGCGGTCGAGCGGTTCACCCGCGAGATCGCGCCGCTGGTGCTGAACGGGCCGCCGAGCGTCACGGGGTTCGCCGGCGGCCGGCCGAAGGTCGAGGAGATCGTGGCGTACTGGCCCGCGCTGATCGACAAGACGCAGGTTCGCACGCAGGTGGAGGTCATCGCGTGAAGCTGCGGCTCCTCGACGTCGCGCACGCGCGCTCGGGCGACAAGGGCGATACCGCCAACGTCGGCGTCATAGCGCTGGACCCCGCGTGGTACCCGCTGCTCGCGCGTGAATTGACGGCGGAGCGCGTGGCGCATCACTTTGAGGGAATGATAACCGGACCAGTGGAGCGATTCGAGCTGCCGAATCTCCGCGCGCTCAACTTCCTGCTGCACGGCGCGCTCGACGGCGGGGGAACGATCTCGCTCAAGACGGACGCGCAGGGCAAGGTTTTCTCGACCGCTCTGCTGCGCATGATCCTCGACGTGCCGGACGCCGAGGCGAAGACGCTAAAGCTCCCGGGAGTGCGGGCATGAAGCGCGTGCTGTGCGAGGAAGGCGGCGGCGTGGCGAACATCATCCTCGCGCGCCCCGAGAAGAAGAACGCGCTGGACCGCGTCGCCGCGGACGAGCTCAGGCTCTGCCTCGAGCACATCCGCGAGTCGCCGACGGTGCGCGTGGTTCTGATAACCGGGCAAGGCAACGACTTCTGCGCCGGCGCCGACCTGGACGCGCTGTCCGCGATGCGCGACGCCACGTCCGAGCAGCACCGCGCGGACGCGCAGGCGCTGGGCGACGTCTTCGTGGCGATCCGGAGCCTGCCGCAGCCGGTCGTCGCCGGGGTGCAGGGACACGCTCTCGCCGGCGGGTGCGGGCTCGCGAACGCGTGCGACATCGCGCTCGCGCACGAGAACGCGCGCTTCGGCTACCCCGAGGTGCGCGTGGGGTTCGTGCCGGCGATGGTGATGACGATGCTCCGCCGCAGCGCGGGGGAGAAGCAGGCGTTCGAGCTGGTTGCGACCGGCCGGCTGATCGACGCGCACGAGGCCGAGCGGATCGGACTGATCACGCGCGTGATCGCGGCTGAGAAGTTCAAGGACGAGATCGAGCAGTGCGCCGCGCAGCTGGCGGAGCTGCCGGCCGAGGCGGTGCGGCTGACCAAGCGGCTCTTCTATGAATCGGAGGGGAAGAGCTTCGCGGAGAGTCTCGCGGCCGGCGTCGCGGGGAACGCGGAGGCGCGCGCTACCGCCGCGTTCCGCGAAGGTGTGGCGCGGTTCTCCCGCAGGGGCAAAAAGCAGTAGTGCCGCGGCTGCTGGCGATCCGCCTGTCGCTGGCGCTCACCGCCCTGGTCCTGTTCGCGCTGGGAATCCGGAATGACTCCACCTACCTCCGGATGGCCGGGATCGTCCTGCTGGGCGCGGCCCTTATCCTTCGATTCGTGGGGGGGAGAACGCCCAGGCTCTGAATCCGGGGGCTGCCGGTTACGACCGGAATGGACCGATTCGACGCAGGGCGGTTCGTGGCTTATGGTTCGGGGTAGCCGCGCCCCAGCCCACCTCCCACCGGTTCGCCCCAGCTCGATGACAAGCGTTGCAGCAACCCGGACCCGCAGGACGAAAAGGGGCGCGGGTCCCCGCACGGCGACCGACGTACTGCGCGACATGTTCGGCTACACGGAGTTCCGCGCCGGACAACTTGCCGCGGTCGAGTCGGTGCTCGCGGGACGCGACACGCTGGTTGTGCTCCCCACGGGCGGCGGGAAGTCGCTGGCGTATCAGGTCCCGGCGATGGTGCTCCCGGGACTGACCGTCGTGGTCTCGCCGCTCATATCATTGATGAAGGACCAGGTGGACGTCCTCACGCAGAAGGGCGTGGGGGCGGCGTTCCTCAACAGCACGCTGTCGCTGAACGATTCGCTCGACCGGCTCGCGCGCGCGACCACGGGCGACATCAAGCTGCTGTACGTCGCGCCCGAGCGGCTGGAGTCGGAGCGTCTCGTCGAGCGGCTGCGGTCGATCGGCGTGTCGCTGCTGGCGGTGGACGAAGCGCACTGCGTGAGCCAGTGGGGCCACGATTTCCGGCCCAGCTATCTGCGGCTGCGCGCGATGCGCGAGGGGCTGGGCTCGCCGCCGTGCATCGCGCTGACCGCGACGGCCACGCCGCACGTGCGCAGCGACATCATCACGCACCTCGGCCTGCGCGAGCCGGAAGTCGTCATCACCGGCTTCGACAGGACCAACCTGTCGTACGCGGTGCAGGCCGTGCGGCGCGACAAGGAAAAGGACCAGGTGCTGGTGAACGAGCTGCTCGAGAACCAGGGCACGACCGTGGTGTACGCACCCACCCGCAAGGCGGTGGACCGGATCACGGGCGTTCTGACTCGCGCGGACATCGGCGCCGCGGCGTACCACGCCGGGCTCGCGGGCGACCGCCGGCGGAAGGTGCAGGACGATTTCATGAGCGGGAGAGTGCGCGTGATCGTCGCGACCAACGCGTTCGGAATGGGGATCGACAAGCCGGACGTGCGGCTCGTGATCCACTACGCGATGCCGGGAACTCTCGAGGCCTACTACCAGGAAGCCGGGCGCGCGGGACGCGACGGCGACCACTCCGACGTGCTGCTGCTGCACGCCTATCAGGACAGGTTCACGCACGAGTTCTTCATCAAGGCGGCGCACCCCGAGCGCCGGACGATCGAGCGCGTGTTCGGTGCGCTGCTCCGCGCGACCAGCGGTAAGGGGATCACCGCCGACGATCCCGAGGCGCTGGCGGCGATGGCCGGCACGGGGATCGGCGCGCGCGACGTCGAAGCGGCGATCCGGGTGCTCACTTTCGCCGGCGCGGTCGGAACCGTCGGGGCGTCGTCGTCGCTCGTGACCGTGCGGCTGCTGGCGACGCACGCGCGGATCAAGCGGGAGCTGAGCGAGGGGGCGGAGCTGGAGATCGGGCTGCTGCGCGCGCTGTGGACCGTGGCGCGGGACAACCTCTACGCCGGCGCGACGATCGACTTGAACGGACTTCCTCCGGGGTTCGGCGGGGCGGCGGGGGCGACGCCGATCCTCGAGACGCTGGCCGCGAAGCAGTTCGTCGCCTGGGAGCGGAGCGGCGGCGGGCTGGCTCTGACCGGGGCGCGGAACGTGAAGGATCTGGACGTGGACTGGGACGGGCTCGACACCCGGCGCCGCGCGGAGATGGCGAAGCTGGACATGATGCAAAAATACGCTCAAACCAGGAACTGTCGGCGGACGTTCGTGCTGCGCTATTTCGGGGACAAGTCCGCCGCGCGCATCAGAAATTGCAGGAGTTGCGATAACTGCTTGTAGCACAGGCATCGCCGCAACTTCTGCCTGAGCGTGATGCGTTTCGCACAACGCTCTGATCGCATCGGAGCATGGCTCGTCCAGCACACCGTGAATAGACTTATCCCCAATGGATGACGCTCTTTATTTCGGCGAACAGCATCTCACCGTCCGCAACATGGTCCGCGAATTCGCCCGCGAGGAGATCGCGCCGACCGCCGCGAAGTACGACGAATCCGGCGAGTTCCCCTGGGACAACGTCCGCAAGATGATCGACCTCGGGCTCCTCGGGATTCCGTGGCCCGAAGAGTTGGGCGGTTCCGGCCTGGACCTGCTCGCCTACGTCAGCGTCATCCACGAGATGGCGAAGGTGGACGCGTCGCACGCGATCACCATCTCGGCGCACACCACGCTCGGCACCTCGCCGATCTTCCACTTCGGCAGCGGCGCGCAGCGCGAGCGGTATGTCCCGCTGCTGGCCGGCGGGAAAGTTCTCGCGGGGTTCGGGCTGACGGAGCCGAGCGCGGGGAGCGACGCGGGAGGAACGAAGACGACGGCCGTGAAGAAGGACGGGCGCTACGTCCTCAACGGCTCGAAGGTGTTCATCACGCACGGCGGCGTGGGCGAGGTTTTCGTCGTGACGGCGGTGACGACGCCCGGCATCGGCACGAAGGGGATCAGCTCCTTCATCATCACCAAGGAAACGTGCGACCGCGCGAAGGCGGACGCAGCCGGCTTCGGCCACGACGAATCACTGCCGAACACGCCGGGATTTACTTCCGGCAAGAAGGAGGACAAGCTGGGCTGGCGCGCGTCGGACACGCGGTCGCTCAACTTCGAGGACGCTGAAGTGCCGGAAGAGAACCTGCTCGGCGAGGAGGGGCAGGGCTTTCTCAACTTCATGCAGACGCTCGACGCCGGCCGGATCGGGATGGCGGCGCTGGCCCTCGGCATCGCCGAGGGCGCGTACGAGGAAGCGTTGCGCTACGCGTCGGAGCGGCGGCAGTTCGGGCAGCCCATATCCAACTTTCAGGGCGTCAGCTTTCCGCTGGCCGACATGGCGACGGAGATCGAGGCGGGCAAACACCTCGTGTATCACGCGGCGTGGCTGGCCGAGCACAAGAAGCCATTCACCAAGCAGGCCGCGATCGCGAAGCTGTTCTGTTCGGAGCTGGCGATGAGAACTACGATAAAGGCGGTCCAGGTCCACGGCGGATACGGGTACACGAAGGACTATCCGGTGGAGCGGATGATGCGGGATGCCAAGATCTGTGAGATCGGAGAGGGGACGTCGGAGGTTCAGCGGATGGTGATAGCGCGGCAGATTTTGCGGGAGATAAGAGATTGAACAGGGGAACTACGCAGCACGCAGCGTTTTTCCCATGAGCTATCAGGATCTCGCCAAGGCGCTCCGAATGCCGCTCGGCTTCGTGCTGGGCGCGCTGTACCTCGCGTTCGCCCAGCCCGAGCCCTTACCGCTCGCGGTCGGCGGCTCCATCGCGCTCATCGGCGTGCTTGTCCGCGGCTGGGCGAGCGGTCACATCCGCAAGAACGAGCAGCTCGCCATCACCGGCCCGTACGCGTACACGCGGAACCCGCTGTACTTCGGCAGCTTCCTGATCGCGGCCGGGTTCGCGATCGCGGCGCACTGGTCGCTGCTGTTGCTGGTGATCGCGTTCTTCGTGCTGGTGTACGCGCCGAAGATCGAGGCCGAGCGGGTCAACATCCTGGGCCGGTTTCCGACGGAGTATCCGAACTACGCGCGGAGCGTCCCTGCCTTTTTCCCGCGGCGCACGGCCTGGACGCTGGAGAGCGGCGAGGACGACCGGTTCAGCTTCGACCTGTACATGAAGCACGGCGAGTGGAAGGCCGCGCTGGTCTTCGTGGCCGCGCTGATCTGGCTGGGGCTGAGGGCTTCCCAGGGCTTATAAACCGATTTTATGGCGGCCGCTAAGTCGTTGTCGCTATTGACCGAACGATCGCCCCGGCGCTAAGTTTCCCCGCGTACATCCAGTGTTTTTCGGGCCGGCAGATTTGTGCGACTCGCATATCAGCCGGCTGGTGGGACGAGCAGCCGATGCACGTTCGATTGCTCCCATCCCGCAGCCCGTCGTCTGCGTGCCGCCCCGAAGGGGGCAATCGCGCGGGAGCCCGGGGTCCGGCAAACCGCTCCACGAGCGGTCCAGCCGGCGGGTATCCCGCGGACGATCACACGCGAAGCGGCAGGATCCCAAGGCGAAAGCCGGCGGTTGCCGGTGTCGCACAACAGTCAACACGGGCCTTGGCCCGCGCGGGTGTCGAGTCGCCGCCGGCGGACCCAAGGCTTATATGAAAAGAGAAATTCTCATAAACGCGGCGCAGCGTGAGACGCGCGTCGCGATCATCGAAGACGACCAGCTCGTCGAGCTGCTCGTGGACAGGCCCGAGACGCGCCGGATGGTCGGCGACATCTACTTCGGGAAAGTCGAAGCGGTCCTCCCCGGCATCCAGGCCGCATTCGTCAACATCGGCACCGAGAAGAGCGCGTTCCTGCACGCGTCCGACGCAGCCGACGAGGAAGTCGAGGACGAAGAGGACGACCCCGGCAACGGCGACGTCCCGGAGCCGGAGACGGACAACGAGAAGCCCGAGAAGGGCGCGAGGGGCGCCGACGGCTCCAATGGCAAACGGAACGGCTCGAAGGGCGAGCCGCAGATCCAGGATCTGCTCAAGCGCGGCCAGGAGATCCTGGTGCAGGTCTCCAAGGAGCCGATCTCGACCAAGGGTCCGCGCGTCACGGCGCAGATCTCCCTGGCCGGGCGCTTCCTGGTCTACATCCCCGGAGCGTCGAAGGTAGGCGTCAGCCGGAAGATCGGCCCCGGCCCGGAGCGGCAGCGGCTGCGCGAGATGGTCGCGGCGGCGCTCCCCGAGAAGTCGGGCGGCGTGATCGTGCGCACCGTCGGCGAGGACGTGACCGCCGAGATGCTGCAGCGGGAGCTGCAGTCGCTCATGGCGCAGTGGAAGAAGATCAAGCGCAAGACGCACTTCACGCGCGCGCCGGCGCTGATCCATCGGGAGACGGGGCTGACGCGCGGGCTGGTGCGGGACGTGTTCAGCGCGAAGGTGGACAGCCTGACGGTTGACTCGCGGCAGGTGTACAACGAGATCGTCGAGTACCTGAAGGGGATGTCGCCGGAGCTGGTCGAGCGCGTGAAGCTGTACGAGGACAAGGTGCCGCTGTTCGATCAGATGAAGATCGAGGCTGAGATCCGGAACCTGTTCAAGCGGCGGTGCGACCTGAAGTCGGGGGGCTACATCATCATCGAGCCCACCGAGGCGCTGGTCTCGATCGACGTGAATTCGGGGCGCTACACCGGGAAGAAGGACCCGGAGAAGACGATCCTGAAGACGAATACCGAGGCCGCGCGGGAGATCGCGCGGCAGATCCGGCTGCGGGACGTGGGCGGGATCATCGTGTGCGACTTCATCGACATGGAGACGAAGTCGAACCGCGAGCGCGTGCTGCAGGAGCTGCGGCAGCAGCTTGCGCGGGATCGCGCGCGCACCAAGGCGTTCGCGGTCAGTGACCTCGGCTTGATCGAGATGACGCGGCAGCGGGTGCGGCAATCACACTATCAGAGCATGACCGAGGCGTGTCCCACCTGTGACGGTACGGGCCGCGTGTTCACGCCCGAGACGATCGTGCGGCGGATGGAGCGCTCGGTGAAGCGGATGGTGCTGGAAGGGAAGCGCGAGAACGTGGTGGTGAAGCTGCACCCCGACGTCGCGCTGTACGTGCTGAAGGAGGAGAAGGACCTGCTCAAGAAGATGGAGAAGAACGCGCGGTTCGCCCTCGAGCTGCGGGACGATCCGCTGCTCAAGCCGGATGAGTTCAAGATCGTGATGAAGGCGCAGGGGCGGGATGTGACGGAGCTGTACGCGCTGGCGTAGAGCTCGACTGGCTGGTGACTAGTGACTAGTGACTAGTGACGAGTCACTAGTGACCAGGGCCTGAAGTTGCCGGGCGGGCCGCGCTTGACGATCTTTGGCGCTCACTCAATCCAGCGAATTCCTGATGCCCTCGTTCAGCAAAATCGCCGCTCTTGCTGCCTGCCTGGCGGTAACCGCCGCCGGCGTGGATGCCCAAGCCTTCCGGGACTCGGTGACGGTCATCCGGGCCGCCCGCATGCTCGACGTAGGCACCGGCAACATCGTCCAGAACCCGGTCATCACGGTCACCGGCGACCGGATCAGCTCCGTGACCAACTCGGCCGTTCCCGTCGGCGCGCGCGTGATCGACCTCGGCGACGTGACTCTGCTGCCCGGGCTGATCGACGCGCACACGCACCTGACGAGCAACCTCGAGGCGGGCTCGTACGTGCGGCCCGCGCGCGAGACCGACGCCGACGTCACCGTGCGCGGCGTCAGGAACGCGCGGCTCATGCTTCAGTCCGGGTTCACCACGGTACGAGACGTCGGATCAGCGGGCTTCGCCGACGTCGCGCTCATGCGGGCGTCGGACGCCGGGTGGATCGACGCGCCGCGGATCGTTCCCGCCGGACACTCGCTCGGGATTACCGGCGGACATTGCGACCATACCGGATGGAAGCCCGGCGTGCTCGAGGGCTCGACCGTGACGGGAATCGCCGACGGCCCGGACGAAGCCGTGGAAGCGGTACGCCAGCAGCTCAAGTACGGCGCCAAGGTCATCAAGATCTGCGCGACAGCCGGAGTCCTGTCCTTCGAGGAGAGCGTCGGGGCGCAGCAGTTCTCCGACGCGGAGATGCGCGCGATCGTCGAGGAAGCCGCCCGCCACGGCGTGAAGGTCGCGGCGCACGCGCACGGGACGCAGGGAATCATCGCCGCGGTGCGTGCCGGCGTAGCGTCGATCGAGCACGGCTCGATGCTCGACGACGAAGCGATCAGCCTGATGAAGCAGCGCGGGACCTACCTGGTGCCGACGACCTACCTGGCGGATTCGATTGATCTGCGAATTCTTCCGCCGCTGCTCCGATCGAAGGCGGAGTCGATCCTGCCGATTGCGCGGGCGAACGTCACGCGCGCGATCAGGGCGGGAGTCAAGATCGCCTTTGGCACGGACGCTGCCGTCATCCCGCACGAGCATGCCATCCGGGAGTTCAAGACGCTCGTTGACCGCGGGATGACCCCGCTCGGCGCTATCCAGGCAGGAACTATCAACGCGGCCGATCTGCTCGGCACGACCGACCGCGGCAGACTCACGCCCGGACTCCTGGCCGACATAATCGCGGTCCCCGGCAACCCGCTGGCGGACATTCAGGCGCTGGAGCGCGTGACATTCGTGATGAAGGGAGGGCGGATTTACAAACGGTGACTGCCGGCACCACAGGGGATGGTGACTGGTCTTAGGTCGTACGTGATAGTTAACAACCCTGTGATCGGTGAAGGGTTTCGGGTAACCAACAACCGGTCACCCGTTGCCCGTCGTTGACCAGAACCCATCACCTACAACCAGTCACCCATCCCCGTTGTGCAAAACCCAAAACCTCACTATTTTTAAAGGCTGCACGATTTCCTAACCGCAACTGGCCTCATGTCTTACGCAATCATCCGCACCGGCGGCAAGCAGTTCCGTGCCGAGCCGGGCAAGAGCATTCGCATCCCGACCGTCGAAGGCGAGCCGGGAAGCAAGATAAAGTTCGATGACGTGATCCTCGGCACCGACGGCGACACCGTCAAGCTCGGCACGCCGGCGCTCAAGGGCGCGGCCGTCACGGGCGAGATCGTCAAGCACGGTCGCGCCGACAAGATCGTCGTCTTCAAGTTCAAGCGCCGGAAGAACTACGCGCGCAAGCAGGGACACAGGCAGGGCTTCACCGAAGTCCGCATCAACGACATCAAACTCGGCTGATCGAGCGAACATATGGCACATAAAAAGGGCGTAGGCTCGTCCCGCAACGGACGCGACAGCAATCCGCAGTACCGCGGGATCAAGAAGTTCGGCGGCGAGCGCGTCGTCGCGGGGAACATCATCGTGCGCCAGTGCGGCACGAAGTGGCACCCGGGACGCAACGTCGGCCTAGGCACCGACTTCACGATTTACTCGCTGATCGACGGCGTGGTGAAGTTCGAGCACAAGAACAAGACGCGCTTCAAGGTGAGCGTGTACCCCGAGAAAGAGACCGCCGCGTAAAAGCGAGCGAACAAAAAAGCCCCCGCCGGCATCGGCGGGGGCTTTTTGTTGACTGCTATCCGGCGGTTACCTGTATCGGGCGAGCTCCCCCCGCTTGTACTTGCCCCAGTACACATCCAGCTCGTCCTTCACCTTGCCGTGCAGGAAGTACACACCCAGCAGGTTGGGAAACGCCATTCCCAGAATCATCAGGTCGCCGAAGTTCAGGACCTGGGTGGACGTTATGATCGAGCCGAGGAAGACGAAGATGCAGAACAGGATGCGGTAGATCTGCGACGTCCCGTCGCCGAACATCCACGCCCAGCACCGCTCCCCGTAGTACGACCAGGAGATCATCGTCGAGTACGCGAACATCATGACCGACGCGGAGAGGATGTACGGGAACCAGCTCAGGTGCTCGCCCATGGCGCGTGATGTCAGCGCCGCGCCCTTGCTGTTGGCGACGAGATCGGCGTAGGCGGGATTGTTGTAGGCGCCCGTGATGACGATGACCAGGGCGGTCATGGTGCAGACGACCACCGTGTCGATGAACGGCTCGAGCAGCGAGACGATTCCTTCCCGTACCGGGTACTCGGTCTTCGCCGCCGAGTGCGCGATCGCGGCCGAACCGGCGCCTGCTTCGTTGGAGAATGCCGCTCTCTGGAACCCCACCACGAGCGTTCCGATGATTCCGCCATACGCCGCATCGGGCGAGAACGCCTGCTGCACGATCGCGCCGAACGCCGCCGGAATTGCCCCGGCATTCACGATCAGAATGTAGATCGAGGCGAGTACGTAGATGCCGATCATGAACGGAACGAGCTTCTCGGTCACATGGGCGATGCGCCGGATGCCGCCGATGATCACGATCCCGACCAGCACGGCCATGAACAGCCCGTATATCCACGGGTTCGCCGCGAGGAACGGCGCCTGCTCCTGGATCGCGTTCAGCGACTGGTTGACCTGGAACGCGTTGCCGCCGCCGAATGAGCCGCCGATGCAGAGGATCGCGAACATGACGGCCAGCACCTTGCCGAACTTCGCCATGCCTTTTTCCGCGAGGCCCTTCGACAGATAGAACATCGCGCCGCCCATGATCCGGCCGTCGGGGCGGACTTCACGATATTGCTGGCCGAGCGTGACCTCCGTGAACTTCGAGGTCATGCCGATCAGCCCCGCGATGATCATCCAGAACGTGGCGCCCGGACCGCCGATGCTGATGGCGATCGCGACGCCGGCGATGTTTCCGAGGCCGACGGTAGCGGACAGCGCCGTGGTCAGCGCCTGAAAGTGCGAGACCTCGCCGGTCTGCCGTGGATCGGTGTATTTCCCGGCGGTCACGGTCAGCGCGTGCCCGAACGCGCGGAAGTTGATGAACCCCATCCGGAACGTGAGGAACACCGCCGCGACCACCAGCCAGAACACGACCAGCGGCAGCGTGTGCGTGTCGTCCCAGAACAGGATGTCGTAGAAGAACACGGCGCCGATGACGGAGTTCACCCGGCCCATGGCGCGGTCCGCCGCTGCCATGAAGCCTGTCGCCGGCTCGGTGGCCGCTTCCGGTTGCTGACCCTCGATGGGGAGCGGGGCGGGCAGCGAGCCTGCGTCGACCGCGGTGGTCTCCTGGGCCGACAGCGAGCTCCAACTTCCCGCCGTCGCGGGCGCGATGGCGGTGAGCGCCAACAGGGCGGACAGGACCAACAGTACACGTGCCTTCGAGCGAAGCATCATGATCGGGAAGGTGTGTGTCGCCGGAGCGATCGGTGAGCGAATCAGTGATAGCGGCGGAGCGCCGCTTCCACCGGGGTTTTCGATTGACACAAAGTCGGCCCCGTACCTCGATTTAGGTAGCACCCCGGGGGGCTTTTTTTTCAGCCGATTTTGGCACCGATAGTGCGTTATGAGGGGGTGCTCACTGGATCGTATTGCAGGGTGACCCGGGGGCCCAAAGGGGGGGGAATGTTCACCACTCTGCTCGAATCGAAGCCAAAAAAGCAGCGAAAAACCGCGGGGACCGCCGTGAGTGTGACGCTGCATCTCGCATTGCTGTTTTTTGCCGTCGTAGCCACCGCCAACGCGCGCTCCGACGCGATGGAGAAGGCGCGCGAGGAGAAGCTGAATTACGTCGAGGTGAAGAAGGAGGAGCCGAAGCCGGAGGAGCCCAAGCCGAAGCCGGAGGAGCCCAAGCCGAAGGCGCCGGAGCCCGTGAAGGCTGCTTCGCCAAAGGCCCCTGCGGCGGCGCGCGTCGAAGCGCCCGCCCCGCCCAAGGGGTTTCAGATCGTCCAGGCGCCGGTGAACATCCCCATCTCCATACCGAAGGTCGATCTCTCCGCGGCCGTGACCAACGAGGCTGACTTCAGCGGCAAGGGCGTGGCCGGCGGCAGCTCCAGGGGCGTCGCGGGCGGAACCGGCGACGCTGACAGCAAGGGCACGGTCGGCGGACTAAGCAACCAGCCGTATTTCGAATTCCAGGTCGAGCAGGCGGCGTCGCCGTCGGGCGGAAACCCCACGCCGGAATATCCCAATTCGATGCGCGCGTTGGGGATGACCGGGCGCGTAGTGGTGCAGTTCGTCGTCGGCGCGAACGGCCGCGTCGAGCCGGGCAGCATCAAGATCATGGAATCGACCAACTCGGCATTCGCGGCAGCCGTTCGCGAGGTGCTTCCGCGTCACCGGTTCTCGCCCGCGAAGATCGGCGGGAAGGCGGTGCGGCAGATCGTGCAGCAGCCGTTTGTGTTCAGGCTGGATTCGTCGGCAAGTGGTGACCAGTGACTAGTCACTGGTCACTAGTCACCACTCTGTAACTTTCCCCGGTGTTTCAGCGTACTCCCCTCATCTCCCCACAGAGGATCCATCCATGGCAGTCTGGGATAACCTGAAGCGTGAGCTCGACAGCGCCGGCAAGGCGATGCAGGACGTGCTCGAGAAGGCCGGAAAGGCGACGCAGGGCGCGCTCGAGGAAGGGAAGGTCCGCGTGGACGCGTTTCGCGAGCGGCAGCTGGCCGACCGCGCGGCGCAGGCGCTCGGCTACGCCATCTTCCGCGCCGAGCAGAGCGGCTCGCAGCTCGACGCCGACACGAAGGCGCGCCTGACCGCGACGCTGGCCGAGCGCGAGGCCGAGGCCGCGCGACTCGAAGCGCAGCTGTCCAGAACGGCGACGCCGCCGGCCGACAGCGCGGAGCCACCTCCGGCGGTCTAGTGGCTTGAGTCGGTCGAAGTAGTCTTGGCTTCACAGCGATTCGTCGCCTACACTTAAGCGACACCCACGGAGCCGAGAGCCTGCCGCAAGATCTAAAGGAACAACTTCAGACCACGCTCGGCGACTCCTACCGCATAGACCGCGAGCTGTCGGGCGCGGGGATGTCCCGCGTGTTCGTGGCCCACGACCTGTCGCTCGGGCGCGACGTCGTGGTGAAGGTCCTTCCGCCGGACATGGCCGCGGCCGTCAGCGTGCAGCGCTTCAACCGCGAGATCCAGCTCGCCGCGCGGCTGCAGCACCCGCACATCGTTCCGCTGCACGCCACCGGCGAGATATCCGGACTCCCGTTCTTCACGATGCCGTTCGTGGACGGGGAATCGCTGCGCGAGTATCTCACGAAGAAGGGCGAGCTGCCGCTGGCGGAATGCATCCGCATTCTGCGCGACGTAGCGACCGCGCTGGCGTACGCCCACCGGCAGGGCGTAGTGCACCGGGACATCAAGCCCGAGAACGTGCTGCTCACGAGCGGCTCGGCCGTCGTCACCGACTTCGGCGTGGCCAAGGCGTTGAGCGCATCGACCACCCAGCCGGGGGCCGAGAATCTCACAACGCGCGGCATGGCCGTGGGGACGCCCGCGTACATGTCTCCGGAGCAGGCCGCCGCGGATCCGGGCATCGACGCGCGGACCGACATCTACTCCTGGGGCATCCTGGCGTACGAGATGATCGCGGGGCAGCCCCCGTTCGTAGGTCGTGGGGCGGGCGCGCTCATCGCCGCCCAGATCGCGGAGACGCCCGAGCCCATCGAGCGCAGGCGTCCGACGACTCCGCACACCCTCGCCGCGCTGGTCACCTGCTGTCTGGCCAAGCGGCCGGCGGACCGGCCGCAGACGGCGGAGGAGCTGGTGAACACGCTCGACGCGCTGCTCGCTTCCGGCCTCACCAGCGGAGCGGACATTCCGGCAGGCAGGAAGACGCAGTGGCGCAAGGCGCAGCCGTGGGTCGCCACCGTCGCCGTGATCTCCGCGGTGCTTCTCGGCGCGGCGCTGCTGTTGGCGCCGCAGCTCGATTTTGGCTTCGGCGCGAGCGAGCCGCAGGCCGTGCGGTCCATCGCCGTGCTTCCATTCCTCAACGCCGGTGGCGACCAGCAGGATGAATACTTCTCCGACGGGATGAGCGACGAGCTGAGCACCGCTCTCGGCAAGATACCCGGTCTGCAGGTCGCGTCCCGCACGTCGACGTTCACGTTCAAGGGCGCCGAGAGCACCGACGTGCGAGCGATCGGCGACAAGCTGAAGGTGGACGCCGTGCTCGAGGGCCGGGTGCGCCGCTCGGGCAACCGGCTCAGGCTGTTCGTGCAGCTGACCAACGTCGCGGACGGGCTCAGTCTCTGGTCGGAGAGCTACGAGCGTGAGGTCAAGGACGTATTCGCGGTGCAGGAGGACGTCGCTCGCGCGATCGCGACTGCGTTGCGCGTGCGGTTGGGCGGTGGGGGATCGACTCCCGTCGTGGCGGACGCGGGAACGCAGGACCTGCTGGCGTACGACCTGTATCTGCGCGGCAGGTATCAGTGGCACCGGCGTAATCTCCCGGCCGCGGGCGAGCTGTTCGAGCAGGCCGCGGCCAAGGACCCGACCTTCGCCCGGGCGTACGCCGGAATCGCGATCACCTACGCCCTGCTGCCGGAGTACGTGGACTTTCCTCTGGACGAGGCGCGCCGCCGGACCGAGCAGGCCGCGAGCCGCGCCCTCGCGCTCGACAGCACCATTGCCGAAGCGTATTCGGCGCTGGGGCTGTCCCGGGTGCATTCGTGGCGCTGGGCGGAAGCCGAGGAGGCATATCGGCGCGCGACGATACTCGACCCGCGCAACTCGACCGCGCATCAGTGGTACGGCGAGTACCTGTATCACACGGGCCGGATGGACGAATCACTCGCGCAGATGCGCGCGGCGACGGCGTTGGATCCGCTCGCGCCGATTCCGGCGATCGCCTACGCATACGCGCTGTACGCGGCCGGCCGCACGACCGAGTCGCTGACCGAAAGCAGGAGGGCGCTGGAGCTCGGGTCGGATCTCTCGATCGTTCACCGCGTCATCGCGGTGTCCGCGCAATCACTCGGCGATTGCGCTACGGCGCTGCGTCATTCCGATGCCGCCGTGGCCAACGACAGCTCCAACCCGACGAACATCGGGGAGAGAGCGCGGATCTACGCGTTGTGCGGCAGGGGACAGGCGGCGCGCGCCGACGTGGCCTCGCTGCGCAGCCGCATAGACGACGACCGCGTGCTGTTTCCTCTGGCTGTCGCTTACGCCGGCCTGGGCGAGATCGACAACGCCCTCGCGTTCCTCGATCGCGCCGTGAAAAAGCGCGTCATCGGCCTTACCGCAACCACAGTTGCGAGCGACCCGATATTCGAAGCGGCTCGGAAGGACCCGCGTTTCAGAGAGATACTGCGACCGATGAACATGCCAGCGTCGGCCTTCGACGGCAGGTAAGAAAAACGGCGCGTCCGAAGACGCGCCGTTTCAACCCAGGGTCCTGCGGTTACTAGTCACTAGTCACCCCCCTACGGCTCCCACCTCGCCGGCGGCAGCGTCTTGTACCGCTCCGTCAACAGCTCCTGCCTCGTCCTGACGTCGTGCTCCACGCCGCGCACGAACACGTGCTCCGCACGTGTCGTGAACTCGAACGGGTCGCCGCTCCAGACAACGACGTCGGCGTCGCGGCCGGCCTGCAGCGATCCGGTCCGCTCTGCCACGCCGAACACCTGCGCGGGCGCCAACGTCACAGCGCGCAGGGCATCGTCCCACGACATGCCGTACGCGACTGCGTTGCCCGCCTCCTGCTTGATGTTGCGGACGTTGAACGGCTCGTCGGCGCCACCGCCGCCCGCATTGCCGATCAACAGCACTTCGACGCCGGCGCGCCGGAGCAGCGCGGCGTTGTCCTGCCGTCTCCCCAGCGAGGAAAAGCTGCCGGGAATGTTGTTCATCGCGCCGGTGAACACCGGCACGCCCGCGGCCGCGATCTGGCTCGCGACCTTCCAACCCTCGTCCGCGCCGGCCAGCATCAGCCGCAGGCCGTACTCGCGGCCGAGCCGGAGCGTGGCCTCGATGTCGCTGGCTTTGTGCGTCGCCACTATCAGAGGGAGACGCCCTTCGAGGACGGGGATCATCGCTTCCAGATCCTTCCTGCTCGCCGCGAACTCCCGCGTCTCCGCCCGATCGTACGCGCGGCGGTTGTCGCGATAAGCGCGCACATCCTCGAACAGCTCGCGCAGCCGCAGGAGGTGCTGCGCTCTCGCGCCGGTTCCCGCCTGACCGGCGTTCCCGATCTGTGCTAACATCGCCACCGGCGCGCGGGTGATGTGATCGGTGAGGGAGCCGCCGGTCAGAGTCACGAAAGCGCCCTGGCCCCAGATGAGGCCACCGGTGGGGAACACCATCACGCTGGTAATGCCTTCGTCACGCGCGGGGGCGAGCAGCACCGATTGCGGGTCGAATCCTTCCCACGCGGTGAACGCGGCGGCGATCTGGTTCTCGGAGCGCGCCGAAGCGTCGCGCGTGGCCTGCACTGAGCCGATCTCGCTCAGACCGAGCTGGCTCGCGGAATTGATGAGTCCCGGCGTCACCCACTTGCCGGTGGCGTCGATGACGCGCGCGCCCGCGGGGACCGCGACTCCGGCTCCGACCGCGACGATCTTTCCGTCACGAATCACTACCGTTCCGTTTTCGATCACCGGGCCGCTGACAGGGAAGACCCTGCCGCCTGTGATCGCAATGGTCTGCGCGCCCGCCATGCCGGCGGCCGTAAGCAATGCCGCCGCGGCGACGCCGCGCGCCAATCTCGCAATGTTGGTGCTGGTCATCGCAGTTCCCTCCGCGGCACGTACCCGAGCTCGAAATCGGTGCGCCATTGCTGGTTCGGATCGAGCCGGTCGAACAGCATCGCGCCGTCGATCCACACTTTCTCCGGCCTCGAGTACACGCTGAACGGATTTCCGGACCACAGGACTACGTCCGCGTTCTTGCCCTGCTCGAGGGAGCCGACGCGGTCCTCGAGCCCGAGCGCCCAGGCGGCGTTGATCGTGACCCACTTGATTGCCTGGTCCTCGGTGACGGGGATGCCCGCCTGGTTGCCGGCGGCCATCGCCTTCGCCGCTTCCTGATTGAGCCGCTGCGACCCGGACGCGTCGTCCGAGTGCACGATCGCCCGCGCGCCCGCGCGGTCCACCAGCGCGATGTTGGCCTTCACCGCATCCATCGCCTCTACCTTGAACAGGCCCCAGTCGGCCCAGAGCGAGGCCGCGATCCCTTCGCGCGCCAGGATGTCGGCGATCTTGTACGCCTCCACGCCGTGGTGGAAGGAGCGGATGCTGTAGCCGAACTCCTTCGCGATGTCGATCATCTGCGCCATCTCGTCCGCGCGGTAACAGTGGTTGTGCACCAGGATGTTGCCGCGCAGCACTTCGGCGAGCGTCTCGTTGCCGAGATCGCGATTGGGCGCGTCGCCCGTGCGTTTGGCAAGCCAGTTGTCCCACGTGCGGCGATACCGCTCCGCGCCGATCCACGCCGCGCGATACCCGGCGACGTTCCCCATTCGCGTAGAGGGCCCGCGCGACGCATACACGCGCTTCGGGTTTTCACCGCACGCCATCTTGAGCCCGTACTTCGCGCCCGGGAACTTCATCCCCTGGACCGTGCGCGATGGCACGAGCTTGATCACGGCGCTCCGTCCGCCGATCAGGTTGGCCGAGCCCGGCAGCACCTGAATCGTCGTGACTCCGCCCTCGAGCACGCGCGGCAGCTGTGGATCCTGCGGCCAGATGCTGTGCTCGATCCAGACGTGCGCCGTCACCGGCGACGTGGCTTCGTTGACGTCGTTGAGCAGAACACCCTGTCCGCCGGGAGCGCCGCCCGCGCCGATGTGCGAGTGCGTGTCTATGAGCCCGGGCGTGACGTACTTGCCCGAGCCGTCGATCACCACGGCGTCGGCGGGCGCGTTCACGGTGGCTCCAACCTCGACGATCTTGCCGTCCCGCAGCAGGATCGAGCCGTTGCGGATGGTCGGTCCCGCAGCCGTCATGATGGTCGCGTTCCGGATCACGGTCGGGCGTGAGGGGAACGGCACGTACGTGCTGGGGAACGGATTCGCGTTCGGCGCGGACAGCGTGGTCGCCACGCTGCGCTGGCCGGTGTCGCCCGCCGTACGCGTCCCCGGCGTCGTCGCGGGGGGCGGAGTGCGCCCCGCGCATGCCAACGTCAGCGCGGCGCACGCGCCAAGAAGTAATTGCCTCACTAAGACGTCTCCTGGAGGTTGGACGGTGGCGCGGCCGCAGACGGGCGACCGCACTGGGATAATACGCAGGGGTGCGGGGCGGTGCGAGCTAGGACCGGCCGCGATCGCGCCAGCGCACCAAGCGCGCGACGTGGTCGGTGCAGATGGCGTCCACGCCCGCCTCGGCGAGCCGCTCCCAATCCCGCTCCTCGTTGGCCGTCCAGGCGATCACGCGCCCGCCGCAGCCGTGCACCTCTCCCACGAGCCCCGCATCGATCAGCTCGAAGTGCTGCCAGAGATCGGTAGCCGAGGCCGACCGGAGGCCGACACAGTTGTCCACCATGTAGCTCCCCTGGAGCACGCCGCGCCTGATCGACGGAGCGAGCTCCGCCATGCGGGAGACCGCCCGGTGATCGAAGCTGTGGACCGCCGCGTTGGAATCCACGGAAAGGATGGCCGCGAGCAGCTCCTCGCAGCCGCGGCCCTTGATCTCGACGTACAGTCGCGCCCGCCCGGCCAGCGCCTCGAGGAGACCCTGCAGCGAAGGAATGCGCTCGCCGCCGCCGAGATCGAACGTCTGGAGCTCAGCGAAGGAGAGATCCGCGATCGGCCGGGACGCGAGCCGCCGGTCGCCGCTCCTGCCCCGCGGAAAGAAATCGTGGTGCACGCTTACGACCCCGTCGCGCGTCGCGTGCACGTCTATCTCCACGCCGTCGGCGCCCTCATCCACGGCCGCCAGCACGGCGCCGATGGTGTTTTCCGGGTGTACAGAGTGAGATCCGCGGTGGGCAATGGCCTCGATCATACGGCCGAACATACTTACGCGCGCAGACCCTTAACAATCACGGGACACCAGCGTCCCATGGGACACAGCTAATAGCCAACAGCCAATAGCCAATAGCTCGCTCCGCCTAACACCGACCAAATGGCTCCGTCTATAAGTTGTCCGCTAATGAGCGAGGCATACCTGCCGGCGGAGGCTGGCGATCGCGACCTCATCGACAGGTGGAAGCGCGGCGATCCGACGGCGGCCACGGCCATCGTCAGCCGCCACAGCGATGCCCTCGCCCGTTTCGCGGTAAACCTCGGCGAGAGCGACGACGTCGAGGAGCTGGTGCAGGACACGTTCGTGCGCGCGTTCGGATCGCTGCACTCGTTTCGCGGCGACAGCGCGCTGCGCACCTGGCTGTTCACGATCGAGCGGCGGCTGGTGCTGGATCGCCGGCGCGCCGCTAGGCGGGCGCCCGCGTCGGTGCCGGTCACGGATTCGAGCGCGGCGACCGAGTTCACGGCCTTGGACACGATGGTTGCGGCCGAGACCGAGCAGCAAGTGAGGGAAGCGATTGAGCGACTGTCTCCGACTCAGCGCGAGGTTTTCACCCTGCGCGTCTCGGAGGGGCTGACGTACAGGGAGATTGCGGAGGTCGTCGGAACTACCGAGGGCGCCGCGCGGGTGCATTACCACAACGCGATGCGTGCGGTAAAGGAGTACTTGAGCGATGAATGACTGCGTGAACGGCGAGATCAGAGACGTGCTGCCCGAGCTGGTGAGCGGGACGCTCCCGGCCGGCGAGGTCGCGCGCGTGCAGGAGCACGTGCGTGCATGCGCCGAGTGCGCCGCCGAGGTGGAGCTTTTGCGCACCGCGCGGGCGGCGATGCGGCTGGCGCCGGCGATGGACACGGCGCGCATCGCCGCCGCGGTGCAGGCATCCACCGCGCAGCGGCTCGCCGCGCGCAGGGCGCCGGCGACGCGGGTTGCCAGGATCGGAAGTCTGTCGCTGGTGGCTGTGATCGGTGCGCTCGGCATCTGGTCGCTGCGAGGGTCATCGCCGGCCACGACCGAAGCGCCCGCGGCGGTCGCCGTCACGGCCCCCGATCAGGCCGGCGCGATCGCGCCGGCTCGGGCCGTCGAATCGCGGGGAGTGGGGGCTCCGGTGCAGCTCGCGCTCGGCGGCGACATGAGCCAGCTCGGGGACGACGACCTGCTGGCGCTCCTGAGCGAAGTCTCCGCGCTCGAGGCCATGCCCGGCGAGGAGCCGGCGTCTTTGGCGATCGAGCCTATACTGCCTGTCGAGCAGGAGGACCTGTGATGTCGTCGAAGCTTGGAGCAATCGTTTTCGCCGGCCTGCTCTCCGCGGCTTCCGCCGCGAGCGCGCAGGTCCCGCGGCAGCGTCCGGCGGGAGACAGCGTCGCCGCGCAGCGCCGCGCGGCGCTCGAGAGTCAGGTTCGCCAGCGGATTGCCGCCGTCGTGAAGGAGCGGCTGCAGCTGAGCGACGCGCAGGCGCAGCAGCTACAGGAAACCGAAGGCCGGTTCGAGCTGCGCCGGCGGGATCTGCTGCAGCGCGAGATGCGCCTGCGGCGCGATCTGCGGCAACAGCTCTCGCCCGGTGCCGCGGCGGACCAGCAGCGCGTGGCGTCGCTGCTCGACCAGATCATGGCCGTGCACCGCGAGCGCGTGGCCATAACCGAGCAGGAGCAGCGGGATCTCGCGCGATTCCTGACGCCGGTGCAGCGCGCGAAGTACCTCGGGCTGCAGGGGGAGCTGCGCAGCCGGATCGAGGGGATGCGCCAGCGCGGCGAGGCGATGCGGCAGCGCGGCGTCGTGCGCCCGCCGCAGCGCCGACCCGGGCGTCCACCGCAGCCGTAACTGGTAGTTCGCTGCTAGCTGCTAGCTGGCTGTTGTAGATTGCAGTACGTCGCCCGGGTGGCGGAACTGGCAGACGCACGGGACTCAAAATCCCGCGGCCCTTGGGCCTTACGAGTTCGATTCTCGTCCCGGGTACTTCAACAATCGCGGGCCTCGCCTGCGTAGCACGCAGCCTGGGAAAGCGCGGCGATTACTCTCCGGCCGACGCGAACAATTCCTGGACTTCCAGGACGAACGGGTCAACGGCTCCCGACGGATGCCATTCCAGCCGACCGGTGATGACCTCAGGCCGCTCGTCGCCGGGGAGCCAGCGCTCGATCAGCCGCGCGTCGCCGTCCACGATCCAGTATTCCGCGACGTTCTCGCGTTGATAGAGCAATCGCTTCACCCCGCGGTCGCGTCTCGCTGTCCCCGGCGACAACACTTCGGCCGCAACAAGGAGCCGGCCGGCGTCCTGATAATCGCGCGGCGGCCGCCCTTCGACGAGCGGCACCACGAGAATGTCGGGCTGTACCAGCGTGCGCGGTCCGAACACGACGTCAGCCGGTGCCGTCAGAACCTTCCCGATTCGGTGCCG
This sequence comes from Gemmatimonadaceae bacterium, assembly GCA_040882285.1. Lineage (NCBI taxonomy): Bacteria > Pseudomonadati > Gemmatimonadota > Gemmatimonadia > Gemmatimonadales > Gemmatimonadaceae > Gemmatimonadaceae bacterium. The sequence goes on from JBBEBQ010000018.1 coordinate 245,454, forward strand.
CCGCAGATAATCGTGAAGCGAGCGCGCCAAGTCGTCCGCGATGTACTGGTGCGACCAGGCCGGCGACGGGCTCACGAAAAGCTCGCCGTCGATGATCTCCCGGCGTTCGCCGTCGTCGGGAATCTTCCATAGCTCCTCGACAGTCCATCCAGCGGTTGCTGGCATGCCCATAGTATCACCCTCCTCGGCTCATCGTGGCAACTCGGCATGCCCGACCGTAGCGCAGCGCAGCTTCCCTGGACTCATCGTTCGCCGACGCGCATACACGCCCAGTTGCCGTGACCCGCGTGGCGTGAGTTGCATTCCGCGGCTAGCTTTGGCGCCACGGATCAGTCCCGCAAATCGTCCCATCAGCACACGGATCATGGCCACGTACAAGCTCTCGACCGTCCCCACCGGCGGCGAAAAGATCGGCTGGCGCGACGGCAAGCTTTCCGTCCCGTCCAACCCCATCATCCCCTTCATCGAGGGCGATGGCACGGGCCCCGACATCTGGCGGGCGTCGCAGCGCGTGTTCGACGCCGCGATCGAGAGGGCCTACGGCGGGGAGCGGAAGATCGCCTGGATGGAAGTGTTCGCCGGCGAGAAAGCGTTCACGCAACACAAAGACTGGCTGCCGCAGGAAACGGTGGACGCTCTCCAGGAATTCCGTGTTTCAATAAAGGGACCGCTGACAACGCCGGTCGGCGGCGGCATCCGCTCCCTCAACGTCACACTCCGGCAGGTGCTCGACCTGTACGCCTGCATTCGGCCGGTGCGCTACTTCGAGGGCGTGGGCGCGCCGGTGAAAGAGCCGGAGAAGATCAACATCGTGATCTTCCGGGAGAACACGGAGGACGTGTATGCCGGCATCGAGTGGAAGGCGGGCAGCGACGAGGCGAACAAGCTGCGCGATTTCATCAAGAAGGAATTGAAGAAGGACATGCGCGAGAATTCCGCGATTGGCATCAAGCCGATGTCGGAGTTCGGCTCCAAGCGCCTCATCCGCATGGCCATCCGGTACGCCATCGAGAAAGCCCGCGAGTCAGTGACGCTCGTGCACAAGGGCAACATCATGAAGTTCACCGAGGGCGCGTTCCGCGATTGGGGTTACGAGCTCGCGAAGGACGAGTTCGCCGGACTGGCGTGCGCCGAGGCGGACCTGAAGGGCGACGCTACGCGGGCGGACTGCGTGATCGTCAAGGACCGGATCGCCGACTCGATGTTTCAGCAGCTGCTGCTCAGGCCGTCGGAGTACGCGGTGCTCGCGACGCCCAATCTCAACGGCGATTACATCTCCGACGCCGCGGCCGCGCAGGTGGGCGGACTGGGAATCGCGCCGGGCGGCAACGTCGGCGACGGGCTGGCCGTCTTCGAGGCGACCCACGGCACGGCGCCCAAGTACGCCAACAAGAACAAGATCAACCCCGGCTCGGTGATCCTCTCGGGTGTGATGATGTTCGACTACATGGGATGGAACGAAGCGGCGGCGCTGATCGTCAGCGGAGTGGAGAACGCCATCAAGCGGAAGCGCGTTACGTACGACCTCGCGCGGCAGATGCCGGGCTCGACCGAAGTCTCGACCTCCGACTTCGGTGAGGCGATCGTCGCGGGGATGAAAGCTTGATTCCCGCGATCTCCCTCGCCGGCGGGGGCCTCGCCTCCCACAAGGCGCCGCTGCTGGCGCTCGCGCTCGACGACACCACCGAGCTCACGGAGCAGGCCAGGGAGCTGGACGGCGCGCTCGGCGGCGCGATCGCGCGCGCGACGGGCAACCGCGACTTCCGCGGCGCGCGGGACGAGACGATGCTGCTCTCCGGCGGAGCGACGGGCCCGCGCATGGTCCTCCTCGTCGGTCTGGGCGCCGTGTCCGACCGAACGGGCGCGCTCCGCCGGGCCGCCGCGATCGCCGCGAGACAGGCCAACAAGCTCGGCATTCCGGAGCTGACGTGGTACGGCGGGGAGCTGAGCGAGCGCGAGGTAGAAGCCGTCGCTCTCGGCCTGGCGGCCGGTGCGTGGGATTACACCGAGACCCGGACGCAGCCGCCTGAGAACGAGCGGCGCGCGCAACTGGCAACCGCCGCGATCGCCACGGCGGACTCCGCCGCGACCCAGCGAGGGCTCGCCAACGGACTCGCCCTCGGCGAAGGACATTCGCTCGCGCGGCGCCTGGCGATGATGCCCGGCAACCTGTGCACACCGGACTATCTCGCCGAAACGGCGGGTGAGATCGCAGGCCGGCACGGGATGGAAATCACCGTGTGGGGCAGAACGGAGATGCAGGAGGAAGGAATGGGCTCCTTCCTCGCCGTCGCGCAGGGCACGCCGCAGGACCCGAAGCTGATCGTGCTGAAGTACAACGGCGGGAAGAGCGGTGCCGCTCCGATCGCGCTCGTAGGGAAAGGGCTCTGCTTCGATACCGGCGGAATATCGATCAAGCCGCCGCAGAACATGGAGTTGATGAAGTTCGACATGTGCGGCGCGGCCGGTGTGCTCGGCGCGCTCGAGGCGATCGGCCGGATGAAGCTGGAGGTGAACGTCGTCGGTGTCATCGGCGCGACGACGAACATGCCTTCGGGCACCGCGTTCAAGCCCGGCGACGTCGTGCGCAGCCACCTCGGCAAGTACATCGAGGTCGTGAACACCGACGCCGAGGGTCGCATGGTGCTCGCCGACCTGTTGTCGTACGTGCGGCGATTCAACCCCGCCGTCACGGTGGATGCCGCCACGCTCACGGGCGCCGTGGTGATCGCGCTCGGGCACACCGCGACGGGCGTGTTCAGCAGCGACGACGCGCTTGCCACCGAGGTGATCGACGCGGGCAAACGCGCGGGCGAGCCCGGCTGGCCGCTGCCGCTGTGGGACGAGTACAAGGAACTGATCAAGTCGGACGTGGCCGACATGAAGAACGCGGGCGGGCGCGCGGCGGGCTCGACCTCTGCCGCGCTCTTCCTCCAGGAGTTCACGGAAGGAATGCCGTGGATCCACCTCGACATCGCCGGCACCGCGTACTCCGAGACAGACCTGGTCGCCCTGCCGAAGGGTCCCACGGGCGTTCCGGTTGGAACGTTCGTCGAGTTCGTCCGGGGCCGGGCGAGCTGAAGCGCAAAGCATGACGCCTGTTCGCCTCGGCGCGCTCGCCGGGGCCCTCATGCTCGTTTTGACAGCCCTCGCGCCCGGACAGCTGCGCGCGCAGGTGGTGCCGCCGCCCGCGAGCGAGCAGCCGATCCCGCCCAAGGAGCTGCCGGACACCATGCCGCCGGACACGGTGAAGCGCGACACGATCAAGGCGGGGATCGGCCGGCTGCGAACGCCGGCTACATACGACATCGGCCCGCAGTACCGCTGGGACAGGGAGGAGCTGTTCGCCAGCGGCGCGCTCACCGTGACCGATCTCCTGGCGCGAATCCCCGAGCTCACCGTCTTCCGGTCGGGATGGATCGCGACGCCGCAGTCCGTGGCGCACAACGGCAGCTTCGAGCGGATCCGCTTTTTCTACGACGGCGTGGAGCTCGATCCCATGGATCCGCGGCACCCGGGTCTGCACGACCTCGCGGCGATCCAGATCTGGACGCTGGAGGAGCTGGCCATCGAGCGCGCGGCCGGGGAGATACGCGTGCACATGCGCAGCTGGCGCGTAGACCGCACGACGCCGTACACCCGCACCGACGTGGTCACCGGCAGCGAAGAGACCGACATCTATCGCGGGTTCTACGGCAAGCGATACAACGGCGGCCAGGCTCTCCAGCTCGCGGCGCAACAGTCGAGCACGCAGAATCAGCGCTTCGGCGGCGGCGGCGGCGGGCTGTCGCTGTTCGGGCGTGTGGGCATCGGCCGCCGGCTCTGGAGCGTGGACGCCACGGCCAACCGGACCCATTTTGGACGCGACCCGCAGGACGCGTTCGTGCCCGGCCAGGGGATCCCGCCCTACGACGCCATGCACACCGTCGCGTACCTGCGCGGTTCGTTCGGCGCCGTGGGCTCGGGACCGTGGATCGAGCTGATCGCGGCGTCGCACGAGATCAAGGAATCCAGCCCGGCTCCGACAGCGCAGCAGATCGCATCGCGCGGCTTCGTGGCCGACACCGCCGACACCACGCGGTCGCGGACGCAGCTCGTCGCGACCGCGGGGTTCAACCGCTGGGGCGCGTCGATCACGCTGACCGAGCGGCTGCGACGGTACGAGGGGGAAGCGTTCAACGCCTTCAGCGGGAGAGCGGAGATCAACACCAGGCTGCTCGCCGCGGGAGTCTTCGCCGAATACGACGACGAGCGCGACGTGCGGCGGACGGACGGCAATCTGCGCTTCACGCCGCTGCCCTTCATCGCCTTCGCCGGAGGTGTATCGGAGCAGACGGCCGAAGGACCCCGCGCGGCCGTGCCCGACTCACGCTCGGCGCGGGGCGAGGCCGCGCTGCGGCTCCTCGGCCCGTGGGTGTACGCGGGGCTGGTGCGATCCGACACGGTCCACACCCGTCCGCCATCCGTGTACGACACCGCGTACGTGGCTTCCGGAGCGCGGTCGAGAACCGCTACGTACGGCGGGGTCCGCGGTGCCATCTGGCGCGGATTGGGCGTCGATGCGTACTACACCCGGTGGGAGGCGGGACAGGGCTATCTCCCGGAGTACCAGACCCACGTCGAGCTGAACTTTGCCACGAAATGGCTGTCGCGGTTTCCCCGCGGGGACTTTGGCGTGCGCAGCTGGATAGCGTACGACTACCGGCCGTCCGTGTCTTTCCCGACCCGGAGCGGCACGGCGGAGATCACGGTCCCGAGTCACGTCTTCTCCGGCCTGCTGGAGATCCGGATCATGCGGGCGGCTATCACTTACCAGACGCGGAACATGTTCGGATTCCAGCACGACATCGTACCGGGCTATCTCGTGCGCCAGGTCCAGATATATGGCGTGCGGTGGGACTTCTGGAACTAATAACTGTATGTATCATAGCAACTTAGGGCTTCACTAATGATAAATAGCATGACCGGCTTCGGCAGTGCCGAAGGGACGGTCGGACAGGCGCGAGTCGCGGTGGAGGTGCGCACCGTGAACCACCGCTTCTTCAACTCCAGCATCAAGCTCCCGTCGGCTTTCAGCGCGTGGGAGGGTGACGTGCGGGAGGCGCTGCGCCGGCACATCGCGCGGGGCCACGTTTCGCTGAGCGCCCGGATCGAGCGGGCGGAAGAGTCGCCGATTCAGATCGACGAAGCACGGTTCGCGGCCTACGTGGCCCAGCTGAAGGAGCTGGGCGAGCGTCACGGCCTCGCCTCCGGGCTGGATCTCGCGACGGTGCTCCGCCTCCCCGGCGTGATCGTAACCGGGACGGTGGAGGAAGCAGGCGGTACTCCCGCGGAACTGGTGGCCATCGTCGACCAGGCGGCGCAGGCTCTGACGCAGATGCGCCGGGAGGAAGGCGGCAGGCTCGCGCAGTCGATTCGCGAGCGGCTCGACGTCATCGAGTACGCGCTCGAGCGGCTGGCCGCGCGCTCCCCGCTCAGGCTGGCGGAGCAGAAGACCAGGCTCGAGCGCGCGGTGGCTGAGCTGGCCGGCGGGGTCGCGGTGGATCCCCAGAGGCTGGCACAGGAGATCGCCATCATGGCCGACCGGCTGGACGTCGCGGAGGAGCTGGACCGGTTTCAGTCGCACCTGCGGTCCTTCAGGGACACGCTCGACGACGAGAGCGGCGACGCGGTCGGGAAGCGGCTCTCGTTTGTGCTGCAGGAGATGCTCCGGGAAGCGAACACCACCGGCAGCAAGGCCAGCGACGCCGCCATGCTCGCCGAGGTCGTGTCGATCAAGGAAGAGCTGGAACGGATCCGCGAGCAGGTCGAGAACCTCGAGTGACCCCGTTTCCGGTCATCCTGTCGTCGCCGTCGGGCGGCGGAAAGACGACGATCGCGCGCGCGTTGCTCAATCAGCGGCGCGATGTGGGCTACTCGATCTCCTGTACGACGCGCCGCCCGAGGGAGGGTGAGGTCGACGGGGTGGACTATTTTTTTCTGACCACCGCCGAGTTCGCGCTGGCCGCCGATCGCGGCGAGTTCGCGGAGTGGGCGGTGGTTCATGGGCAGCGCTACGGCACACTCAGGCGGGAAGTGGAGCGGGTGCTGTCTTCGGGAAAGCACGTGATCATGGACATCGACGTCCAGGGCGCGCGGAAGCTGGCGGACGCGTTCCCGAGCTCGGCGCTGATCTTCCTGCTTCCGCCGTCGGCGGAAGTGCTGGTGGAGCGGCTCCGCAACCGTCGGAGCGAGGGCCCGGAAGCGCTGATCCAGCGCCTGGAGACCGCGGTAGAAGAATTAAAGGCGGTTTCCATGTATCATTACATGGTCACGAACGACCGCCTGGACGTCGCGGTCGCCCGCGTCTCGTCGATCATCGACGCGGAGGCGGTAAGCCGGGGGCGCAGAGACCAGTCGGCGGAAGCCGAGGTCGGCGCGCTCATCGAGCAGCTGCAGATCGAAATCAGAAAACAACAGGAGATCGGATAGATGCGAGTTTTCACCCCGGAAGAGGCGGCGCGCAGCGCCACCAACAAGTATCTCGCGGTGCTGGTTGCCGCCAAATACGCGCGCGTGCTCAACGAGTTCCCGGCCGGTATGTCGCGCGAGGTCAAGCTGACGACGCGCGCGATGGAGGAGCTGTCGAGCGGAACGATCGAGTACAAGGTCATTCCGCGCCGCAAGGCGGAGTAGTTTCCCGCGCGCCCGTACGACTCGCGGCGGGTCCTGCTCGGCGTATCGGGTGGGATCGCCGCCTACAAGTCGGTAGCGCTTGCCAGACTTCTCACGCAGGCGGGCGCGCAGGTTGACGTTGTACTGACCCGGGCCGCGCTGGAGTTTGTCGGCGCGATCACGTTCGAGGCGGTGACCGGCAGACAGGCGCTCGCCGAGATATTCGAGCCCGGACACGCTCTCGACCACATACGGCTGGCGCGAGAAGCGGACGTCGTAGTGATCGCTCCCGCGACGGCCGACCTCATCGCGCGCGCCGCGCACGGCCACGCGAACGATCTGTTGACCGCGAGCCTGCTCGCGACCAGCTCGCCGGTGCTGTTCGTTCCCGCGATGAACGACCATATGTGGGCGCACCCGCAGACCGCGCGCAACGTCGCGCACCTGCGCGAGATCGGCTACCGCGTGCTCGACCCCGACGACGGCCCGCTGGCGATCGGCGAGGGCAGCGGCCCGGGGCGCATGCCCGAGCCCGACACGATCTTCGCCCACCTCGGCCGCATCCTGGAATCCGACAACACGCTCCGAGGCCGGTGCGTCCTCGTCACGACCGGCGCCACGCGGGAGCCGGTGGACCCGGTGCGGTTCATCTCGAACCACAGCACGGGGAAGATGGGCGCGGCGATCGCGGCCGCCGCGTGGCGGCGTGGCGCCGACGTGACGCTGATAGCGGGACACACTGACGTCCCGCTCCCCGGCGGGCCGCGCGTGATCCGGGCGGATACGACCGAAGCGATGGCCCACGCGGTGGCCGCCGAGATCGCCGCGGCCGACGCGTTGATCATGGCCGCCGCGCCCGCGGACTTCACCGTCAAGACTCCAAGCGCCGGCAAGATGAAAAGAGAGGGCGGCACGGCGTCGCTCGATCTCGTCCGGACCGCCGACATCCTGCAGGCGGCGTCGGCCGCGAGGAAGAAGGGATCGGTGGTCGTCGGCTTCGCGCTCGAGACGGGGAACGCCGCGGAACGCGGTGCGGAGAAGCTGCGCGCGAAGAGCGTCGACATGATGGTCGTGAACGATCAGAACGAGGAGGGCGCCGGATTCGGCGGGGACACGAATCGGGTCACGCTGCTGTCGCGCGACGGCAAGCGGGAAGAGTTGCCGCTGATGCTGAAGACGGAGCTGGCGGAAGAGCTGCTGGACCGCATCGGAGCCATGCTGAATGGATCCTAGAGAGCAGCTCCGGATTTACCTGGAGCAGCGGCGCGAGACCGGCGAAACCGAGCTGGTGCTCGACAAGCTCTCGATCGACGAGGTGCTGCGGATCATCGCCGGGCAGGCATCTTCGGCGCGCGGGACGGCGGTGGCCGCCGCGGCGGCCGCCGAGAGGGAGCATCCGACGAGCGCTCGCGCCGCCGAGCCAGGTAGCGCCGACTGGCGCGAGGCGCTGCGCGAAGCCGGAGTGCCTCAGCCCACCTCGGGCGTGAAGCCCGCCGGCCCCGCGCCGGCGCCGAAAATGGAAGCTCCACCGCGGATCGATGCTCCGCCGCCGGCAGCCGAAGCGCCGAAGCCGACCGCGATACCGCGGCTCGCGTTCCCGCAGCCGGGGCACGAAGCCGGAGCTCCGCCCACGCCCGGGGAGTTCAGGACCGGGATCGTCGTCGGCGCCGCCGACTCCGAGCTGTTCCACAGTCCGTTCGCGCACCTGGAATCGCTCGAGGCGATCGCCGAGGCCGTGCGCGGCTGCACCCGCTGCCCGCTCTACGCCACCGCTACGCAGTCGGTTCCGGGCGAAGGCTCTCCGACCGCGGATCTGGTGTGCGTCGGGGAGGCGCCGGGTGCCAACGAGGACGTGACTGGCCGTCCGTTTGTGGGGGAGGCCGGAAAACTCCTAACGAAAATTCTCGAGGCTATCAAGCTCTCACGGGAAGAAGTTTTTATCTGTAACGTGCTTAAGCATCGGCCGCCCGGAAATCGGAATCCGCTGCCGGGAGAGGTCGAAGCGTGCTCGCCGTATCTCGTTCGCCAGCTGGAGCTGATCCAGCCAAAGGTCATCGTCGCATTCGGCACATTCGCAGCTCAAACGTTGCTCAACACGAAATCCTCGCTGAGCCAGCTCCGCGGGTTCGTGCACAGATATTACGGAACGCCACTGATCGTCACCTATCACCCGGCCGCGCTGCTGCGCAATCCAGCGTGGAAGCGGCCAACGTGGAACGATGTCCAGCTCGCCCGTAGAGTTCTCGATAACGCCCGGCAAGGGTCGTGATCCCTTCCGCGACCGGCAGCCGCCGTATTCGGAGGATGCCGAACAAGCGGTAATCTCCGCGATGCTGCTCGACTCGGACGCGGTGCTCCGTGCGACGGAGTTCGTGGACGACTCGATGTTCCATCGCGAGGCGCACCGCAGGATCATCCGCGCCATCCTCGCTCTGGCCGAGCGCGGCGACGTCATCGATCCGCTCACGCTCTCGGAGGAGCTGTCGCGACGCGGCGATCTCCAGGCCGCCGGCGGGAAGGACTACATCTCCGAGCTGCTCGACATGGTGCCGACCGCGGCCAACGTCGAGTACCACGCCAAGATCGTGCGGGAGAAGGCGCTCCGTCGCCGGCTCATCGAGGTGTCGACCGGCATCGTCGGCGACGCGTTCGATTCTCCGCTCGCCGCGCCGGAGCTCCTCGACGAAGCCGAGCACAAGATCTTCCAGATCAACAAGTCGCGCGGGCGCGAGGCGTTCACGCGCATCAAGGAGCTGCTCTGGCCCACGATGGAGCGGATCGAGAAGCTCCAGAGCAGCGGCGCGTCGCTCACGGGTGTCGGCAGCGGCTTCAAGGATCTCGACGAGATCACCGCTGGATTCCAGCCGAGCGATCTAGTCATCATCGCGGCCCGTCCGTCGATGGGAAAGACCGCGTTCGCGCTGAACATCGCGCAGAACTCCGCGCTCGACAACAACATCCCGATCTGCATCTTCTCGATGGAGATGAGCAAGGAAGCGATCGTGCAGCGGCTGCTCACCGCCGAGGGGCGCGTGGACGCCCAGCGGCTGCGCAAGGGGAAGCTGCAGGACGAGGAGTTCGTGCGGCTCGGGCGCGCGGCCGGGCTGCTTAGCCACGCCCCGATATGGATCGATGACACGCCGGGACTCACGCTGCTCGAGCTTCGCTCCAAGGCGAGGCGGCTCAAGATGGAGAGCGACGTGCAAATGGTGATCGTGGACTACCTGCAGCTCATGCAGGGCCCGACGAACGTGGAGAGCAGGCAGCAGGAGATCAGCTACATCTCCCGCTCGCTCAAGGCGCTGGCGCGCGAGCTCAACGTGCCCGTCGTCGCGCTGTCGCAGCTCTCTCGCGCGCCCGAGCAGCGCACCGGCGAAGGGAAGCGGCCGCAGCTCTCCGACCTGCGCGAGTCGGGCGCGATCGAGCAGGATGCCGATCTCGTCATGTTCATCTATCGCCAGGAAGTGTACGACGGCCCGACCGACAAGGACGGCAACTCGCTCGAGGGCCGCGCCGAGATCATCGTCGGCAAGCAGCGCAACGGGCCGACGGGATTGGTGAACCTGTACTTCAACAAGGCATACACTCGGTTTGACAACTTTTCGGCGAGGTCGACAGGGCCGGAAATAGTACGGACTGGGTGACCGGTTGCACTGGAATCCAAGTTTGGAGTGTGGCAGTAAGGAGTCGCGCAGTTAGGAGTCATTACAGATCGTTGCAGTTACTCCGCACTGCAAACTCCCGACTGCCACACTCCGAACTTGGATTCCCTTTCCCTGGCTAGGAGCTCGTCGTTTGCCGAAAGCCGTCACCATCCACCGCTGCACGGGTTGCGGGGCCGATCATCCGAAGTGGGCCGGCCGGTGCGATGTGTGCGGCGAGTGGAACACGCTCGTGGAAGAGCCGATGGCCGCGCGCAAGACGGGGAAGAGCCTCGCCCGCGCCCGGAAGGCCGGCCACGCCGCGGGCCGGACAGCGGTTCTCCGCGACGTGACCGGCGCCGAGAGCGCCCGCTGGACCACCGGCATCAACGAGTTCGATTTCGTCCTCGGCGGGGGAGTCGTGCCGGGCTCTATGGTGCTCGTCGGCGGCGAGCCGGGGATCGGCAAGTCCACGCTGCTGCTCCAGGTCGCCGCGCGGCTGCAGGCTCGGCCGCTTCGCTCGCTGTACGTCTCAGGTGAGGAGTCGGCGCTCCAGGTGAAGCTCCGCTCCGACCGGCTCACCGACGGCGCGGGCGACGTCGAGCTACTGAACGAGACGTCGCTGGAGACGATCATCGCCACGGCCGAGGCCGGACGCTACGACGTGATGTTCGTGGACTCGATTCAGACCGTGTACACGGAGGAGCTGGAAGGCGCGCCCGGCAGTGTCGGCCAGGTGCGCGAGTGCGCCGCGCGGCTCATGCGCTTCGCCAAGGACAGCGGGACCGCGGTGCTCGTGGTCGGGCACGTGACCAAGTCGGGCGGAATCGCGGGACCGAAGACGCTCGAGCACATCGTGGACACCGTTCTCTATTTCGAGGGCGAGGGCACCGCCGAGCACCGCGTGCTGCGCGCGACCAAGAACCGGTTCGGCAGCGTGGACGAGATCGGCGTGTTCCGCATGAGCGGCGAAGGGCTGGTCGCGGTCGGCAATCCGTCGGAGCTGTTCCTCGGCGATCGCTCGCGCGACACGTCGGGCAGCGCGGTGACGGCGCTGATGGAAGGCTCGCGGCCGTTGCTCGTGGAAGTGCAGGGGCTCGCGGCGAAGTCCGGCTACGGGACGCCGCAGCGGGTGGCGACCGGCTACGACTCCAAGCGTCTCGCGCTGCTGCTAGCCGTGCTCGAGCGGCGCGCGGGGCTGTCCTTCTCGCAGATGGACGTATTCCTCAACATCGCTGGCGGCATCAGGATGCAGGAACCGGCGGGCGATCTCGCGGTCGCCACGGCGCTGGCGTCGAGCGTGTTCGACCGCGCGCTTCCCACCGACGCGATGTTCATCGGCGAAGTCGGGCTCGGCGGCGAGATCAGGCCCGTGGCGCAGGTGGAGCGCCGGCTCGCGGAGGGCGCCAAGCTCGGCATCACCCGCGCGTACGTAGCCACGCGCGGCGTGCCGCAGCGGCCGGTCAGGGGCGTGACGGTGCGCGGGACCGCGACGGTGCAGGAGCTGTTCGAGACTGTTTTCGCGTGAGCGCACAGGCGCGTGACGTAGGCGTCGTCATCGTCGCGGCGGGGAAAGGGAGCCGCACGGGATCGAGCGAGCTCAAGCAGTTTCGCTGGGTGGCCGGCAAGCCGATGCTCCTGCACAGCGTGCAGGCGTTCCACGAGCGCGACGACGTGGCGCTCGTGGTGTGCGTGCTCCCGCGCGAGCACGCGGGCGATCCGCCGGCCTGGCTGTTTCAGTGCGACGTGGAGCGGCTGCTGATCTCTGTGGGCGGACGCGAGCGGTCGGATTCCGTCGCGAACGGCATCGAGGATCTCCCGCCCGAGTGCGGGATAATCGTCGTGCACGACGCCGCGCGCCCGTTCGTCCCGGCTTCGGTGATCGAGAGCGTCATCGCCGAAGCGCGGCGCGGAAACGGAGCCGTGCCCGCGCTGCCGGTTGCCGACACGCTCAAGCGCGTGACCCGCTCGGGCGCAATCAGCGAGACCGTCGATCGCTCGGGACTCTGGCGGGCGCAGACGCCGCAAGCCTTTCCGCGCGAGATGATCGAGCAGGCGTACACGCACGCGCGCGCGAACGGCATCGCGGCCACCGACGACGCGTCGCTGTGCGAGCGGCTGGGCCTGCCGGTGGTGATCGTGCCCGGGAGCGAGCGGGCGCTCAAGATCACCGAAGAAGCCGATTTCGCCCGGGCGGAAGCACTGTATAGCTTGCATGAATGACTGCTGAAGTTCGCCCGATCCCGTTCTGGTCGGACAAAGAGGTCGAGGCCGCGATTCCCGGCACGATCGAGCATCTCAACGCGCGGCGCGTGCTCGCGTATCCGACCGAGACCGTGTACGGCTTCGGTGGCGCGGTGGACCAGGAGTCCGTGCAGGAGCTGATCCGCTTCAAGGGACGCCCGCAAGGCAAGCCGTTCCTGCTGCTCATCGCCGGCAGTGAGATGCTCGGCCGGTTGGACCTGCATCTTACTCCCGCAGCCTCGAGACTCGCCGCGCGATTCTGGCCCGGTCCCCTGACACTCGTTTTGCCCGGCGGCGAGAAGCGCGTCCCGTCCGAGCTGCGCGGTCCCGAGGGCGGGATCGCGGTGCGGTGGACTCCTCACCCCGCCACCAGTCGCCTCATTCGCGCGTACGGCGATCCAATTACTTCCACGAGCGCAAACAGGCCGGGCTCACCGCCCGCGACTTCCGCGGGAGAGATCGTGGCGCAATGGACGGCCGCGGCGGCCGGAGGAAAGCTGCGGGTGCTCGACGGCGGCCAGCTCACCAGCTCGGCACCCTCGACCGTCGTTGACTGCACCGCGCGCCAGCCGCGCGTGATCCGCCCCGGCGCGGTCGCTTCGTCCGCGCTGCGGGAAGTGGTTCCCGACCTGATAGGCGAGGCGCCGTGAAGGTCCTGTTCGTGTGCACGGGTAACACCTGCCGGAGTCCGCTCGCCGAGGCGGCGGCGCGCAAGCTCGCCGAGGAGAAAGGGCTGAAGGACGTGACGTTCGCCAGCGCCGGGATCGGCGCGCTCGGAGGCGCCGCCGCGTCCGAGGGCGCGATGCTGGTCGCGCTCGAGCGCGGTCTCGATCTTTCGTCGCATCAGGCCCAGCCGGTTACTGCCGAGCTGGTCGGCGGGAGCGACCTGATCCTCTGCATGTCGGAGCATCACGTCGCGAGCGCGAGCGCACTGGGAGGAGAGGGGAAGACCTTTCTCCTGGACGAGTACGCGTCGAGCGGAAAGACGTCGGGCTCCGTGGCAGATCCATTCGGGCAGCACATCGAGGCGTACCGGAACGCCGCGGACGACATCGACCGCCACGTCGCGCTGGCGGTCGAGCGGCTCGCTGCCGGCGGGCTTCCACCGTGAGACCGTGAAGCACGTGTCCCGGCCGGGGCGGTTGGTGCTGCTCGGCCATCCCGTTTCGCACTCGCTGTCGCCGGTGCTGCAGGGCGCGGCGCTCGCGAGCGCGGGGCTGGAACTAGCGTACGAAGTGATCGACGTCACGCCGCAGCTACTCGAGCACGAGATCAAGGGTCTCGTCGCCGAGGGCGCAGCCGGGAACGCGACGATTCCGCACAAGGAAGCGCTGGCCGCGCTGTGTGATCGTCTGACGCCCACGGCCGGCCTCGCGGAGGCAGTGAACGTGTGGTGGGTCGAGGATGGAGAGCTGGTCGGGGACAACACCGACGTCGCCGGATTTCACGCGCTGGCCCGGCGGGTGCTCGGCTGCGCTCCGAGCTGCGAGCGCGTGGCGCTCATCGGCGCGGGGGGCGCCGCTTCGGCGGTGCTCACCGCGGTGGGCGACTGGCCGGAGTCGCGGGTGCGCGTGTTCAACCGCGATCCCGCCCGCGCGCTCCGCCTTTGCTCGCGGCATTCCGATGTCGCGCGAGCCGAGTTGGTGATGGAAGAGGCGCTGGCCGGTGCAACGATCGTGGTTAATGCGACCCCCATCGGGCTTCTGGACGAAGGGTTTCCCGTGGCGGTCGAACGGATTCCCGAGCGCGCGGCGGTCATCGACCTCGTCTATCGCCAGGGAGACACTCCCTGGGTGCGAGCCGCGCGCGAGCGGGGACTCCGCGCCGGCGACGGACTCGCCATGCTCGTCGAGCAGGCCGCGCTCTCGTTTCAGCGCTGGTTCGGACGCGAGCCGAACCGCCAGGCAATGTGGGCGGCGGTTACTTAGCGACGTAGCCGCGCTGCTCCTCCCGGTCGTGTGCGTCGCCTGCGACCAGCTGACCGGGGCGGGCCAGAGCGAGCGGGACCTGGTTTGTGCGCGCTGCTGGTCGCGGGTGCGCCGGCCGCCGCACCCCCGCTGCGGGCGGTGCGGTCACCCGAACGCCGGCGAGGCGTGCACCTGGTGCGAGCTGCTGCCGCAGTTCGTGCGCGCATGCCGGTCGGTGTGCTGGGTGCCCGAAGGATCCGGCGGGGCGATCGTCCACGCGCTCAAGTACGGCGGGTGGCGGAAGGTGGCGGAGCCCATGGGCGCGCGAATGGCGCGGACCGACTGGCCGGCCGATGTGATCGCCGAGCGCGCCGCGCTGATCCCGGTGCCGCTCGCGCGCGACCGCCGGCGCGAGCGCGGCTACAATCAGAGCGAGTTGCTGGCGCGGGTGATCGCGCGAAGCTGGTCGGTCCCGGTCTGGACGGACGTCCTCGAGCGCCGGCGGAAAACGCGGACCCAGACCCGCCTCACTCCCGGCGAGCGGCTCGCCAACGTGGCCGGCGCGTTCTCGGTGGCGGCGGGCGGCGCCTCGCGGCTGCGCGGCGCCCACGTCGTGCTGGTCGACGACGTGGTCACCACCGCGGCCACGCTCAACTCCTGCGCCGGCGCCCTGTACGACGCCGGAGCGCGAATAATTAGTTACGTTACCTTCGGCCGCGCGCGCTCCGGAAGCGACGCGGTCTGACCAGGCAATCACCCACCAAAGAACGCTCTCGAATGACAATTCGCGTAGGCATCAACGGCTTCGGCCGCATTGGACGGCAGGTGCTCCGCGCCGCGAAGGAGACCGGCGTGTCCGATCTCGATTTCGTGGCCGTGAACGACCTCACCGACACGCGCACCCTCGCCCACCTGTTCAAGTACGACTCCGTGCACGGCATGTTCGACGGCACGGTGGAGTCGAAGGCAGGCGCCGTCGTCATCGACGGCGACGAGGTGAAAGTGCTCTCCGAGAAGGACCCAGCGGCGCTCCCGTGGAAGGACCTCGGCGTGGACATCGTGCTCGAGTCCACGGGCCGCTTCACCGACGTCAAAGACGCCCGCAAGCACATCGCCGGCGGCGCGAAGAAGGTCATCATCTCGGCGCCGGCCAAGGGCGAGGATCTGACCGTGGTGCTCGGCGTCAACGCCGACAAGTACGATCCGGCGAAGCACTCGATCATCTCCAACGCGTCGTGCACGACCAACTGCCTGGTGCCGATGGTCAAGGTGATCCGCGACAAGTTCGGCTTCAAGCATGGCTCGATGGTCACGATCCACAGCTACACCAACGACCAGTCGATCCTCGACCTGCCGCACAAGGACCTGCGGCGCGCGCGGGCGGCCGCCGTTTCTATGATTCCCACCACGACGGGCGCGGCCAAGGCCACCTCGCTGGTCATCCCGGAGCTCAAGGGGAAGATCGACGGCACGGCGATCCGCGTGCCGACTCCCGACGTGTCGCTCACGGCGCTGACGGTGGAGGTCGAGCGGGCAACTACGCGGGACGAAGTGAACGCCGCGTTTCGCACAGCTTCCGAGAGCGGACCGCTCGAGGGGATTCTGGCGTACACCGAGGAAGAGCTCGTGTCGGTGGACTACATAGGCAACCCGCACTCGTGCATCCTCGACGCGAAGAGCACCAACGTGATCGACGGGACGATGGTGGCCGTGTCCGGCTGGTACGACAACGAGTGGGGTTACGCTTCGCGCTGCGTGGACCTGCTGCGGTTCGTCGGCGCGCGGCTGTAAGACGCGCGGCACCCGATGAACAAGAAGACGGTCAAAGACCTGCGCGACGAGGAGGTGCGCGGGAAGCGCGCGCTCGTGCGCAGTGATTTCAACGTGCCGCTCGAGGGCGCGCGGATCACCGACGACTCGCGCATCACGGCGTCGCTGCCGACGATCAGGAACCTGGTGGACAGGGGCGCGCGCGTCGTGCTGCTGTCGCACCTCGGCCGGCCGAAGGGCAAGCCCGACGCGAAGTACTCGCTGCTGCCGGTGGCCATGAGGCTCGAGGAACTGCTCGGCAGGCCCGTGCAATTCGTCGAGAGCACCGACACCGACGAAGCGATCAAGGCGACGCACTCCCTGAAGGACGGCGAAGTGCTGCTGCTCGAGAACACGCGCTTTCTCGGCGGCGAGGAGGAGAACGAGCCGCGGCTGTCGCGCGCGCTGGCCGAGCTGGGCGATCTCTATGTGAACGACGCGTTCGGCGCCGCTCACCGGGCGCACTCGTCCACCGCCGGCGTAGCGGAGCATCTCAAGCCCGCCGTCGCCGGCCTCCTCCTCGAGAAGGAGCTGGACTACCTCGGCAAGGCGCTTGCCAATCCCAAGCGCCCGTTTGTGGCGATACTCGGCGGCGCGAAGATCTCGGGCAAGATCGACGTGATCGAGCAGCTCCTTCCGAAGGTGGACGCGCTGCTGATCGGCGGGGCGATGGCGTGCACCTTCTTCCGCGCGATGGGGCTCGAGACGGGCAAGTCGCTGGTCGAGGAGGACCGCGTGGACATGGCGAAGGACATTCTCGACCGCGCGGGCACCAAGCTGATTCTGCCGCACGACGCGATCGTCGCGCAGGCGATCGACCGGCCGGAGAGCGCGCACGCCGTCACCCGCGCGGCCATTCCCGCGGGCGAGGGGATGTTCGACATCGGGCCGAAGACGGCAGAATCGTATTCGCGCGCCATCGCGACGGCAAAGACGGTGATCTGGAACGGGCCGATGGGCGTGGCGGAGACGCCCGCGTTCGCCGGCGGGACGCAGGCGATCGCGAAGGCGATGGCAGCCGCGACGGACAAGGGCGCGGTCACGATCGTGGGCGGGGGAGATTCGGCCGCGGCGGTGGCCGAGGCCGGGCTGACCGCGCGGATGAGCCACGTGTCCACCGGCGGCGGTGCGTCGCTGGAGTTCCTCGAAGGAAAAGTTCTGCCCGGAGTGGCCGCGCTCGAGGACCGCGCGGCATGAATCATCCGATCTTCGCCGCGAACTGGAAGATGAACCACGGGCCCAGCGAGGCGCGGTCGTTCATCAAGAGGTTTCTCACGCAATACACGCGGCACTACGACCGCACCGTGATCTTCTTCCCGCCGTCCGCCTCCATCGAGGCGGTCGATCAGCTGGTGGAGGGCCGCGCCGACATCCTCGTCGGCGCGCAGAACATCCACTGGGAGAGCCAGGGCGCGTTCACCGGCGAGATATCGGGGCAGATCGCGCGCGATGCCGGTGCCACGCTCGTGCTCGTCGGCCACTCGGAGCGGCGGCACGTCTTCGGGGAGACGGACGAAGACACCGCGCGCAAATGCGCCGCCGCGGAGCGCGCCGGACTGCGTCCGATGCTGTGCGTCGGCGAGAAGCTCGAGGAGCGTGAAGCGGGGAAGACCGAGAAGGTCGTTCTCCGGCAGTTGAGGGCCGGGTTCTCCAAGCTGGCGCAGATCGACGCGTTCAATCCGATCGTCGCGTACGAGCCGGTCTGGGCGATCGGGACCGGCCGCAACGCGACATCCGACGATGCCAGCTCGATTCACGGCGTGATCCGCGCCGAGCTGAAGAAGATTGTCGGCGACCGGGCCCGCGCGATCCCCGTGCTGTATGGCGGAAGCGTGAATGCGGGCAACGCGCCCGCGCTGCTGTCCGCGCCTGACGTTGACGGAGTGCTAGTCGGCGGCGCGAGTCTGGATACCGGCAGCTGGACGTCGATAGTCCGCACGCGCCTGACCGCCGAGATCCCTCCGGGGGAGCTGGCCTCGGACTAAGTGACCGGGCGATCGCGCTCGCGGCCTTGGATAACGCGCCCGTATCCGCGATATTGACGCACCAACAATCCCCACCCGGAATCGATGTACACATTTCTGCTCGTCATTCTGATAATCGACGCGCTGCTCCTCGTCGGAGTGGTGCTGATGCAGGCTGGAAAGGGCGGCGGCATGGCCGCCAGCTTCGGAGGCGCGAGCTCATCCTCCGACTCCATCATCGGAACCCGCCAGGCCGGCAACGTCCTGACCAAGGCGAGTTGGTGGCTGGGCGGGGTTTTCCTCGCGCTCGCGTTCATCCTGCAGCTGATGTCGTCGCGCCCGCGCACGCCCGAATCGGTGCTCGACCGTCCGCTGTCCGCGCCGGTCCAGTCCGCGCCGGCACCCACGGGTCCCGCGCCCGCGGTGCCGCTCGAGCCGGCTCCGACGACGCCGCCCGCCGGCACGCCGCAGGGAACCCCGACACAGCCGCCGGGGGGCACGCCCTAGCTTGGCGGTGTCGGCCGCATCGTCCAATCCGGGGTTCCTCCTCCTCGAGGACGGAACCCTTTTTCACGGCCGCGTTCACGGGCACCCGCCGGGCGCCGCCGCGGAGGTCGTTTTCACGACCAATATGACCGGGTACCAGGAGGTCTTCACCGACCCCTCGTACAAGGGACAGATCGTCGTGATGACCGCGCCCCAGATCGGGAACTACGGCATCAACACCGAGGACCCCGAGTCGGCCGCTCCGCAGGTGTCGGGCGTGGTCGTTCGCGAGCTGTCGCGCACGTACTCCAACTGGCGCGCGACGGGTGACCTGCGCGGCTGGCTGCTCGATGCGCAAATACCCGTACTGGAAGAAGTTGACACGCGTCGGCTGACGCGCCACTTGAGGTCCGCGGGTGTGATGCGCGGAGTTGTGGCGGAGGGAGCCGAGCCGACCGCGGAGACTCTCGCCATTCTGGATGCCTGCCCGTCCATGGAAGGCCAGGACCTGGCGTCGGTCGTGTCGACGAAAAAAGTCTATAA
This sequence comes from Gemmatimonadaceae bacterium, assembly GCA_040882285.1. Taxonomy (NCBI): domain Bacteria; kingdom Pseudomonadati; phylum Gemmatimonadota; class Gemmatimonadia; order Gemmatimonadales; family Gemmatimonadaceae; species Gemmatimonadaceae bacterium. Next base: position 264,702 of record JBBEBQ010000018.1, read on the forward strand.
GTGGGGTAACCCTCAGGCGCCGCACCACATCGTTGCGTACGACTTCGGAATCAAGCGCAACATTCTGCGCCTGTTCGACGAGAACGGGTGCCGCGTCACCGTGGTTCCCGCGAACACGCCGCCGGAAGCGGCGCTGGAGCTGGCGCCGGACGGAATCTTTCTGGCCAACGGCCCGGGCGACCCAGCGGCCGTGACCTACGCGCCGAACACGATCAACCGCCTGGCCAGCCAGGGCATTCCGATGTTCGGCATCTGCCTGGGGCATCAGCTCATAGGGCTCTCCTTCGGCGCGTCGACCGTGAAGATGCCGTACGGGCACAGGGGTGGAAATCACCCCGTACGGGAGCTTTCCACGGGGAGGGTGCTGATCACGTCCCAGAACCACGGCTTCGCCGTCGAGGGGAGCGAGGCCGGGATTCCCGGCGCTCCGGAGCTCGAGGTGACCCATCTGAACCTCAATGACGGGACGATCGAAGGCATGCGCCACCGCGAGCTGCCCGTCTTCGCGGTACAGTATCACCCCGAGGCCGCACCCGGTCCGCACGACGCCAGGCCGCTTTTTCAGGAGTTTCTGGCCGCCGTCACTGGAGCCGCCAAAGTCCTTTAAACGCTTGACACACAACAACTAAGGTCCTAGCTTCGATTGTATGACAGCGCTTTCCGCGCCGTCTTTCAACTGAGGCCCCGACATGACGAAGGCCGACCTTGTCGAGCACGTGACCGCCGAGATTGCCAAGACGGCCGGTCCGATGATCTCCAAGAAGGACTGTGCTCGGGTCGTCGACGCTTTCCTGGAAGCGATCAAGGACGCACTGAAGGAACAGAAGAACATCGAGGTCCGCGGGTTCGGCACTTTCAAGATCCGACAGCGAAAGACGCGCATGGCGCGGAATCCCCGAACTGGTGCTCCTGTAGAGGTTTCTGCGCGCCCGGTCCCGGTGTTCAAACCATCCAAGGAGCTCCGCGCTCTCGTCGCGAACCTGACCGACGCGGAGATGCACGCCCTCCCCGAGTAGCCGGCCCGTGGCGGGGGAGATACAGGTGAAGGCGCTCCTGTTCGCCTCCTACGCCGATGCCTTCGGCTCAGCCGAGGTGCCATTACTACTGGTAGTAGGTTCCACCGTCGGCGACGCGGTTGCAGCGCTCCGCGCCAAATTCCCTGCGGCAGTCCCCGCGCGCCCGCTCGTTGCGCTCAACGAGCGCTACGCCCGCTACGACGAAGTCCTCGCCCAGGGCGACGAGGTCGCCGTAATTCCGCCGGTCGCAGGCGGTTAGATGCGCGCGGCTCTAGTGAAACGTCCGATCGATCCCGCTGCGCTGATCGCGGAGGTGGTCGACCATTCCTGCGGCGCGGTGTCGATCTTCCTCGGCACCGTTCGCAACGTGGACGAAGGGAAGGCCGTGACGGGAATGGAGTACACGGCGTATGAGTCGATGGCGGTGCGGGAGCTCGAGGCGATCCTCCTGCGAGCGCGCGAGCAGTTCGCCGTCGAGCATATTGTGGTGGAGCACCGACTCGGCCGGCTGGAGCTCGGCGACGTGAGCGTCGCCATCGTCGCGGCGCACCCGCACAGACGAGAGGCCATGGACGCGACCCGCTACACGATCGAGGAGATAAAGAAGACCGTGCCGATCTGGAAGCTCGAGCACTACGCCGACGGTACCCGCGAATGGGTCGATCCCACGCGGGGCGCGGCTCTGGTGCAGCCGCCCGCGCACGTCGCGGAGGAGGTCGGGTGAAGGACGCCTTCGGCCGGAGCATCGAGTACCTCAGAATCTCCGTTACCGACAGGTGCAACTTCCGCTGCCTTTACTGCATGCCGGAAGAAGGTCTGGAGTGGCTGCCGCGGAGCGAGATCCTGTCTTACGAGGAGATCGGCGAGGTAGTCCGCCAGCTCGCGCCGCTCGGCTTGCGCCGGCTGCGGCTGACCGGAGGTGAGCCGACTATCCGCCCGGAGCTGTACAAGCTCGTGGCCATGCTGCGCGCCATCCCGGGAATCGAGGACATCGCGCTGTCGACGAACGGGTCCCGCTTTCCCGAGCTGGCGCCGCGTCTCAGTGCGGCGGGGCTCGACCGGGTCAACATCAGCGCGGACAGCCTTCGTCCGGGACGCGTGCGCGACATCGCGCGCCGGACGGTTACGACCGCGCCGGTGGACGCGCTGCGAGCCGCCACGCGCGCGGGGCTCTCGCCGGTCAAGGTGAACGTGGTGGTGATGCGCGGCATCAACGACGACGAGCTGGTGGACTTCGCGCGGCTCACGCTCGAGCACGAGTGGCACGTGCGATTCATCGAGCTGATGCCGGTGGGCGACATGCGCGGCGCGACCTGGGAGCACGTGGTTCCCAGCGACGAGATACTGGATCGCCTGTCCGCGTTGGGCGCAATGACTCCGTGCAACGGTCCGGCCCGCGGCAACGGACCGGCCGTGTATCACCGGTACGCCGGCGCGCCGGGCACGGTGGGCGTGATCACGCCGATGACGCACACCTACTGCGCGTCGTGCAACCGTGTCCGCCTCACCGCGGACGGCCGGCTGCGCACGTGCCTGTTCGGCGACGCCGAGGTGAACCTTCGCGACTCGCTGCGCGCGGGCGAGCCGCTCGAGCCGCTGTTCGTTCGAGCGCTGGCGGAAAAACCGGAGGAGCATGCCCTTCTCCAGATGAAGATCGGCGGATTGCGCGCGCTCTCCCAGGTCGGCGGGTAGCGCTCTCGTTCCCGTCGGTCCGGAAAGCCGATTAACTTGCGCTGAGAGTTCTCGAACCAACGCGTTGGTTGTTCGCGATTAGCTAACAGCCAACAGCCAACAGCCAATAGCTCCCACAAAAATGGTCAACAAGATTACGGTCGTCGGTGCCGGCAACGTCGGTGCCACCGCGGCGCAGCGTCTCGCGGAAAAAGAGCTCGCGCGCACAGTCGTGCTTGTGGACGTCGTCGAAGGAATTCCGCAGGGAAAGGGCCTCGATCAATGGCAGTCGGCGCCGATCGAAGGCTTCGACTCGCGAATCGTCGGCACGAACGGCTACGAGGAGACAGCCGGCTCGGACATCGTCGTCATCACCGCCGGGATCGCGCGCAAGCCCGGGATGTCGCGCGACGATCTGCTCAACACCAACGCCGGGATCGTCAAGCAGGTCTCGGAGAACGTCAAGCGGACGTCGCCGGACGCGATCATCATCATGGTGTCGAATCCGCTCGACGTGATGTCGTGGGTCGCCAAGCAGGTCACCGGCTTCCCGCGGGAGCGCGTGCTCGGCATGGCCGGCGTGCTCGACACCGCGCGCTACCGCGCGTTCCTGGCCGAGGCGATGGACGTCTCCACGCGCGACATCCAGGCGATGGTGCTCGGCGGCCACGGCGACACGATGGTGCCGCTCGTCAGCTACACGAGCGTCAGCGGGATTCCCGTGCGGCAGCTGCTCGCCGCCGACAAGCTCAAGGCGATCGTCGAGCGCACGCGCGGCGGCGGCGCCGAGATCGTCGGCTTTCTCAAGACGGGGTCGGCGTATTACGCGCCCTCGGCCGCTGCGGTGCAGATGTGCGAGGCGATCGTCCTCGACCAGAAGCGGATTCTACCTTGCGCGGCGTGGCTCGAAGGTGAATATGGGATGTCGGGGCTGTTCCTCGGCGTGCCGTGCAAGCTGGGACGGAAAGGGCTCGAGCAGATCATCGAGGTCGAGCTCACCCCCGACGAGAAGTCGGCGCTGGAGAAGAGCGCGGAAGCCGTGCGTGAGCCGATGGGAGCGATCAAGCTCTAAAAATCACACCTTCGCCGCTTCTGTCCGCGCCTGTGATGGCGCGAAAGATCAGTCGGGATGTCCCGCTTGTGGTCGGGGGAACCCTGATAGTCGCGCGCGGTCCTCCTGACAGACTTGCGTCAGACGGCAAGCCAGTATTGATGCGGGGACATACCGCCGACAATACGATGACTGCAGCGCTCGCCCAGCAAACTTCCGAGGCGGCTTCGGGACCGCGCTTTGCGGGCGTGGTGGTACCGTTCGCGAACGTCCGCCGCGCGGACGTAGCGACCGTCGGTGGCAAGGGCGCGAACCTCGGCGAGATGATCGCCGCCGGCTTGCCGGTTCCCCCCGGCTTCGTTCTCACGATCGAAGCGTACCGCCAGTTCTGCGACGCCAACGAGCTCGCGCCGCGGATCGAATCCGAGCTGAAGCGCATCGACCCGGATGATCCCGTCGCGCTCGATAGAAACGCGACGGCGCTGCGCCGGATAATCCTCGACGCGCCCGTGCCTGAGGATCTGCGCTTTGCGGTCGAACAGGCGTATGCGGCCCTGTCCAAGGATCGACCGGACGGCGGCCGGGTTGCGGTCCGCTCCTCGGCGACGGCGGAGGATACGGCTCAATTCTCGTTCGCCGGAATGTTCGAGAGCTTCCTGAACGTGTCCGGCAATACCGCGCTCCTCGACGCGGTGAAGGCATGCTGGGCGTCCACATTCGGTGCGCGGGTGCTCTTCTATCGCCTGAAGCAGGGGATGCCCGCCGAGATGCCGGTCGCGGTCATCGTGCAGCTGATGGTCGATTCGGAGAAATCGGGCGTCATCTTCACTTCCGATCCTGCCTCACGGGATCCTTCTCGCATGGTGATCGAGGCGGCCTGGGGGCTGGGCGAGTCGGTGGTACAGGGAGCCGTGACGCCCGACCGCCACGTACTCGACAAGCAGTCGCTCTCCGTCATCACCACCAACATCGCGAAAAAAGAATTCCTGCTCACCTGGCGACAGGACAAGGAGGCGACTGTCCGCGTCGAGCTTGGCAGTGACCCGCGCGAGCAAGCGCCGGTGCTCACGCCGAGCGAGCTCGAGACGCTCGGCACGCTCGCGCGCCGGGCGGAAGAGCATTACGGGGTGCCGCAGGACCTCGAGTTCGCGATCGAGGGGGACGAGATCTATCTGACGCAGAGCCGGCCCATCACAACGCTGCATCCGGCGGCGACCAGTGCGGCCGGTGGCGAGCCGACGGTGAAGGCGCTGGTGCAGGGACTGGGCGCCAGCCCAGGTCGTGCCACGGGCGCGGTGCGCGTGCTGAATGCGACCGACGAGCAATCGTCAATGCAAACTGGAGAGATCCTGGTAACGCGCATGACGTCCCCCGATTGGGTGCCGATCATGCGGCGGGCGGCGGCTATCGTGACCGACTCGGGCGGCATGACGTCGCATGCGGCTATCGTGGCCCGCGAGCTTGGCCTGCCGTGCATCGTCGGCGCGCACGACGCGACGCGAGTGCTCGCCACGGGCACTCTCGTGACCGTCGACGGAAGCGCCGGGACGGTCGTGGCCGGAGACGCCGGCGCCGGACAGCCGGCGGCAACGGCGCCCGAAGGGGCTCGAGACGGTCGCGGCCCGAGCGCCACGCCGATCACCGCTACCCGGCTGTACGTCAACCTCGGGGAGCCCGCGCGCGTCGCCGAGGTCGCCGCGCGCGACGTCGATGGCGTGGGTTTGCTGCGCGCGGAGTTCATGCTCCTAGAGGCGCTCGAGCACATGCACCCCCGTGCGTTCTTGGCGCAGCGCAGCGGCGATGAGTTCGTGCGGCGGATGGCCGAGAGCCTTCGGGTGTTCGCGCGGGCGTTTGCGCCGCGTCCGGTTGTTTATCGCACGATGGATTTTCGCTCGAACGAATTTCGCAACCTGACCGGCGGTGATGCGTTCGAGCCGACGGAAGCCAACCCGATGATCGGCTACCGGGGCTGTTTTCGCTATACGCGTGAGCCCGATCTCTTCGCGCTCGAGCTGCGCGCGATAGCCGAAGTCCGCCGCGAGCACGGGAATCTCCATCTCATGATCCCGTTCGTGCGCACGGCGCGCGAGCTCGAGACGTGTCTCCAGCTCGTGGATGCGAGTCCGCTCGCGGGCGATGCCCGTCTCGAGCGGTGGATCATGGCGGAAGTGCCATCGGTCGTCTACTGGCTGCCGACGTATGCGTCGCTCGGTATCTCGGGCGTGTCGATCGGCTCCAACGACCTCACGCAACTCGTGCTCGGAGTGGATCGGGACAGCGAGCTGTTGGGCGTGTCGTACGACGAGCGCGATCCCGCCGTACTCGACATGATCCGGTCGATCATCACCGAATGCCGCCGGCTCGGACTCACATGCTCGATATGCGGCCAGGCCCCGTCGGTGCATCCCGAGTACGCCGAACGGCTCGTCGAGTGGGGAATCGATTCGATCTCGGTCAGTCCCGACGCGATAGAGCGGACCCGTCGCAACATCGCCGTTGCGGAGCAGAAGCTCGTCCTGGCGCAGGCGCGCCGGGCGGGCGCTACCGAATGAATCATGGGTAGAGTCGCAGGCAAGGTCGCGATCGTGACCGGCGGTGCCATGGGAATCGGCCAGGCCTGCGCGGAGCTTTTGGCGGCGGAGGGAGCCGCGGTGGCCGTGACCGATCGCGAACGTGACGCCGGCGGAAAGGTCGTCGATGCTCTCGTCGCGCGGGGTCACCGCGCGATTTTCCTGGAACACGACGTCAGCCTGGAGAATGGCTGGCAAGGCGTTGTGGATGGCGTGGTCAAGACATACGGCAAGCTCGACATTCTGGTCAACAATGCCGGCGTGGGTTGGTTCGGAGACGTCGAGCACACCACGCTCGAGGACTGGCACAAGCTGATGGGCGTCAACCTCGACGGAGTCTTCCTCGGCATCAAGCACGCGATCCCCGCAATGCGCGCGTCCGGTGGCGGATCGATCGTCAACCTGTCGTCGATCGAAGGATTGGTCGGTGATCCCGGGCTCGCAGCCTACAACGCGAGCAAGGGCGCGGTGCGACTGCTCACGAAATCGGCGGCGCTGTACTGCGCGCGCGCGGGCATGAAAATCCGCGTCAACTCGGTGCATCCCGGCTACATCTGGACCCCGATGGTGCGGCACGCGCTGGAAGCTTCAGGGAATGCCGCCGAGATGCAGCGTGCGGTCGAGGCGCTTCACCCTGTGGGGCACCTGGGTGAGCCGAACGACATCGCGTACGGGGTGCTCTACCTCGCGTCCGACGAATCCACGTTCGTCACCGGGTCCGAGCTCGTGATCGACGGAGGCTACACGGCGCAATAACCGGAGACCACGTATGTCCATGAAGCGCGCATTGCAATGGATTTTCGCGCTCAGCCTCTTTGGTGTGGCGTTTTCAGGGGTGCTCACGTATCGTGAGTTTTTGGGGACGGCGGGGGCACTGTAGTCGCTCACGTGGTGGAGGGGCAGGTGATGAGAAGCATCTGGATGGCGGCAGTAGTGCTGATCATGGTGCCGGTGGTTGCGGAAGCGCAGGGCGGTGTCCCGGGGACGGGCGAAGCAACGGTGTTCGCCCCTGACGTTTCTGTTCTGAGCTTGATGTCGGCGCAGCAATTCACGGCCTCCGGCTTGAACAAGCTGACGCCGGCCGAGCTGCGCGCGCTGTCGGAGTGGGTCCGCGCGCACTCGCTGCACGTGGCGGAGCTGGCGCGAACGGCGGCGCTCAATCCGGAACCGGCGCCATCGGACAACCCGGGCACGATAGAGACCCGGATGGCCGGTGACTTCACGGGCTGGGACGGGAGCACCGTGTTCCAGTTCACCAACGGCCAGCTATGGCGGCAGGCGTCGTTCGGCACGCTGTACCATTTCCAGCGATCGCCGAAGGTCACGCTAGTGGCGACCGGAAGCGGCTGGCGATTGCAGGTTGACGGGGTACCGCAGTCGATCTACGTGCGCCGCTTGCGGTAACCGCTTTTTCGGCGTAGCCGCGCGAATGCCTAGTTCCGCGGGCGCAGAACGAAGCCGGCAATGGCGTCAACGAGCGTGGGGTCGACCGCGAGGGTGGAATCGCCGTAGGCGGGCAGCTGCTCCAGCCTGCCGGCCGGTGTCTGTTTGAGAACGTGGTTCATCCCCTGAATCAGCCTGAGCGTCGCGCCCGGGTGCCCAGCCGCGATGGCCCGCGCGTCCTCCTCCAGCGCCTGAATGTCGTGCGTCCCCTGCACGACCAAGAGGGGAACGCCGAGCCGTCCCGCGACCGCCGCCGGATTGTGCTTGAACCACGAGATCAGGTAAGGCTGCACGCTCGGCCGGAACAGCGCGGCCAGCCCCGGTGGAACGGTGTCGAGCAGCTCGCCGCGCTCGATCCTGTGGACCGCGGCGGTCGCCTGGGCCAGGAGCGGCGGCGGGAGCTGAGCCGAGAGCTGCCGGATGATCACGTCGCCCGCGGGAGCGCCCGCACCGGCGATCGACACCACTTTGGATGCGGGTATCGCCGGCGCGGCGAGCATTCCGATGAGCGAGCCCTCGCTGTGCCCGATCACCACCACGGAAGAGAAGCGCCGGTCCGCCGCCAGCCTGCGTCCCCACGCGGTGGCGTCGTCGACGAAATGGTCGAAGCGTAGATCCGCCTCGGTCAGTCCGGCTATGGTCGCGCGGCTCGCGCCGACGCCGCGCTTGTCGTACCGAAGGGAAGCGATCCCGCGCTCCGCCAGCGCCTCGGCGAGGTAGCGCAGCGAGTTGTTCTTGCCCGGGAGCAGCGGCGTATTCCCGTCGCGGTCGGTGGGGCCCGAACCGGCGATAATCAGCGCGACCGGAGCACCGCGGTTGGCGGGCACCAGCAGCGTGCCGTGCAGCGTAACAGATCCCGCGACGAGCGCATCGGGAAAGCTCCCGGGGATGTGCGGGGGATCGACCACGACCGGAGCCGGCGGCGCGCACGCCACGATCAGGACGAGTGCTGTGAGCGCGGAGCGGGAGCTTTTCATCGGAAGCTCGTGCGTGAGAGAAAGTTGGCTCGCCGGCGAGCAGTTAGATACTTAGCTAACTGTCTAAGTATGAGGCCGGTTCCCCCTGAATGTCAAGCCTCGCCGGCGCTGCTTCCGCCCCGGTACAGCGGGGAAACCCTGACATAAACACTCCTTAACGCCGACTGACACCTCCGGGGCGGAAGCGAGAATTGGGGTACCTGCGGGTTTCCCAACATCTGAACGGCCCTGGCAATGACCGCTGCTGCCGCGCTCCTCGAACGCGACGTCCCCGTCGCAACCCGCGTGCTCAAGCTCCCCGAGCACACGATCGAGATCGTTTCCGACTCCGGCGAAGGGGCACAGAAATGCGGCCAGATCTTCGGCGCCGTCTGCGCCAAGATGGGCAACGGAGTGTGGACGGTGGAGATCATTCCCGCCGAGATCCAGCCGCCGCCCAGAATCGCGGAAGGCGCCAGCGGGAACCGCATCCGCTTCGCCACCGGACCCGTCACCAACTGGGGCGATCAGACCGACCTCGTCGTCGCCTTTAACGAGCAGGTGCTCGTCGGCCGCCACCGGCTCGGGGCGCTCGCGAGCGACGCGATCATTCTCCTCGAGAACTCCTGGGCATCCAGCTCCAACCCGGACATCAAGGCCGCCTGGGACACGGCGCTCGCCGAGCTCGCCGGGCACGGGTACCGGATCATCGAAGTACCGATGGAAGAGCAGTGTCTCACCGTGGACGACAATCCGCGCAAAGGCAAGAACATGTTCGCGCTCGGAATGCTGGCGTACATCTACGACCGGAATCTCGAGCGGATCGAAGAGCAGATAGCGCACGCGTTCCGCCGGAAGTCGGAAGCGGTGTACGCGAAGAACGTCGCGCTGATGCGGCTGGGCTACGACTGGGCCGCCGCCAATCTCGATTTCCGCGTCGAGATTCCCACCAATCCGCCGCAGCAGGCCCTCGTCGTGATGAACGGGAACGAGGCGCTCGGCATGGGCGCGCTGGCGTCGGGGATGGAGCTGTGCGCGATGTACCCGATCACGCCCGCCACCTCCGTCTCCCACTATCTCGCGGAGGTCTTCCGCAAGTTTGGCGGAATACTGCACCAGGCCGAGGACGAGATCGCCGCGGCGGGCGTCGCGATCGGCGCGTCGTACGCGGGCAAGGTCGCGTTCACCATCACCTCCGGCCCCGGCCTCGCGCTGAAGACGGAGTTCATCGGGCTGGCCGTGATGACGGAGACTCCGCTGGTCGTCATCGACGTGCAGCGCGGCGGGCCGAGCACGGGCCTCCCCACGAAAGTCGAGCAATCCGATCTGCTCGCGGCGCTGGTCGGACAGCCGGGCGACACTCCGCATGTGGTGCTGGCGCCGGCGACGATCGAAGAATGTTTCCACTCGGTCGTCACCGCGCGGCAGATAGCGGAGACGTTTCACACTGTCGTCGTCATCCTGTCCGACGCAAATCTCTCGACGGGCGTTCAACCCTTTCCGCGGCCGCAGCTCAGGAAGGAATGGCTGGCGGCCGAGCTCGACCTCTCGCCCGTGGACGAAGGGCGGCGGCCCTACGAGTGGGATCCGCGCATGGGCACGTCCGCGAGACCGGTACCGGGCCAGCCCGGCGGGATGTACACGCTGACCGGCCTGTCACACGACGAATCAAGCAAGGTCGCGTACGGCGCGGGCATTCATCAGCACTCCACCACCATGCGCAGCCGCAAGATCGCAGTCCTTCAACAGACGCTGCTCCGGCCCGCCATTTATGGCGACCATGAGGGCGACTTGCTCGTCGTCGGCTGGGGCAGCACGAAGGGCGCCATCGAAGAGGCGATCGACCGGGCGCGCGCCGAGGGGCTGCACGCTTCGTCGACGCATCTGACTTTCCTCTCGCCGCTCCAACCGGGGCTGAAGGAGATCTTCTCGCGCTTCCGGAAGGTCATGACGGTCGAGATCAACTACAGCGACCCGCCGGGAGAGCCGTTCATCACCGACGAGAACAGGCGCCGCGGGCAGCTCGCGATGCTGCTCCGCGCGCAGACGCTCTGTGACGTGGACTGCTGGACGCGCGTGCCCGGTGAGCCGCTCCGCCCCGGACTCATCCACGCCGCGATTCGCGACGCCACCGTCGGACTGGCCGGAGGCCTCGCATGAGCGGGCACTGCGCCATCCTTCCGATCTTCGACGACGACGAGCGCGAGTTCGCGCTCACCGATTACGAGAAGGGAATTCCGCGCTGGTGTCCCGGCTGCGGCGACCACTCGGTTCTCACGGCCGTAGAGAAGCTCCTGGTCGCCGAGCAGCTCAAGCCGGAGCAAACCGTGTTCGTGTCGGGAATCGGGTGCTCGAGCCGGTTCCCGCACTACCTCAAGACGTACGGGTTCCACGGGCTGCACGGGCGCGCGTTGCCCGTCGCCACCGGCGTGAAGCTGCATCGTCCCGAGCTGGAAGTGTTCGTCGTGATGGGAGACGGGGACTGCTGCTCGATAGGCGCCGCGCACTGGATTCACGCGATCCGCTACAACATGCGGATGGTCGTGCTGCTGCTCGACAACAGCATTTACGGCCTCACCAAGAAGCAGACATCGCCGACGACGCCGCAGGGATTCAAGACGAACACGCAGCCGTTCGGAACTCCGTTGCCGCCGCTGAATCCGCTGACGACCACGCTCGGCACCACGAACGTGTCGTTCGTCGCGCAGACGGCGGAGTGGATTCCCACGCACCTGTACGCCACGATCCGAGCGGCCTACCGCCACCCCGGATTCGCCTTCGTTCGGATTCTCCAGCGCTGCCCCATGTACACGGAAGGGCTGTACAACGAGACCGTCAAGAACCCGGGAATGGTCGAGCTGCTGGTGCACGACGACGGCATTGTGCCGCCGGAGATCGACAAGATCTACACCAACCGGATCACCCACGATCCCGCCGATCTCGATTCAGCCCGCAGGCACGCCGAGGATTCGGACCGCGTACGGCTGGGTTTGTTCTACCGGAACGAGAGCCGCGCGCGGTACGACCTGCTGATGCGCCCGCCCAAAGTCACGAGCAGCGAGCGAATCGCTCTCCTCAACGAGGAGTTCGACCACTATGCCGTCTGACGAGCGGGTGCTCTCGGCCCTGTCGGGTCTGCGCCCGGCAATCGATCGCTACCGCCTCGCGGCGTCCGGCACGCTGGAGCGGGCGCGAGCGATGCTCGCCTTCGAGCCCGGCCCGGGGCGGACGCGCGCGGCACTCGGCGAGTTCGCCGGCGGCCGCATAGACCCGGAGCGCTTCGCGCTGGTGTCGGCCGGCACGGATCCTCTCGACATGACCGGACGCGAAGTGGTCGAGCACGTCGTGGAGGTGATCGAGGACATCCTCGGCGCGCGCGATGAGCAGTTCTTCATTCCCGTCGGTCAGGCCGGCAATGCGGCCGAGACGATCCGCGCGAGACTCGCCGGACTGGGCGCCGCGCACGCGGCCGCGCGGATTCTCGACCTGGTGAAGCGGCACGGCTACGATCTCCTGCGGCACGGATCACCCTCGGACGGATATCCTTTCGAGCGATGGACCGCGGCCGAGCGCGCGCTCGCGCCGCCGCTGGTCGTCCGGCTCGACGGCTCCGCTCTCGACGCGCTCGAGCTCGCGCCGCTTGTCGATGGCTGCGTGCGACTGGTGCTCATCGTGGATGGGCCCGCCGCGCCGGCGCCCCTGGCGCGACTCGTATCGCCCGGCACTCTGATCGCGCAGGTGGACGACGCGAGCTTGCTCGCCGGGCTGGCTGAGTTCGACGGGCCCGCCGTCATCGCGGTGATGCAGGGCCAGGAAGCCCGCTTCGTTCACGATCCGCGCGCGGGGACCGCGCCGTGGCAGCGCATCCGGGTGGACCGCATGCCAGCGGTGCCGCCGCGAAAGACGCTCGGCTCGCGGACCGCATGGCAACAGCGTGACGATCTGGCCCACCTCAAGGCGCTCGTCGAGCCGCCGAGCCTCGCGCATTCCGCGGCCGGCGCCGGCAATGGCCACGCCGATCCAACCGATCGTCTCACGGCCTGGCTGATCGAGCAATCGGGCCAGGCAGGCGTTGCATGATCACCGATGGCTGACATCCTGATCGCGGTCTTCACCCTCGGCGGCGTCGGGCTCGTGTTCGGCACCCTCATAGCGACCGCCAACAAGCGGCTCTGGGTGTGGGAAGATCCGCGCGTCGACGTCGTCACGCAGATGCTGCCCAGCGCGAACTGCGGCGCCTGCGGCCTTCCCGGGTGCCGCGCGTTTGCCGAGCAGGCCGTGCAGGGCAAGGTGACTCCAGCACAGTGCACGGTCGCCGGCGAGGAGGCCCGCCAGCAGATCGCCGGCTACCTCGGCGTGGAAGCGGGAGAAGCCGTGAAGAACGTCGCGCGGCTGCTGTGCGCCGGCGGGCTCGACGTCGCGGGCTATCAGGCGGAGTACCGCGGACTCCCGACCTGCGCGGCCGCGGCGGCCGTCGCGGGCGGAGGCAAGGGCTGCGTCTGGGGCTGCCTCGGACTCGCGGACTGCGAGCGGGTGTGCGACTTCGACGCGATCCACATGAGCGAGACGGGACTGCCGGTCGTGGACGTCGAGAAGTGCACGGCATGCGGCGACTGCGTGGACGCGTGCCCCAAGGCGCTGTTCGAGCTGCGGCCGTTGAGCGCGGGGCTCCTGGTGCAGTGCAAGAACCTCGTCGCCGGCGACGAAGCGCTCGAGCAGTGCACGGTCGCTTGTACCGCATGCGCCAAGTGCGTGCAGGACGCGGTCGAAGGGCTGATCAGCGTAGCCAGCGGAGTCGCGGTGATCAACTACGACAGGATCGCGCTGGCCGAGCCGCGCGCGATCGAGCGGTGTCCGACCGGAGCCATAGTGTGGCTCGCGGGAGCGCAGTTCACGCACGAGCCCATGGCCGCGAGGCAGCTCCAATGAAGCTCTGGCCCAAGTCGAGGAGCAAGTCCACTCCCCCGGCCTCGTACCCCTACCCGGGCGAGCTGCGGGCGCTCGACGGCGGGAGCGCCGTCGTGGAGATGGAAATCGCGGCAAGCGAGGCGGCGGGCGCTTATCCGATCACGCCCTCCACCCAGATGGGCGAAGGGTGGGCGGTAGCGGTCGCGGACGGCAAGCGCAACGTGCACGGCCGGCGCCTCCTTTTCTTCGAGCCCGAGGGCGAGCACGCCGCGGCGGCCGTCACCGCGGGCATGTCGATGGCCGGCCTGCGCGCGACGAACTTCTCGAGTGGGCAGGGAATCGTGTACATGCACGAGTCGCTGTACGCCGCGGTCGGCAAGCGACTCACCTATGTGCTGAACATCGCCGCCCGCGCGATCACCAAGCACGCGCTGAACGTGCACGCCGGCCACGACGACTACCACGCCGTGGACGACACCGGCTTCTTTCAGCTCTTCGCGAAAGACGTACAGGAATGCGCCGACCTCAATCTCGTCGCGCATCGCGTGGCCGAGCTGTCGCTCAACCCGGGCATCATCGCGCAGGACGGATTCCTCACGAGCCACGTGATCGAGTCGCTGCGGCTTCCCGAGCGCGAGCTCATCAAGACCTATCTCGGCGACCCCGCGGACCTGATCGAGTCACCGACGCCCGCTCAGCGCATGGTATTCGGCGACACGCGCCGCCGGATACCGGAAGCGTTCGATCTCGACTATCCGGCGATGCTCGGCGTCGTGCAGAACCAGGACAGCTACGCGCAGGGCGTGGCCGCGCAGCGGCCGTTCTACTTCGACCACATCGCCGAGCTGACGGACCGCGCCTTCGACGAGCTTGCCGCGCTCACCGGGCGGCGCTACGCGCGCGCCCGCGGTTACCGGGCCGACGACGCCGAATGGCTGATAGTCGGACAGGGCTCGGTCGTGTCCAACGCCGAAGCCGTCGCCGATCACCTGCGCGCGACGCGCGGACTCAAAGTCGGCGTCGTCAATCTCACGATGTTCCGGCCGTTTCCCACGGACCTGCTGGTCGATTTGCTCGCCGGCAAGAAAGGCGTCGTGGTGATGGAGCGCACCGACCAGCCGCTGGCGGTGGATCCTCCACTGCTGCGCGAGATCCGCGCGGCCATGTCGAAGGCGGTGGAGAACGGACGCGCCGCTCCCGGCGCGCCGCCGCCGTACGCCGGGATCGCGCCGCTGGCCGCGGAGCTGGTGCCCGATTTCTTCACCGCGTGCTTCGGGCTCGGCAGCCGCGACCTGCAGCCTGGTCACATCATCGCGGCCGTGGAGAACATGCTCCCGGGCAGCGCGCGCACGCGGCAGTTCTACCTCGGGATCGACTTCGTGCGGCCGCGCACGCGACTGCCCAAGCTGCAGATCTGGCAGGAGCAGCTGCTCGAGAGCTATCCGCTCCTCGCCGACCTCGCGG
Source organism: Gemmatimonadaceae bacterium (assembly GCA_040882285.1). Lineage (NCBI taxonomy): Bacteria > Pseudomonadati > Gemmatimonadota > Gemmatimonadia > Gemmatimonadales > Gemmatimonadaceae > Gemmatimonadaceae bacterium. The sequence goes on from JBBEBQ010000018.1 coordinate 279,781, forward strand.
TCGAGTCATCGAGCGAAGTAAACCTGCTGCCGCCCGGCTCCACTGCGCTGCGCATCCATTCGGTGGGCGGCTGGGGCGCGATCACGATGGGCAAGACCCTCGCGATGACGGCGTTCGAGCTGCTCGGCCTGAGCATCAAGGCGAATCCAAAGTACGGCTCGGAAAAGAAAGGACAGCCGACGACGTTCTACGCGGTGCTCGCGCACGAGCCGGTCCGGCTCAACTGCGAGCTGCGCCACGTGGACGTCGTGCTCTCGCCGGATCCGAACGTGTTCCGCCACAGCGATCCGCTCGAAGGGCTGGCCGAAGGCGGCGTGTTCGTGGTGCAGAGCGATCTCGCGCCCGAATCGTTCTGGCAGACGCTGCCGGCCAAGGCGCGTCACACGATTCGCGATCGCGGCATCAAGCTGTACGTCCTCGACGCGTTCGTGATCGCGCGGCAGGAAGCGTCCGACGCCGATCTGCGCTTCCGGATGCAGGGCGCCGCGTTCATGGGCGCGTTCTTCGCGACCTCGTCGCTGCTCGCCAGCGAAGGCTCGAGCGAAGCCTCGCTCTTCGAGGGGATCCGCAAGCAGCTCACCAAGAAGTTCGGGTCGAAGGGCGAGCGCGTAGTGGAAGACAACGTCCGGGTCATACGTCGCGGGTTCGACGAAGTCCGCGCGGTGGAAATCGCCGCGGGCGACGTGCCCGACGAGCCGGGAAAGGTGCCGCGGATGCCGGCGCTGCTCGATTCGCCCGGCGCCGAGCGGGGCCCCGGCAACCAGGGCCGGTTCTGGGAGCAGGTGTGCGCGCCGTGCCAGTTGGGCCAGGACGGAATCGCCGACCCCTTCGCGGCCATCAGCACCGTGCCGGCCGTGACGGGTGCCGTGCGCGACATGAGCGGCGTGCGGCTCGAGGTCCCCGAGTTCATCGCCGATAAATGCAGCGGCTGCGGCCAGTGCTGGGTGCAGTGTCCGGACTCGGCGATTCCCGGACTCGTCAACAGCGTGGAGGATGTGCTGGTCGCCGCGATAGACGCGTCGGTGAACGGGCTGCGCATGGATCGCGTTCGACCCATCGTCAAGCACTGGGCCCGCGAAGCGCGGAAGATCATCGATCAGAATCCCGCGGCACCGGTCGCCGACGCGTGGGAGCAGTCCTACCGCACGGTCGTGGACAAGCTCGGGTGGGACGCAGACCGGAAAGCAGCCGCAGAGCCGGAGTTCCTCGCGGCCAATGCCCGGCTCGCCGAATTCCCGCTCGCCCGAACCAAGCCGTTCTACGACGCGCTCGAAGGAAAGGCGAAAGGCACGGGCGGGCTGCTCTCCATCACGGTCAACCCCGAGGCGTGCAAGGGCTGCAATCTGTGCGTGGAGGTCTGCCCCGACGGCGCGCTGCTGACCGTGAAGCAGGACGAGCCCGGCCTCGAGAGATTGCGCCGCAACTGGAGCATCTGGAACAGGCTGCCCGACACCGACGACAGGTACGTGAACGTGTCGAGCGTGGACGAGGGGATCGGCGTGCTGTCGTCGCTGCTGCTCAAGAAGGCCACCTATCGCTCCATGGTCGGCGGTGACGGAGCCTGCATGGGCTGCGGCGAGAAGACGGCCGTCCACCTCATCGTCTCCGCGATCCATGCGTGGATGCAGCCGCACGTGGCGAAGCACGTCGCGCGCCTCACCGAGCTCATCGCCGCGCTGGATAAGCAGGCGCGTGATCTGGTGTCGTCGGCGGCCGATCTCGACGCCGCGGCGTCCGCGAGCGGCTCGGTCGCGGTTCCGATCGACGCGGCCAGGGCCGAGCGGCTGCGCCTGCTCAATTCCGCGCTCCGCGATCTGCGCGACATCAAGTGGCGCTACGTCGAGGGACCCAGTGGCAAGGGCCGCGCGTCGCTCGGAATGACGAACAGCACGGGCTGCTCCTCGGTGTGGGGGAGCACGTATCCGTACAACCCGTATCCGTTCCCCTGGGTCAACCACCTCTTCCAGGATTCGCCGTCAGTCGCCATAGGCCTGTTCGACGCCCACATGCGCAAGATGGCGGACAACTTCACCGCGGTCCGGCGGGCGGCGCTGCTCGCGTCGGGCGAATACGACGCGGCGCGCGACGAGCCGTTGATCGGTGATCTCGAATGGACCCGGTTCACCGACGAGGAGTTCGCGCTCTGCCCGCCGATCGTCGCCATGGGCGGCGACGGAGCGATGCTCGACATCGGATTCCAGAACCTTTCGCGCCTGCTCGCATCGGGGAAGCCGATTCGCGTGGTGGTGCTCGACACGCAGGTGTACTCGAACACCGGCGGCCAGGCGTGCACGTCGGGGTACACCGGCCAGGTCGCGGACATGTCGGCGTGGGGCAAGTCGCAGCACGGAAAAACCGAGACGCGCAAGGAGCTGGCGTTGCTCGCGATCGCGCATCGCGGCGTGTACGTGCACCAGAGTTCACAGGCCGCGGCCTCGCACCTCATCTCGGGGGTGCTGCGCGGGCTGCAGAAGCGGCGCCCCGTGCTCATCAACGTGTACACGCCGTGTCCGGTGGAGCACGGACTCGCCGACGACTGGGCGCAGCACGCGGCGCGCCTCGCGCTCGAGAGCCGCGCGTTCCCGTTCCTCACGTACGACCCCGACGGCGGCCCGAGCTTCGCCGACTGCCTGAGTCTCGACGGTAATCCGTCGCCCGATGGCGAGTGGCCGTCGTACGCGCTCAAGTACCTGGACGAGGCCGGCGCCGAGCAGACGATGGAGCTTCCACTCACCATCGCCGACTGGGCCGCCACCGAGACGCGGTTCAAGCAACACTTCTCCGAGCTGCCCGCGTCCGACTCGGGCGACGAGATGCCGTTCCACGAGTATCTCGCCGCCGGTGCGGACGACCGCGCCGAACGCACTCCCTTCATCTGGGCGCTAACTAAGGACCGGAAGCTCCGGCGACTGAAGGTGTCGGGCGAGATGGTCGGGCTCGCCCAGGAGCGGCTGCAGTTCTGGTCGCAGCTCCGGCAGCTCGCCGGCCTCGAGATCCCGGTGACAGTGCACGACACCGTCGTGGCCGAGATGGAATCGGAGTTCGAGCGGCGCGCCGACGCGCTGCGGCTCGAATACGAGGCGAAGATGGCGGAGCTGCAGAGCAGCCTTCCGGCCAAGATCGCGCGCCGGATGGCGGAAGGGTTGGTCAGGAGCGCGGGCAGCTCGGCCGCGGTGGCCGACCTGCTTGCCTCGCTGCCACCTCCCGGTAAGTCGTCGGGCAACGGCTCCGCGCCGGTCGTCGCCGCGGCCCCAGCGCCGGTCGCCACGCCGGCACCAGTCGCCGCGCCTGCGGCGGCCGCGGCCGCAGTGGCCGACGACGAGCCGCTCGTGCTCGAGGCGTATATCGATTCCGCCAGCTGCACGACGTGCAACGAGTGCACGGACCTGAACAACAGGTTGTTCGCGTACAACGCCGACAAGCAGGCGTACATCAAGGACGTCACTGCCGGCACGTTCCAGCAGCTCGTCACCGCGGCCGAGCGCTGCCCCGTGGCCATCATCCATCCCGGCACGCCGCTCAACGCGAAGGAGAAGGATCTCGCGAAGTGGGTGAAGCGCGCCGAGAAGTTCAACTGAGCCCATGACCGGCTTCCGGACCGCGCTCCGGACTGGATTCCGGCACGGGGTGCACCCGGCCGAGGAGAAGGGGCTCACGAGCCATCTCCCCATCCGGCGCATGCCCTATCCGGCCGAGCTGATCCTCCCTCTGCGGCAGCACGCGGGCAAGCCGGCGAAGCTGTGCGTCAAGGTCGGGGACATAGTCGAGCGCGGCGACAAGATCGCGGAAGCCGACGGCTACATGTCGGTCCCGGTTCATGCGTCGGCGGCGGGCACCGTGGTTGGCGTTGAGCTGTGGCCGCACCCCGACGGATCGATGGCGGAGGCGGTGCGCATCGAGGTGGCGCAGTACGCTCCGCACGTTCCACGTCCCCGGCTCGTGCCGCATTGGGAGGGACTGACGCCGGAGCAGGTCGTGTCGGCGGTGCAGCAGGCGGGAGTGGTAGGGCTCGGAGGCGCGGCGTTTCCCACGCACGTGAAGCTGGCGCCGCCCAAGGAATTTCCGGTGCACACGCTGATCATCAACGGCGCCGAGTGCGAGCCGTATCTCACCTCCGATCACCGGACGATGGTCGAGTATCCGGAGCGGGTCCACTTCGGCGTGCGGGTGATGATGCACGCGATCGGCGTGCGGCGGTGCGTGATCGGAGTCGAGCGCAACAAGCCGGACGCGATCGAAGCGCTCCGGCGAACCGTGCCGACCGACCTGGACGTGACGATTCTCCCGCTCACGGTCAAGTATCCGCAGGGCGCGGAGAAGATGCTCATCCACGCCGTGACCGGCGTCGAGGTAGCGTCGGGGAAGCTGCCCGTCACCGCGGGAGTCGTGGTGCAGAACGTCGGCTCGGTCGCGGCCATCGCGGAGGTGTTCGAGACGGGGCTGCCGCTGGTGGAGAGGATCGTCACGATATCGGGCCACGGGCTGAGAAAGCCCGCGAACCTCATCGTTCCCGTGGGCACCAGGCTGCGCGACGTGCTCGCGTTCTGCGACGGAATGACCGCGGACGCCGCCGAGGTGATCGTCGGCGGACCGATGATGGGTCTGGCGCAGGCCAATCTCGACGCGCCGGTAGTCAAAGGGACGTCCGGCGTCGTCGTGCTGGAGAAATCCGAGACGCGCAGCGCGAAGGTGTATCCGTGCGTGCATTGCGGGAAGTGCGCGGACGCATGCCCGGTCTTTCTCAATCCGTCGCTGCTCGGCGATCTCGCGCGCGTGCAGCGGTACGAAGAGATGGCCGCTCTCCACCTGGCCGACTGCATGCTCTGCGGCTCGTGCGCGTACGTCTGCCCGTCGAACATCCCGCTCGCGCAGCTCTTCCAGGCGAGCAAGGTCGCGCTGCGGCGCGCCGCGGCGGCTGTCGCGTGAGCACCGACAAGCTCGTCGTCACCGCCTCGCCGCACGTGCGGTCGGCCGATTCCACGCCGCGCATCATGTGGCACGTGGTGGGGAGCCTCGTCCCGGTGATCCTCGCCGCAGCGTGGTTCTTCGGGGTGAGCGCGCTGCTCCAGGTCGCTACCGCGGTCCTGGTCTCGCTGGTGACGGAGCGCGCGACGGGGAAGGGTGGAGCGATCGCCGACGGATCGGCCACCATCACCGGGATCCTGCTCGGGCTTTCGCTGCCCGCCGGTTTTCCGCTGTGGATGACGGCGCTCGGCGCCGCGTTCGCCATCGTGTTCGGCAAGCAGGTTTGGGGCGGCCTCGGACAGAACGCGTTCAACCCGGCGCTCGTCGGCCGCGCGTTCCTGCAGGGCGCATTCCCGGTGGCGATAACCACCTGGCCGTCGGCCGGCGGAGGATTCTTCACTCTCCGCGGCGACTTGTTTGCGCTCCCGTTCGCCCGTCCGCAGCCGTACGCGGAGACATCCGCGACTCCCCTCGGACTGTTCAAGTTCGAGGGCGAAGGGACGTCGCTCGGCAATCTCGTCATCGGCAATACCGGCGGCTCGCTCGGCGAGACCGCGGCGCTGGTAATTCTCGCGGGCGGCATCTACCTCGCTTGGCGCGGCTACCTCAACTGGCGGATTCCGGTCAGCGTCATAGCCACGGTCGCCGCGGTCAGCGCGGTCGTGCGCCTGCTCGACGCGAGCGCGCCGGATCCGTGGTTCATGGTCTTCTCCGGCGGGCTGATGCTCGGCGCCGTGTATATGGCGACCGACATCGTCACCGCGCCCATCACGAATGCCGGCAGATGGGTCTTCGGCGCGGGCATCGGAATCCTCGTGGTCGTTATCCGGCTATGGGGCGGGCTCGCAGAAGGCGTGATGTACGCGATTCTCTTCATGAACGCCCTCACGCCGTTCATCAACAGGGCAACACAGCCGCGCGTGTTCGGGACGCGGCTTCGCACCGCTACATGATCAAGCCAACCAAACCCATGCCTTCATTGCGCATTGCACTGCTTCTCGCCGTTATCCTGCCAAGCCCGGCGTCCGCCCACGACGGCACCACCGGCTTTACCGGCGCGTGCATCGGTCCGGTCCCGATCGAGTTCATCCTCTTCGGGATCGTCCTCGCGGGCGTCGCCGCGTTCCATCTGCACACGCTCCGCATCGCGCTCTTCGGCGCCATCGGCATCGCGCTGTACAAGATCATCGCGTCGCCGTTCGGCACCGGGGGAGGTGTCGGCGGCTTCGGTCTGCATCTGGCGCACGAGTGGGTGATCCTCATCAACCTGCTGCTGCTGCTGGTCGGCTTCGTGCTCCTCGCGAGGCACTTCGAGGCGAGCCAGCTGCCCGCCGTCCTGCCGCGGTTCCTGCCCGACGGCTGGCTGGGCTGCTTCGTGCTGCTGGCGTTGGTCTTCGTCCTGTCGAGCTTCCTGGACAACATCGCGGCGGCGATGATCGGCGGTGCCATCGCTCACACCGTGTTCAAGGGCAAGGTCCATATCGCGTATCTGGCCGGTCTCGTCGCGGCGGCGAACGCGGGCGGCGCCGGCAGCGTGATCGGAGATACCACCACCACGATGATGTGGATCGCCGGTATCGCGCCGCTGGAGGTGGCGCATGCCGCCGCCGGCTCGATCGTCGCGCTGCTGATCTTCGGCGTGCCGGCATCGCTGACGCAGCAGCGGTACTCACCCATTCAACAGCACGCCTCCCCCGATGCCCGGGTAGACTGGATGCGTGTCGGCACGGTCGGCGCGATCCTGGCGGCCGCGGTCGGGATGAACGTCCTGATCAACACCCGCTTCACCGAGCTGTCGGACAGTTTTCCGTTCCTGGGCGCGGCCGTATGGGGCGCGCTGCTGCTGACGGCCGGACTGCGCACGCCCCAATGGAGCCTGGTGCCGAACGCGCTGAAGAGCTCGGCGTTTCTGCTCTCCCTCGTATTGATCGCGTCGATGATGCCCGTGGAGCGCCTGCCGGCCGCGTCCTGGCTCTCGGCGCTCGGGCTCGGGTTCGCGTCGGCGGTGTTCGACAACATCCCGCTCACGGCGCTCGCGCTCAAGCAGGGCGGCTACGACTGGGGTGTCCTGGCGTACGCCGTCGGCTTCGGCGGCTCGATGATCTGGTTCGGATCGTCGGCCGGCGTGGCGCTCTCGAGCATGTACCCGGATGCGCGCTACGCGGGCCGCTGGCTGCGGCAGGCGTGGTACGTTCCGGTGGCGTACGTGGCGGGGTTCTTCGTCGTCGTGCTCCTGCTCGGCTTCAATCCGGGGAGCGTGCCGAGGAACAGCCAGGCTGCTGCCCGGCGCCCCGCGCCGGAGGCAGTCGTCACCACACCGGCAAAAGTGTCTACGGTGTCGCTGACGGACACCACCGCCGGCCCGCGTCGGTGACGAACCGCATGCCTGGAGCCTGCACGTGAACGGCCAGGGCGCGATCTCGGTGCCGGCCGCCGCTCCTCCGGGGTCGTCGACTCCCGCGTGGCGGCTACTCGGAACGCTGACGCTCGCCGGAGCTTTTGCCGGCGCGCTCATCGCGCTCGTGTATCAGATGACGCTGCCCTCGATCGAGCGGTACGCCGGCGCCAAGATCTCGGGCGCGGTGCGCGAAGTGCTGGGCGCGCCCGCCAGGCTGGATACGCTGTATCTCGTCGGAGACAAGCTCACCAGAACGTCTCCCGGCGCCGGGGCTCGCAACGTCTCGCGGGCGTTCGTCGGCTTCGACGAGAAGGGAGCTCGCACCGGCGTCGCGGTCGAAGCCGCCGAGCCCGGGTTCGCCGACCTGGTGCTGCTGATGGTCGGCTTCAACCCCGATACGCGCGCCATCACCGGCTTCGTCGTGCTGGGCCAAAAGGAAACTCCGGGGCTCGGCGACAAGATCAAGCGCGACAGCTCTTTCGTGAGTCAGTTCCACGGCAAGGTCGCTCCGCTCAGGGGCGCGAAGAGCGAGACCGCCGACGCCAGCACGGTGCGGACGATCACCGGCGCGACGATCTCCTCGCGCGCGGTCATCCAGATCATCAACAACGCCGTGGCGCTCTGGCAGCCGCGGGTCGCCGCGTTCGACGCGGGGGAAGGCCAATGACCGCCCCGACGACGACCGTCTCGACGGCAGCGTTCGTTCCCGGCGCGCCGCCGCCCGCGCCGCTGTGGTCGGACGTGGCGCGCGGCATCGCGCGCGAGAATCCGGTGTTCGTGCAGATGCTCGGCCTGTGCCCGGCGATGGCCGTCAGCAACATGCTCACCAACGGTCTTGCCATGGGGATCGCCACGACGTTCGTGCTTACGGCGTCGAGCTTCATGATCTCGATGCTGCGTAAGTACATCGCGACCGAGGTGCGGATAGCGGCGTACATCCTCACCATCGCGACGTTCGTGACGGTGGCCGACCTCGTTCTCGCGGCGACCTTTCCGGTGACCTCCGAGGCACTGGGACCGTTCGTTCCGCTGATCGTCGTCAACTGCCTGATCCTCGGGCGGGCGGAAGCGTTCGCCAGCAAGGTGCGGCCCGTCCGCGCGCTGGCCGACGCGGTCGGCATGGGCGCCGGCTTCACGCTCGCGCTTTCGACCATCAGCGCCATCCGCGAGCTGCTGGGCAGCGGATCGCTCTTCGGCGTCAACGTGCTCGGTCCGGCGTTCGAGCCTTGGGTGGTGATGGTGATGCCGGCGGGCGGATTCCTTACCCTCGGTGTCGTGCTGCTGCTGATGGGGTGGTACGGCACGTTGAAGGCCCAGCGCGTGAAGGCGGCTGCCGCATGAGCAATCTCGCCTGGATTTTTCTCTCCACGGTCCTCGTCAACAACTTCACGCTGGCGATGTTCCTCGGACTGTGTCCGTTCTTCGGCGTCACCTCCAAGGTCGGCAACGCCTGGCGGCTGGGCGCCGCGAACATGTTCGTGCTGCTGATCACCGCGGTGAGCGTCTGGTTCCTGAACGCGTTCGTTCTCGCGCACACGCCCTTTCTGCGCACGATCGCCTTCATCGTCGTCATCGCGTCGTCGGTGCAGATCGTGGAGATGATCATCAAGAAGTTCCTGCCCGTTCTCTTCCGCGAGCTCGGCATCTTCCTGCCGCTTATCACCACCAACTGCGCCATCCTGGGACTCGGCCTCTTTCAGACGAGCCGGGGCTACGGCCTGGCGGAAGGTCTCGCCTTCGCGCTCGGCGCCGGCTTCGGCCTCACGCTGGCGCTGACGCTGATGGCGTCCATCCGCGAGCGGATCGAGGTGGCCGACGTGCCGGCGATGGCGCGCGGGATGGGACTCGTGCTCGTCGTGGCGTCGTGCCTGTCCATGGCCTTCATGGGGTTCGCCGGGATGGGAACCAGCTGATGGGCAGCATTCTCGGAATCATCGCCTGCGCCGCTCTCTTCGCGCTGTACGGCATGGTGCGCCATCGCGGCTGCACCGGCCATTGCGCGGGTTGCGCGGGAGAGTGCGGGCGTCACACAGAGGGAGATTACGATGGCGCGTGACCCGATCCTCCGCCGGCACCCCGACCGGCGCGAATTCCTGACCATCGGCGTAGGCGTGTTCGTAGCGCTCTCGCTGCCGGCGTCGCTGCGCCGGTACACACCGCTGGTGCGGCGCAGGATCCCGTTGATGGGAACAATCGCCGAGATACAGGTGGCGGACCGTGACGAGCGCTTCGCCGCGCGCGCGATCGACGCGGCTGTCTCCGAGCTGCGGTGGGTGGAGAGCACGATGACCCGCTTCCGGAGCGATTCGGACATCGGTCGGGCCAATCTCGGCGCCGGCCGTGATGGCGTGCGCGTCACCGCCCAGTCCGGCGCGGTGATCGCGACCGCGCTGCGCGTTGCGTCGGCGAGCGACGGCCGGTTCGATCCCGCCATCGGAGCCGTGTCGGAGCTGTGGGACGTTCTCAACAGGCACGAGCCCCCCGCGCCCGACCGCGTTCAGCGGCTCGCGGCGCGCGACATGTGGCGGAAGGTGGACGTGGCGGCGGACGCGGGCTCCGATGGAGCGCTGGTTCGCTTCAATGATCCCGATCTCCGGCTCGATCTCGGAGCGATCGCCAAGGGCTACGCCATCGACCGCGCCGCCGGCGCGCTGCGCAGCCGCGGCGTGCGCCACGCGATAATCACGGTCGGCGGCGACCTGTACGCGCTTGGCCGGTCGCCGGAAGGGGAGCCGTGGACCGTCGGCATCCGCTCGCCGCACGACCGGGACGAGCTCGTCTCGACCCTGCACGTGAGCGACCGCGCCGTTGCCACCTCGGGCGATTACGAGCGCTTCTTCAGCTGGCGCGGCCACCGGTACCACCACTTGATCGATCCGCTGACGGCCGCGCCGCGAAGCACGCCGTTTCACAGCGCGACGGTGCTCGCCGACCGGTGCATGGACGCGGACGCCGCGGCCACGGCGATATTCGGGCTGCCCCGGGACGCCGCGCTCGCGATCGCGCGAAGGCTCGACACTACCGCCGACGTGATTCCATTGACCTGAGCCAGGGAGCTGCCATGAAGACAGTCAACGCGTACTGCTCGGCGTGCGATCAGGAGGTGAGGCTCGTCCTCACCGACGAGCCGATCGCCGATGATCCCTCGCCGATACACGACCGCGAGGTCGTGTGTCTCGAGATCGGCGAGCATTGCACCGGCGCGATGTGTCCGATCGGCGCGGTTCCGCCGGTCGTGATGGCGGCGCGGCTCGTCCGGAACGGACTGCAGACGACGATGCAGCCGATCATGACGGCGATGTGCCCCGCGTGCGACGGCCGCGCGGATTTCGTGATCGTGAGCAGGGAGTACTGCATCTGCTCGGTGTGCGGCACGACGTCGCGGCGGGAGAGCATCTTTCCAAAGGCTGTGTGCTGATGGGCTGAGGCCCGGCGGCCGAAGGCTCAGCCGGCAGGCGCGTCCGCGTTCTTGGTGAATTCAATCCAGTGGTGCCAGGAGATCGAGTTGACGCTCGACGTGAGCTGCACGCGCAGACCGTCGACGTCGGTCGCTTCGCCCAGTATCACGAGCGCCTGATCGCCGGCCCCGAAGATCGACCAGACGTCGTAGCCTTCCGGGCTCGCGGCGATGAAGCGCCAGTGGATGAACTGCCCGTAGTCCCTGCCGACCTCGAACCCCAGCAGATCACCGCCGTATAGCGCGGAGTCGACCGCGTCGGCGTACTGCGCCCTTTCCGCAACTTGGAGCACCTGTCGCCGTTCGCCCGCGTCATTGACGACGATGGCGACTCCGGGCTCGTCCGTGGGCTCGATGCGCCAGTTGGTGGGCAGGTACAGCTCGAACGGCGAGGGAAATTCCGGCGGCGCGAACCGGGCGAATCCCCAGTCGGGCCGGACATGGTGTTTGTGCTGGAAGTCGTCGAAGCTGAGCTCGATGCCGCCGCCGAGCAGCTCGCGCAGAGCAGGTACGGTTCCTTCGACCGCGTCGTCCGGGATCTCGCCGGTCTCGAGCCAGCGGTCCGTGAGGTCGCCCGCCAGGGTGCGGATCGCGGTCTGGGCGTCATCCGGATTAGGCGGAGGAGACATCTCGCCTCCAGTGGGGCGGGCGCTGGACTGAGGCGTCTCCTTGCACGTCCACCTCGAGTAGCCGTCGAGCACAAGGGCAACGCCGATCGCAACCACGGCCGCCATTCCCAGCGTGCTGGTGATGCCGAGCCATTGCGCGATCAACGCAGCAGCGATACCGGCGAAGAGTCCCAGCGCGATCATGATTCCGCGGATCAACGGAACCCTCCGGATCAGTGGACGAGGTCGAGCTCCAAAAACGGGCTACAGCCTCGGGAGCGTTACCCCCGTCTGCGACTGGTACTTGCCTTTCTTGTCCTTGTAGCTCACCTCGGGCGGCTCGTCGCCGCGGAAGAACAGCACCTGCGCGATCCCCTCGTTCGCGTAGATCTTCGCCGGCAGGGGAGTGGTGTTCGAGATCTCCAGCGTCACGTGCCCCTCCCACTCCGGCTCGAGCGGCGTGACGTTTGTAATAATTCCGCACCGGGCGTAGGTGGACTTGCCCACCGTCACCGTCAGCACGTCCCGTGGAATCCTGAAGTACTCCACCGACCGCGCCAGGGCGAACGAGTTGGGCGGCACGATGCAAACATCCCCCTCGAACTCCACGAACGAGTTGGAATCGAACTGCTTGGGGTCCACCACCGAGCTGAGCACGTTGGTGAAGATCCTGAACTCGCTGGCCACCCGCATGTCGTAACCGTATGAGCTGACTCCGTAGGAGATCACGCCCTCCCGCACCTGCCGTCCCTCGTACGGATCGATCATGCCGTGCTCGGTGGCCATGCGCGTGATCCAGCGATCGTTCATTATCGACATAACGACTCGGAAATAGGCGGTTTCGGAGGAGATCGCGACCGCCGCAATGTACGGACGTCGAAAGTGCATCGGAAGCCGATGCTCGATGGCGTTGAAATAGCTTTTCTCCCCGGATAGACTTCCCCGCGTCGATGCTCGTGAAAAATTTCACGAAGTCGGCCCTCCCCGTTTCCACGAGCCCGTACCGCCCAGCGATGGTTAAAGCCTACATACCGGTTCTGCTGTTGATGGGCTTCGCCGCGCTGAACGCGGTGTTGATGCTCGGCATGTCCGCGCTCATGCTGCGCAGCCGGCCCACGGCGGACAAGCAGATCCCGTACGAATCCGGCATCACGCCGCTCGGCGACGCGCGTGAACGATTCTCGGTGAAGTTCTACATGGTCGCGATGCTGTTCATCATCTTCGACATCGAGATCGTGTTCATGATCCCGTGGGGCGCGCACTACAAGCAGCTCTCCTGCTCCGAGCCACTGGTGAACGGGAGCTGCGCCGCGGCGAACGTCTCCTTCTTCGGGCTGGGTGAGATGCTCGTCTTCATGGCGATCCTGCTCGTGGGCTACATCTACGTATGGAAGAAGGGAGCGCTGCAGTGGGATTGAGCAGGCATCCGTCCCTGGCCGACACACAGACGCTGGCCGCCAGAACCACGGCGGACCGCCAGATCGTCTCCTACGACCCCAAATCGCAGGAAGGCTGGGTCACCACGCGGCTCGACTTCCTGGTGAACTGGGGACGCGCCAACTCCCTCTGGCCGATGCCGTTTGGCACCGCCTGCTGCGCGATCGAGTTCATGGCGACCGCCGCGAGCCACTACGATCTCGCGCGCTTCGGCATGGAGCGCATGAGCTTCTCGCCGCGCCAGGCGGACGTGCTAATCTGCGCCGGCCGCGTGCCGTTCAAGCTCGCGCCGATCATCCGCCGGATCTGGCAGCAGATGCCGCAGCCAAAGTGGTGCATCTCCATGGGCGCGTGCGCCTCTACCGGCGGGATGTTCGACAACTACGCCGTGGTGCAGGGGATCGACACGATCATTCCCGTCGACGTCTATGTCCCGGGCTGCCCGCCGCGGCCCGAAGGGCTGCTGCACGGAATCCGAATGCTCCAGGAGAAGGTCAAGAACGAGCGCGCCGCCGACAAGCGCACGCGGGATGAGATGGAGCCCGATCCCAACAGCAAGCTGTACATCCCGCCGGACATGATCGACGAGCTGTCCGAGCCGTTCGGCAACTCCATCCACCAGACCCGCTCCGCTCCGTGACGGCGCCTTTCGGAGTCGTCACGCCGGGCAGCGCGGCGCCCGGCGCGAGCGCACCGGCTACGCCGAGGAACCTGCCGCATACCGGTGGCGAGGCCAATCCGTCGGCGGAAGCGCTGCGCGCGAAGTTCGGCGCCGCGATCGAGCGCGTGGACGTGGTGTGGGGGGAGACGACGGTGTACGTGCAGCGCGCTCGGCTGCTCGACATCGTGCGCTGGCTGCACGACGATCCCTCGCAGCAGTACGACTACCTGTCCGACGTCACCGCAGTGGAGCACCGCGACCTCGACCAGCCGCTGGAAGTCGTCTGGCATCTGCGCTCGCTGCCGTTCCGCCGCTTCCTCCGCCTGAAGGTGAGAATCCTGAAGGGTGAGAAGCTCGAGGTGGACAGCGTGTGGCCCGTGTACAAGGGCGCCGACTGGCTCGAGCGCGAAGCCTACGACATGTTCGGCGTCAACTTCCGCGGCCACCCGGACATGCGCCGCATCCTCATGTGGGAGTCCTTCAAGGAGGGCTACCCGCTGCGGAAGGATTTCCCGCTCCGCGGCCGGTTCAGCCGCTCCGAGCAGCTGCGGCAGGCGCTCGACCAGGATCCGGAAGCGCGCTACTCCATGGAAGAGCTGTCCGTGGCGGACGCGTTCGAGGACCTGCCGCCGGACATGCGCGAGCGTCTCGCCTCGGGCGAGAAGGTCGGCGAATGAGCCCGCGGCGGACCGTCGAGTACGAGCTTTCCACCACCGGCGTGGACGCGCAGGGCCGCCCGCGCCGCGTGCCGCTGGTCACGGAAGGCGGGACCGCCGTGGCGGTCGAGCCTGAGCTCACGCTGGAGCCGGAGCTCGAAGGCGAGCACATGCTTATCAACCTCGGACCGCAACACCCCGCCACGCACGGCGTGTTGCGCCTGGTGCTCGAGCTGGACGGTGAGACGGTCGTCCGCTGCATCCCGCACATCGGCTACCTGCACTGCGGCTTCGAGAAGATCGGCGAATACCGGCAGTACAACCAGATAATCCCGTGGACCGACCGGGAGGACTACCTCAACTCGCCGGGCAACAACGTCGCGTTCGCGCTTGGCGCCGAGCGCCTGTTCGGGATCGAGATCACCGAGCGGTGCAAGGTCCTCCGCGTCATCGCCTGCGAGCTGTCGCGGATCATGTCGCACCTCGTCTGGCTTGGCACCACCTGCATCGACATCGGCGCGTTCACGCCCTTCCTGTGGAGCTTCCAGGAGCGGGAGAACATCTACAAGCTGCTGGAGGACTGGATCGGCGCGCGGCTCACGACTTCGCTCACGCGCGTGGGCGGCATGGGCGCCGACATCCCATCGGGCTGGACGCAGGGACTCAACAACTTCATCCGCACCTTCCCGAAGACGATCGACGAAGTGGACCGGCTGCTCACGCGGCACGCGATCTGGGTGGGACGCACCGTCGGGCTCGGCGTGATGTCGCCGGAAGAAGCGGTGAACTACGGCCTGTCCGGCCCGATGCTGCGCGCCTCCGGCGTGGCGTACGACGTCCGCCGCGATTTCCCGTACCTCGATTACGAGACGTACGACTTCGACGTGCCGGTCTCAACGCATGGCGACGTGTACGACCGCTACCTCGTTCGCATGGAGGAGATGCGGCAGTCGGTGCGCATTCTCCAGCAGGCGCTCGCCCGCCTTCCGGACGGCCCGATCAACGTGGACGATCCGCGCGTGATCCTGCCGCCCAAGAACAAGGCGATGAACGAGATGGAATCCATGATCCATCACTTCAAGCTGGTGATGGAGGGCCCGCGCCCGCCGATCGGGGAAGCGTACGTCGCGGTCGAGAGCCCCAAGGGCGAGAAGGGATACTACATGGTCTCCGACGGCACGTCGAAGCCGGTGCGCTGGCGGATCCGGCCGCCGTCGTTCGTGAACCTTTCCGCCATCCCGAAGATGGTCGAAGGGCATCTGCTCTCCGACGTGATCGCGATCAATGCGAGCATCGACATCGTCATGGGAGAGATCGACCGGTGACGCACGCTCCCCCGCTCGCGATGGCTCCCGGCGGACACGCTCCGGAACCGCACGTTCCGGTCTTCACCGGCGAGGCGCGCCGGCAGCTCGACGAGCTGCTCACACGTTACCCGACGAAGATGGCGGCGCTCCTGCCCGCGCTCTGGATCGTGCAGGATTCGCGCGGCTGGGTCAGCGACGGATCCATGGCGGAAGTCGCCGAGCTGCTGGACCTGACGCCCGCGTACGTGAAGGGCGTGGTGACGTTCTACTACATGTATCATCAGCACCCGGTGGGGAAGTACTTCATCCAGGTGTGCACGACGTCGCCGTGCGCCATTCGCGGCGCCGAGGACGTGGTCAAGTCGCTGCTCAAGCACACCAGGTGCGGCGAGCTGGGCACGACCTCGCCCGACGGAAAGTTCACGGTGATCGAGGTCGAGTGCCTCGGCGCGTGCGGCTTCGCGACGCCGATCATGGTGAATTCGGAATTCATCGAATCCGTCACTCCTGACGGGGTGCCTGACTTACTGGCCAGGTTCGAATGAGAGAGCTATTGGCTATTGGCTATTGGCTATTGGCTACGGCGATCACGAGGGCGGCCTGATGGGTTTCCCTCATAAATCGCATGAGCGCGAGACGCCCGTTCTGTCGGAGCACTTCGGCAACGTCGGGGCGCGTTCGCTCGACGGCTGGAAGAAGCTGGGCGGGTACAAGGCGTTGGAGAAGGCGCTGGGCATGCAGCCCGCCGAGATCGTCGAGGTCGTGAAAGCTTCCAGACTGCGCGGCCGCGGCGGCGCGGGATATCCCACGGGCTTGAAGTGGTCGTTCATGAAGCCGGGCGACGGCAAGCCGCACTACCTGTGCTGCAACGCCGACGAGTCGGAGCCCGGGACGTTCAAGGACCGCGAGATCATGCGCTGGACGCCGCACGCGCTCGTCGAGGCCTGCGCCATCGGCGCGTACGCGATCGGTGCGGAGACGGCGTACATCTACATCCGCGGCGAATTCACGGAGCCGCTAGCCGAGATGAACCGCGCGGTGAAGGAAGCGTACGACGCCGGCATCGTCGGGAAGAACGCGATGGGCACGGGCAAGCGCGTGGACATGCACGTGCACAAAGGCGCGGGCGCGTATATCTGCGGCGAAGAGACCGCGCTGATGAACTCGCTCGAGGGCCGGCGCGGCAATCCCCGGATCAAGCCGCCGTTCCCGGCGGTGTCGGGATTGTTCGGGATGCCCACGACGATCAACAACGTCGAGACGCTGGTCGCGGTGAACCACATCCTCCTGCGCGGCGCCGATTGGTACAAGGGGATGTCGCTGTCCAACCCGAAGAGCACGGGCACCAAGCTGTTCTCGGTGTGCGGCAACATCGCGCGTCCCGGTAATTACGAAGTCCAGATGGGATTCCCGTTCAAGGAATTCCTGTACGACGTGTGCGGCGGCCCGCTCGAGGGGCGGCAGTTCAAGGCGGTCATTCCCGGCGGCGTGTCCGTGCCGATTCAGAACATGGAGGAAGCCGAAGCGACGCTCATGGACTACGAGGGCTTCGTCGAGCGCGGCTCGATGCTCGGCTCCGGCGGAGTGATCGTGATCGACGACGCGCAGAACATGGTCAAGGTGATCGCGCGCATCGCCCGCTTCTTCGCGCACGAGAGCTGCGCGCAGTGCACGCAGTGCCGGGAGGGAACGGCGTGGGCCACCCGTATCCTCGAGCGGATCGCCGACGGCCACGGCGCGACCGAGGATCTCGACACGCTGCTCGACATCTCCGAGAACATGACGGGGAAGACGATCTGCGTGCTGAGCGATTCGTGCGCCACGCCCATCGTGTCGGGCATCAAGAAGTTCCGGGAGGAGTTCGAGGTGCTGATCAAGCAGCGGCGGTTCCATCCGGTCGCGGCGGTGGTGGCCTGATGGCCGAGCAGACGCAGGCGCCGGTGAAGACGGTGACGCTCACGATCGAGGGCCGGCAGGTGACGGTCCCCGAGGGAACGTCGATCCTCGAGGCCGCCAAGCAGGTCGGCGTGCTCATCCCGCACTACTGCTACCATCCGGGGCTGCCGGTCGCCGGCGTGTGCCGGATGTGCCTGGTGGACGTCGAGAAGGCGCCCAAGCTCGCGCCGTCGTGCGCCACGGCGGCGATGGACGGACAGGTCGTGCACGTGCACTCCGAGAAAGCGCTGGACGCGCGGAAGGGCGTGCTCGAGATGCTGCTCATCAACCACCCGCTCGACTGTCCGATCTGCGACCAGTCCGGCGAGTGCGAGCTGCAGGATTACACCTTCCAGGAAGGGCGCAAGGACTCGCGCTACCGCGAGCCGAAGCGCTTCAACCCGGTGGAGGATTTCGGCGGCGACGTGGTGTACGTCCCCAACCGCTGCATCCTCTGCACGCGCTGCGTCCGCTTCATGGAGGACATCGCGCATGATCCCGTGCTGAACGTGAGCGAGCGCGGCGACCGCGCGTTGATCGGCAAGTTCGAGGGCAGGGACCTCACCCACCCGTGGGCCGCGAACGTCGTGGACCTGTGCCCGGTCGGCGCGCTCCTGTCCAAGGACTCGCTGAACAAGGCGCGCGCCTGGGAGCTGGACCGCACGGCGTCGGTGTGCCCGAACTGCACGCAGGGTTGCAACGTCATCGTCGAGACGCGCGACAACGTCGTCGTCCGGCTCAAGCCGCGCTTCAACGAGGAAGTCAACGAGTACTTCATCTGCGACTACGGCCGCCTCAACTATCGCTGGCTCAACCGGCAGGACCGCGTGAACACGCCGATGGTGCGCCGCGGAGAATCGCTCGCCGAGACCGATTGGGACGCGGCGATCGCGGCCGCGGCGAGTCTGCTCGAGGGGCAGAAGGTCTCCGTGATCGCGTCGCCGATGCTGTCAAACGAGACGCTCTTCCTGCTGTCGACTCTGATCGAGCGGAACGGCGGAGAAGGGAGCTTCACCGTCGAGACCGGTCCTGAAGCGGCGCTGCCCGGGGTCGAAGATCTCTCGCTTCGTTCCGATCGCGCGGCCAACGTTGTCGGAGCCGAGCGGCTCGGCTTCAAGCGTGGCGCCGGGGCGGCGGGCGGTGGTGTCGTCGTGATCGCCGGAGACGAGCATTTCGGGCTGGACCTGTCGAAGCTTCCCGCGGGCGCGCGCCTGCTGGTGATCGGCTCGGTGATCCCCGACGGCGGACACGGCGCGGAAGCCGTGCTTCCCATCGCCAACATGGCCGAGGAAGAGGGGACGTTCACGAACATCCAGGGACGGGTGCAGCGGTTCCGCCAAGCCAAGGCGCCGCCGGGATACGCGCGCTCGAGCTGGTCCGTGGTCGGCGACCTGCTCCACGCCCTGGGCGACTCCGGCCAGTATTTCCTGCCGTCTGAAGTATTCGCCGCAATGGCAAGCTCGCGCGCGGCGTTCAAGGGTTTGAGCTGGGAGCGGCTGGGCTCCAGAGGTCTGCCCGTGCTGAACGGGAACGGCGCGGGAGCGCGCGCGTGAGCGTGACCGGGCTGCTGCTGCTCCAGGCCGCGAATCCGCAGGAGGAAGCCGCCGGCACGGGCGTCTTCCTCACCTCCACGCTCGTGAAGCTGGTGGTCGTCTTCACGCTTTACATGGTAGGCGTGGCGCTGCTCACGCTCGCGGAGCGGAAGATCTCGGCGTGGATCCAGGACCGGCACGGCCCGAACCGGGTTGGCCCGCACGGGCTGCTCCAGCCGTTCGCGGACGGGCTCAAGAACATGATGAAGGAGGAGACGTACCCGGACGCGGCGTACAAGCCGCTGTTCATCCTTGCTCCGGCGATGTCGTTCATCGTCGCGCTGACCGCGTGGGCGGTGATTCCGTTCGCCTCTCCGCTGCCGACGCGGTGGGGGCTGATTCCGATGGTGGTCGCGGACCTGCCGATCGGATTCCTGTTCATCCTCGCGCTCACCTCGCTCGGCGTGTATGGGATCGTGCTCGCCGGCTGGTCGTCGAACAACAAGTACTCGCTGCTGGGCGGACTCCGGGCGAGCGCGCAGATGGTGTCGTACGAGATCGCCATGGGGCTGTCGATCATCCCCGTGCTCCTGCTCGCCGGCAACGTCACGCTCAGCGTGGTCATCGATCAGCAGGCGCACGGGCTGTACAACATCCTCAATCTCACGATCGCGTTCTTCATCTTCATGGTCGCGGCGCTCGCCGAGACGAACCGGCTGCCGTTCGACCTGCCCGAGGCGGAATCCGAGCTGATCGCCGGGTACCACACCGAGTACAGCGCGATGAAGTTCTCGTTTTTCTTCATCGCCGAGTACGCCAACATGGTGACGGCCAGCGCGCTCATGGCGACGCTGTTCTTCGGCGGCTGGGACATCCCGTTCACCGGTTGGGAGAACGCGGCGCCGTACACCGTGCTCAAGACGGTGGTGACGGGGCTCGTGTTCGGGGCGAAGGTGTTGTTCTTCGTCTTCACCTTCATGTGGATCCGCTGGACGCTCCCGCGGTTCCGCTACGACCAGCTCATGTCGCTCGGCTGGAAGTTCATGCTGCCGCTCGCGCTCGGGTACATCGTCGTCATCGCGGCGGTCATGCTCGGCCTCGGCGCGTCGGGGATCGCTTACGGCCCGCTGTACGGGCTCGCGCTGTTCGGCGTGAACCTGGCGCTGATCATGATCCTGTTCGTGATGGTGGACCACGGCCGCATCATCAGTCCCGCGTACGGCCGGCTGGATCCACGGGAGCTGGAGAAGCTCCGCGCCATGCGGCAGCGGTCCGCCCTCGCCCGCCGTCCCGAAGCCAGGCCCGCGGTCGGCAAGCCCACACCGGCTCCTGTCGCCGGAGGGACCGACTGATGGCCATCAGCGTCAAGGTGGTGAACCGGCCGACGGGGGACGTCAGCTACGTGCGCGCCACGCTGAAGGGAATGGCGCTCACCTTCAAGCACCTCGTCGATCCGCACAAGGTCACCATCCAGTATCCCGAGGAGAAGCACTCGCTCTCCGCGCGCTGGCGGGGCACGCACCGCATGCTCACCACCGAGGACGGCAAGGCGAAGTGCGTCGCCTGCGGCCTGTGTCCGACGGTGTGTCCGGCCAACTGCATCAAGCTGGTGCCGGGCGAGGACGAGAACGGCAACCGCTACCCGCTGATCTTCGAGATCGACGAGTTCCGCTGCATTTTCTGCGGCTACTGCCAGGAGGTGTGCCCGGAGGAAGCCATCCACCTTGGCCGGCACTACGAGAACTCCGAGTACAGCCGCGCGGGCTTCGTGTACGACCTCGAGCGGCTCACCGCCCAGACTCACCCGGTGACCGAGCTGTGGGACCCGGAGGATCCGAAGGGACAATGATCGATCCGGCGTATCCTCTCTTCTACACGTTCAACTTCTATCTCTTCGGCGTGATCGCGCTGGCGTCCGCGCTGGCGTTCGTCACCCGCAAGAGTCCCGTCGCGGCCGCGCTCTGGCTGGTGAACGTGATGTTCGCGCTCGCCGCTCTGTACGTGATGCTCGACGCGCATTTCATCGCCGCGATCCAGGTGCTGGTGTATGCCGGGGCGATCATGGTCGTGTTCCTCTTCGTCATCATGCTGCTCAACCTCGGTCACC
Organism: Gemmatimonadaceae bacterium; assembly: GCA_040882285.1. Classification (NCBI taxonomy): domain Bacteria; kingdom Pseudomonadati; phylum Gemmatimonadota; class Gemmatimonadia; order Gemmatimonadales; family Gemmatimonadaceae; species Gemmatimonadaceae bacterium. The sequence goes on from JBBEBQ010000018.1 coordinate 300,844, forward strand.
CGTCCGAGATCGCCGACATACGCGGGAAGTGGGGAAAGGTGGGGGCCCTCGTGCTCGGGCTGATCCTGCTGGCCGAGATCGCCGTGGTGAGCGAAACGCGCGTCAGCCCCGAATGGATTCTGCCGCGCGGCGAGATGGACCGGCTGCTGGCCGAGAAGGGCGCGGTCGGCGTCGTGGCCGACCCGCTGTTCACGCATTACCTGCTCGCGTTCGAGCTGACCAGTATCCTGCTGCTGATCGCGATAGTGGGTGCCGTGGCGCTTGGCCGGCGCGCCGAGCATCACGTCGAGCCCGTTTCGGAGGAGAGCGCGCATGCTGGCTGAGGCCCTCGCGCTGTCCGCGGCGCTCTTCACCATCGGCGTGATCGGAGTGCTGATCCGCCGGAACGCGATCATCATCTTCATGTGCGTCGAGCTGATGCTCAACGCCGTGAACCTCAGCTTCGTCGCGCTGTCGCGGTACTACGGCGCCGATGGACAGGTGTTCGTATTCTTCGTGATGACCGTGGCCGCCGCCGAGGCGGCGGTGGGTCTGGCGATCATCATCTCGATCTTCCGCCACCGGCAGACGGTCAACCTGCAGAACATCAACATCATGCGCGGATGACCGTTCTTCCCGCGGGGGTCATGGCTCTGCTGCAGGAGACGGCGGCGTATACCGCCGGCTCACACGTGCTGGACGGCTCCGTGGCCGAGTGGCTCTGGCTAGTGCCGGTGCTGCCCCTGCTCGGGTTCGTCATCAATGGAGCGCTCTCGCTTTTCGCCGTAGCGCACCCCGGCCCGGGCGATCCGGACGCGGGGCACGGCGACGCGACGGCGGCGCATGCGCTACCGCCCGAGCCGGCCGGCGGCGCGCACGGGGACGACCATCATCCCGTAGCCAGGCACCGGTTCGCCGGGATCGTGAGCGTGATCGGGCCGCTGATGCTGGCGCTGTCGTTCGCGCTGACCGCGATGATCTTCTTCGCCATGCGGTCGGCGCACGCGACCGAACCGTTCATCCAGGAGTACTTCACCTGGATGATCGCGGGCGAGCTCGACCTCGCGGCCGCGTTTCAGCTCGACCAGCTCGCGATGGTGATGATGCTCGTGATCACGGGGGTCGGAGCGCTGATCCACGTCTTCAGCGTCGGCTACATGCGCGACGACCCGGGGTACCCGCGCTACTTCGCGTACCTGAACCTGTTTGTCTTCTTCATGCTCGTGCTGGTGCTCGGCGCCAACTACCCGGTCATGTTCATCGGCTGGGAGGGCGTCGGCCTCTGCTCGTATCTGCTGATCGGCTTCTGGTTCTCGGAGAAGGCCAACGCCGACGCGGGGAAGAAGGCGTTCATCGTGAACCGGATCGGCGATTTCGGCTTCCTCGTCGCCCTGATGCTGCTGTTCGCGCATCTGGGCACGATGGACTTTCAGAGTGTCGCGGCCGCGGCGCCGCAGCTCTCGACGCCGATCGTGACCGCCATCTGCCTCTTCCTGTTCCTCGGCTGCGTGGGGAAGAGCGCGCAGATTCCGCTGTACGTGTGGCTGCCGGACGCGATGGCCGGCCCCACGCCGGTCTCCGCGCTGATCCATGCTGCGACGATGGTGACGGCGGGCGTGTATCTCGTCGCGCGCAGCTCCTTCCTCTTTTCGCTGGCGCCGGCGGCGGGGCTCACGGTCGCGCTCACGGGCGCCGTCACCGCGCTGTTCGCCGCGACGATCGGGCTCAAGCAGTGGGACATCAAGAAGATTCTGGCCTACTCCACCGTGTCGCAGCTCGGCTTCATGTTCATGGCCGTCGGCGTGGGCGCGTACGTGGCGGGGATCTTCCACCTCGCGACGCACGCCTTCTTCAAGGCGCTGCTGTTCCTCGGGTCGGGCTCGGTCATCTACGCCATGCACGCGGCGTATCACCAGACGGGCAGCCACGAGGACGCGCAGGACGTGCGCAACATGGGCGGTCTCCGGCGGTTCATGCCCGTCACCTGGGTGCTGATGTGGATCGCGACGCTGGCGATCGCGGGCATTCCGCCATTCGCCGGCTTCTTCTCCAAGGACGAGATCCTCGCCGGCGTGTACGCGCGCGCGCACGACTCCACGCTCGCCGAAGCGAGCTGGCTCGGCATCCCGGGATCGGCGCTGCTCTACTTCATCTACTTCATCGGCATCGCCACCGCGCTGCTCACGGCGATCTACATGACGCGCATGATGCTGTACACCTTCCATGGTCCCAACCGCACGGGCGAGGCGGAGCGCGGCGCGCTGAAGGAAGCTCCGTGGGTGATGACGGGCCCGCTGGTGGTGCTCGGCGTGTTGAGCGCGTTCGGCGGCTGGCTGAATCTCCCGAAGGTCTTCACCGACCTGCTTCCGGTCGGTCCGACGCTCGCGCTCGAGCATTGGATGGACCCCGTCGTGGGCGAGCATCAGCTGGCCGTCACGCACGGCGAGGCAGCGCATCTGTCGGCGAGCACTGAGTACCTGCTCATCGGCGCGGCCGTGCTCGTCGCGGCGGCCGGCATCGCCCTCGCCTGGCGCTTCCTCAAGCCTGAAAAGCTGGTGCCCAAGCGCGAAGCGCCGGCCGAGGAAGGATTCGAGCGGGTGCTCGCCGAGAAGTACTTCGTGGACGAGGGCTACGACCGCGGTCTGGTTCAGCCCATGTACCACGGCTCCCGGCTCGTGCTCTGGCGCGGGTTGGACGCCGGTGTGATCGACGGGCTGTTCGTGAACGGCAGCGCGTGGCTGGCCTACGCCTTCGGCTGGCTCGGCTCCAGGGCCCAGACCGGCGCCGTCGGCACGTACGCGTGGGTGCTCGTTCTCGGCGTCGTCGCCGTGATCGGAGTGTTCACACTCCGATGACCCAGCTCCTCGCTGCGATCGGTTACACGAGCTGGGTGCTCCCGGCGCTGCTGATCATTCCTCTGGTCGGCGCCGGCGTTCTGCTGGCCCTCGCCGCCGGCGGAAAGGGCGACCAGCCGGGCCCGGCGCGCACGGCGCGGATGATCGCGTTCCTCACGCTGCTCGCCGAGTTCATCGTGTCCGTCGGTCTCTGGTGGTCGTTCGAGAACGGCGCCGGCTGGCACGCATCGGTGGACGTGCCGTGGATCCCGACGTGGGGCGTGCGATTCTCCATCGGCCTCGACGGGTTCGGCCTCATGATGGTGCTGCTGACGACCTTCCTGATGCCGCTAACGGTGCTCGGCGGCTGGACGAGCGTGCGCACGAAGGTCCACAGCTACCTGATCCTGCTACTCGTCATGACGACGGGAATGCTCGGCGTGTTCCTCGCGCGCGATTTATTCCTGTTCTACGTGATGTGGGAAGTGATGCTCATGCCGATGTACTTCATCATCGGCATCTGGGGCGGGGAGCGGCGCATCTACGCCAGCATCAAGTTCTTCATCTACACCATGGTCGGGTCGATCCTCATGCTGGTGGGGATCATCTACCTCGGCATTCAGTCGGGCAGTCCTATCACCGGCGCGCCGGACTTCAGCTACGCGGCCGCGCTGCAGCTTTCGCTCTCGCCCGCCGCTTCGTTCTGGCTGTTTGGCGCGTTCTTCCTGGCGTTCGCCGTGAAGGTGCCGATGTTTCCGTTCCACACGTGGCTGCCGGACGCCCACGTGGAGGCCCCGACGGCCGGCTCGGTCATCCTCGCGAGCATCATGCTCAAGACGGGCACGTTCGGCTTCCTGCGGTTCGCGCTGCCGCTATTCCCCGGCGTCGCGATGGACCCCACGGTGCGGATGATCATTCTCGTGCTCGCGGTGATCGCGATCATCTACGGCGCGCTGGTCGCGCTGGTGCAGCCCGACTTCAAGAAGCTCGTGGCGTACTCGTCGGTGAGCCACATGGGCTTCGTGGTGCTCGGCATCTTCGCGCTGACGGTCGAGAGCGTGCAGGGCGCGCTGATGGTGATGATCAACCACGGCATCTCCACGGGCGCGCTGTTCTTCCTCGTGGGAATGATCTACGAGCGCCGGCACTCGCGGATGATCGACGCGTACGGCGGAATAGCGCGGGTGGTGCCGATGTTCGCCGCGGCGCTGACGCTGGTCGGGCTCAGCAGCATCGCCCTGCCGGGAACCAACGGCTTCATCGGCGAGTTCCTGGTGCTGGTCGGCGCGTTCAAGACCTATCCGGTCTTCACCGCGCTCGCCGCGACCGGCGTGATCTTCGCCGCGGCGTACATGCTGTGGGCGCTGCAGCGGATCCTGTTCAACAAGTTGGACAAGGACGAGAATCGGCACCTCCCCGATCTCAACTGGCGCGAGATCGGCCTCCTGACCCCGCTCATCGCGGCGATCATCTGGATCGGCGTGTATCCCGCGCCGGTGCTGCGGCGGATGGAAGCCGCGGCGCATGACCTCGTGCAGCGGGTGGAGCGCGGACCGCCTGCACGGTTTCCCCGGCCACCGATGATCCCATGACGGCGCTCGACCTGACGATTCCGTCGCAGCTGATGACCGCACTGGCGCCCGACATCACGCTGATGGTCGGGGCCATGGCGCTGCTCCTGTGGGCGGCCTGGGGGCGCGAGAGCATCCAGCGCCAGCGGGCCGTCGGCGTCGCGAGCATGATCCTGTGCGGCATCGTGGCCGCCATGGTCGTGTATTTCATGCGCGAGGGCGGCGCGGTCGGGCCCGGGCCTATCGCCATGGACCGGTTCCGCTGGACCGCCGACCTCCTGCTGCTGCTGGCCACGTTCGCCACGATCGCGCTGGCGATGGACTACAACGCGCGCGAGCGGATCACGTCCGCCGAATCGCACGTGCTCGTGTTGCTCGCGACATCGGGAATGATGGTGCTGGTGTCGGCGCGCGACCTGATCATCGTATTTCTCGGCATCGAGATCATGTCGGTCGCGGTGTACGTGCTCGCCGGCCTCAACCGCCGCAGCGGCCGCGCGGCGGAAGGCGCGTTGAAGTACTTCCTGCTGGGAGCATTCTCGACCTGCTTCCTGCTGTACGGCATCGCGCTGGTGTACGGGGCGACCGGGAGCACCAACCTGACCACCATCGCCGAGCGCGTCGGCGGCACGGGACCGGTAAGTCCGCTGCTGCTGATCGGCATGGCGCTGCTGGTGGTAGGGTTCGGCTTCAAGATCGCGGCGGTGCCGTTTCACATGTGGGCGCCGGACGTATACGAGGGCGCCCCCACGCCGATCACCGCGTACATGGCCGCGGCGGTGAAGGCGGCCGCGTTCGCCAGCTTCCTGCGCGTGTGGATGGAGGCGTTCCCCGAGGTCTTCGTTCAGTGGCACTACGGGGTGTGGTGGCTGGCGGCGGTGACCATGGTGGCCGGCAACCTCATCGCGCTGGCGCAGAAGAACATCAAGCGCATGCTGGCGTACTCGAGCATCGCGCACGCCGGCTACATCCTGGTCGCGGTGCTGGCGCGTGGCAACCTCGGCAGCTCCGCCTTCCTGTTCTATCTGTTCGCGTACACGCTCGCGACCTTCGGCGCTTTCGCCGTAGTAATCGTGCTCTCGGGCAGGGGAGACAGATATCTCAAGATCAAAGACTACGCCGGGCTTTGGACCGTGCGCCCCTGGCTCGCCGGCAGCATGGCGGTGTTCATGCTGGCGCTGCTCGGATTCCCGATCTTCGGCGGCATCGGCTTCTTCGCGAAGTGGTACATGCTGCAGGCGGCGCTCGACTCCATCACGCCGCTGACGAATCTCTCGATCATTCTCGTCCTGACCAGCGTCGTGTCCGCGGGCTACTATCTGTACGTGGTGATGGTGATGTTCATGAAGCCGGTATCGCGGCCGGACAGTGAGCCGCAGCCCGCTGGCCGGCTCACGCAATGGGTTATCGCCGCGGCGGCCGTGCTCATCCTCGCCTTCGGAATCTTCCCCGACCCGGTGGTGCGCCTGACGCGCAGCAGCGTCATCGTGCCGATCGACCGGTGAGCATCGCGCGCGGGATCTTCCGCGAGTACGACATTCGCGGCATCGCCGGCACGGACCTCACGCCGGCTACGGCGCGCCTCATCGGGCTCGGATATGCCGCGTACCTGCGCGAGCAGGGCGAGTCCGGCGCAATCGCGGTCGGCCGCGACAACCGGCCGAGCGGCACCGGCTTGCGCGACGGACTGGCGGAGGGGCTGAGGGAAGCCGGCCTGGACGTCGTCGACATCGGCGTGGTTCCGACGCCGGTCACGTACTGGGCGCAGCACAAGCTGGACGTCATCGGCGGCATCCAGATCACCGGCTCGCACAATCCGCCCGAGTACAACGGCTTCAAGCTCGGCCTGAGGACGAAGTCGATCTACGGGCAGCAGATCCAGCGAATATACGAGCTGATCTCGGCCGGAGATTTTCCGAAGGGGAAGGGAACGCTCCGCGAGGAAGCATTGATCGACCGGTACGTGGACGACATCGTGCGGCTCGCCGGTCCGCTCACGCGGAAGCTGCGCGTGGTGGCGGACTGCGGCAACGGCGCCGGGGCGCTCGTCGCCCCCAGGATGCTCGAGCGCATGGGACTGAGCGCGGACCTCCTGTTCTGCGAGAGCGACGGCACGTTCCCCAATCACCATCCCGACCCGACGGTCGCGGAGAACGTGGCCGATCTGATCGCGGCCGTGCGGGCGAACAAGGCCGACCTCGGCGTCGCGTTCGACGGGGACGCGGACAGGATCGGCGTCGTCGACGACACGGGCGAGATCATCTGGGGCGATTATCTGCTGATCGTGTACGCGCGCGACGTGCTGCAGCGCACGGGGCCGGGACAGTCGATCGTGTTCGACGTGAAGTGCACGCAGGCGCTCCCCGAGGCGATCGAGCAGGCCGGCGGCGTGCCGGTGATGTCTCGCACGGGACATTCGCTCGTCGAGGAGAAGATGCACGAGACGCACGCCCCGGTCGGCGGGGAGATGTCGGGCCACATGTTCTTTGCCGAGGGCTTCTACGGCTTCGACGACGCGTTGTACGGCGCCGCGCGGCTCATCCGGATCGTGGCCGATTCGGGGAAGTCTTTGCGGGAGCTGCTGGCCGACGTGCCCCGGTTCGTGTCCACGCCGGAGATCAGAGTGCACAGCGACGACGACAAGAAATTTCCGATCGTGGAGGAAGCCAAGCGGCACTTCGGCGCGAAGTACGAGACGAACGACATCGACGGCGTGCGCATTCTCTTCGAGCACGGCTGGGGGCTGATCCGCGCGTCCAACACGCAGCCGGTGATCGTAATGCGGTTCGAGGCGGACACCGAGGAGCAGCTCGCCGCGATCCGCGGCGAGGTCGAGGGCTGGCTGGCGGCGAAGGGGGTTGCAGTCTAGGGCGATGCGCAAGCGACATTTGGCCATCGCGATTGCATCCGGCGCGATCCTTCTCCTGCTGGGTCGCGCCTTCGTATTTCTCTATACGGATTTCGTCTGGTACGAATCGCTCGGCGCCGCGCCGCTCTGGCGCGAGAAGACGCTCGACCAGCTCCTGATTTTCGCCGGCGGAGTCACGGGCGCATTTCTGTTCGCCTACGTGAATCTCTCCGCGGTACGGCATTCCATCATTTCGCTCGTCCTGCCCCGGCGCATCGCCAACGTGGAGTTCGCCGAAGCGGTGCCGGTCCGGCTGCTCGACGCCACGGCGCTCGCAATCGCCGCGCTCATCGCGCTCGCGACGACCGCCGCGCTTCCTCCCTGGACCGACGTCGCCAAAGTGCGCGCCGCGGCGCGGTTCGGCGAGAGCGATCCGTATCACCAGCTCGACCTCGCGTTCTACACCTCCTGGCTGCCGCTCGAGATGCGGCTGCACACGTGGCTGATCGTGGTGGTAACCACGGTGATTCTCGTGGTGGTCGGGCTGTACGCGCTCACGCCGAGCCTTCGCTGGAGCGACGGAGCGCTGCGGGTCTCGGGCTACGTGCGCCGTCATTTCGGCGTTCTCTGCGCCGTGCTGCTGTTGATGCTCGCGTGGCGGTTCCGGCTCGAGTCCTACACGCTTCTGTCGGACGGGAGCGGGCCCGCCGGAGCGTTTACTGCCGTGGACGACCGGTTCGTGCTCCCATGGTACGTGGGATTGGTGATCATCACGGTCGCCGCGGCGGCTGTTGTCGCCTGGAGCTTGTGGAGCGGACAGGTCACCATCGCCTTCGGGGTCCTGACGCTCGTTCTGCTGCTGATCGCCGGCGTGCAGCTGTGGCGGCCGGTCGCCGTGGGACGGGCCGGACCCGACGCCGCCTACGAGAGCACGCGCCGGGCGTTCACCGCGCGCGCCTTCGCGCCGACGGGATCCGACAGCGCGGGCCAGCTCGCCGGCGACTCGCTCCCGGCCGCGGCGGACCGGTTGGTGGCCGCCGCGGAATCGCGCGCGCTGGTCGCGCCCGGTGCCAGCGGATACGTGGTGGTTTCCGGAATCGGACGCGGAGTGGTCGCGCCGTCGCTCGCCTCGATGTTCTCGCGTCTCGCGCACGCGTGGCGCGAGCAGGACGGGCGCGTGCTGCGCCACGACAGGCCCGGCGACCCGCGAATCGTCCGCGTCCGCGACCTGTACGACCGCGTGCACCGTCTGGGACCGGTGTTCTCGGTGCTGGAGGAGCACGACGCGCTATTCCACATGGACACGCTGTACTGGGTCGTTCCGGTCTACTCGTCGTCCAACCTTTACCCGCTCTCGGAGCGGCGGCAGATAGCCGACACCGCGCGCACGTTCTTTCGGGAGGCGGGGCGCGCGTACGTCCATTCCGTGTCGGGGCGCGTGATGTTCGTGCCGTCGGAGACGGGTGAGCCGCTCGCCAACGCGTGGCGGAAGCGCTTTCCGTCCCTGTTCCGATCGCGCGCCCAGACGGCGACGTGGCGGCGCGAGCTCACGCCGTTGCCGCGGCCCGTACTACCGTTACCGGCGATGGCTGACGACGGCAAGTTCCACGAGACGGTACGGCGTCTTTATCTGCGCATGCAGGAAGCGCTCGCGAGATCGGACCTGACCGCTTTCGGCCAGGCCTTCGACTCGCTGGGCATCGTGCTGCGCGACCGGCCACGATGAGCCCGGCCCGGTCCCGCACGGCTGTTATCGCGCTGGGCGGGAACGCGCTCTCTCCGGCCGGAGAGCGAGCCACGATCGCGGATCAGTTCCGGCACACCCGGAAGAGCGTCGAGCCAATCGTCGACCTCGCGATCCAGGGCTGGAATCTCTGCGTCGTGCACGGCAACGGCCCGCAGGTGGGCGACGAGCTGACGCGGAACGAGCTTGCCCGCGGCGAGGTCGAGCCGCTTCCGCTCGGTGTGCTGGTCGCCAGCACCGCCGGTTGGATCGGGTACATGATTCAGCAGTCGCTGGAGAACGCGCTCCAGCGGGCGGGTAGCGGGCGGGAAGTCGTCACGCTCATAACCCAGGTGCAAGTGCGGCCCGACGATCCCGCGATGGCCGACCCGACCAAGCTCATCGGGCACGACCTGACGGAAGGTCGCGCTCGCTCTCTCGAACTGAAGGGCCACGCCGTAAGGGAAGTGGACGGCGCCTATCGGCGCATCGTCGGCAGTCCGGCGCCGTGGATGGTGCACGAGCTGGGCGTGATCAAGGTCCTGGTGGAGCGCGGCACGATCGTGATCGCCTGCGGCGGTGGCGGCGTGCCGGTTTATCGCGATGAGAAGCTCGGGCTCGAGGGCGTGGACGCCGTGGTGGACAAGGACCTCGCGGCCGCCGTCATTGCGCGGGACATCGGCGCCGACCTGTTCATGATTCTCACCAACGTCGACGCGGTCTACGCCGACTGGGGAACCGACCAGCAGCGCGCGCTCACTGAGCTGACGGTGGAAGAAGCAGAGCGGCTGGACGCGGCCGGCGCGTTCGGCGAAGGGAGTATGGCACCGAAGGTGCGCGGGGCTGTTGATTACGTGCGGCACACGAGCGGGCTGGCGATCATTGCCGAGTTGGCGCAGGGGCGCGACGCCGTGCGCGGAACGGCCGGCACGACCATTCTACCATGACGAGACAGTGAACATCCACGAATATCAGGCGAAAGAGATCTTCCGCTCGCACGGGATGCCGATCCCCGAGGGCGAGATAGCGACCACTCCCGAGCAGGCCGAAGCGCTGGCGAAGAAGTACGGGGGGACGGTGGTCGTCAAAGCGCAGGTGCACGCCGGCGGACGCGGCAAGGCGGGCGGCGTGAAGCTCGCGAAGAATCCGAAGGAGGCGCGCGAGATCGCGGAGAAGATTCTCGCGCTCACCATCAAGGACCTGCCGGTGAAGAAGGTGCTGGTCACGCCCGCGGCCGACATCGCTACGGAGGCGTACGTCGGAGTCATCATCGACCGCGCGTCCAAGCGCGCGACATTCATGGTGAGCCCGGCGGGCGGAATAGACATCGAGGAGGTCGCCGCCAAGACGCCGGAGAAGCTGCGCAAGCTGGCGGTGGACCCGCGGTACGGGCTGCAAACCTACGAGGCGATGGAGCTGGGCTTCTTCCTGTACGACGACGTGAAGCAGGTGCGTCAGGCCGCGAAGATCATGCAGCAGCTGTACGCCGCGTTCGTCGCGAGCGGCGCGTCGCTGGCCGAGATCAATCCGCTGGTGACGACGCCCGACGGCAAGGTCCTCGCGCTCGACGCCAAGATGGTGATCGACGACAACGAGCTGGACCGCAAGCCGGAGCTCGCGGCGCTGCGCGACGAGAGCGCGGAAGCGCCGAGCGAAGTCGAGGCGCGGAACGCGAGCCTCACGTTCATCAAGCTGGACGGCAACGTGGGCTGCATCGTGAACGGCGCCGGGCTCGCCATGGCGACGATGGATCTCGTGAAGTACTACGGCGGTGAGCCGGCCAACTTCCTGGACATCGGCGGCTCGTCGAATCCCGAGAAAGTGGTGGCGGCGCTGAAGATCATTACCGAGGATCCCAGCGTGAAGGCGATCCTGTTCAACATCTTCGGCGGGATCACCCGCACCGACGACGTGGCCAACGGCATCGTGACGGCGACGAAGCAGACGCCGCTCACCGTGCCGATCGTCATCAGACTCACCGGCACGAATGAAGAGATCGCCGTGAAGATCCTCGAGGACAACGGCTTCACCGCGCTCACCGACATGGACGAGGCGGTGCAGCGCGCGGTCGAGCTCGCCACGGCGAAGGAGGCCGCATGAGCATCTTCATCGACAGCGGCACCCGGCTGATCGTGCAGGGGATCACCGGCCGCGACGGCTCCTTCCACACGAAGCAGATGATCGAGTACGGCACGACCGTCGTCGGCGGAGTCACGCCGGGGAAGGGCGGGCAGAAGTTCGAGGGTACGGTACCGATCTTCAACACCGTCGCGGAAGCGGTGAAGGCGACCGGCGCGAACACGACGGTCATCTATGTGCCGCCGCCGTTCGCCGCCGACGCCATGATGGAAGCGGCCGACGCGGGCGTCTCGCTCATCGTCGCGATCACCGAAGGCGTGCCCGTGATGGACATGACGCGCGTGTACCCGTTCGTGCGCGAGCGCGGCGCGCGGCTGCTCGGTCCCAACTGTCCGGGTCTCATCTCTCCCGGCAAGTCGAAGGTCGGGATCATCCCGGGCCGCATCTGCACGGCCGGCTCGATCGGCCTGGTGAGCCGGTCGGGAACGCTGACGTACGAGGTGGTCTATCAGATGACCCGCGCCGGGCTGGGCCAGACCACCTGCGTCGGCATCGGCGGGGACCCGATCAACGGGACGAACTTCATTGATTGTCTCGCGGCGTTCCAGGCGGACGAAGACACAACGTCCGTGGTGATCATCGGCGAGATCGGCGGCACCGACGAGCAGGAGGCCGCGCGCTACGTGAAGGAGAACATGACCAAGCCAGTGGTCGGCTTCATCGCCGGGCAGACGGCGCCTCCGGGGCGGCGCATGGGTCACGCGGGAGCGATCATTTCCGGCTCAGCCGGGACGGCGGCGGAGAAGATACAGGCGTTCGAGGAGAACGGCATCGCGGTGGCGAAGCGGCCGATAGACGTGGTGGGGTTGCTCAAAGCGCGTATGTAAAACAAGCCCCGGCGCGACCACGGCCTCGATCCATCGGTCCGGCATTTCCGCCATCGCGACGCGTTTGCTGCGGTCGCGTGTTTTTGCGTGGGCAGCGCGTGCGTGTTGGAAATCCGGCGTCCGCGCGAGCTTCTCGGATAGTCGCGATCCGGACGGGTTACTCCTTACATGGTGTCGGGCGGTAGCTGACTGCGCGCTTGCCTGGCGACCAGCATTTTGTATGGCAGCCACATCGACTCCGTTCCAGAGCGACTCGCAATCGCGAAAGCGCTGGGCGCGGACACGGTGGTCGATGACACCATCGAGGATCCCGTCGAGGTGGTCATGGAAGCAAGGGCCGTTCGTGCCTCGTCGCTTCCCGCTACCATTGCGCTACATCGAGCTAACAAGCGAGGGCACATGCCGTCGACAAAACGATTCCACGTGCTGATAGCAACAGATGGTTCGACCTCTGCGCGAGCGGCGATGACCACTGTCCTTCGGTTGCCGTGGCCTGCGGGCAGTCAGGGTTCCGCGGTAGTGGCAAAGCAGGTGCGGGCGGACTACCGGCGTTCGATTCTGCTGACCGCTCTGGACCGCACGTCGGAGTTCACGGCACGGAGCGCCTCACGCGCGTTGAGGAAGCGATGGCCTGATGGTGACGCACGAGTTGTCGACGCAGCTCCAGTCGACGCGATCCTGAACGAGGCGCGCAGAGTGCGAGCAGACATCATTGTCATGGGCTGGCGCGGCCATGGTCCAGTGCGCCGGTTGCTCGCCGGCAGCGTGTCCCGCGGGGTGGTCCGAGGCGCTTCATGCGCAGTGCTGGTTGTCAGACGACCGATTCGTGAGCTCCGCCACGTCGTCGTCGGTGTGGACGGCTCCGATAACGCCGAACGTGCGCTGAATTTTGTCGCGGGTCTCGAGCCCTCGCACAGGGCGCGTGCGACGGTCTTCAGAGCCGTCGACATCATGCACACGCCGGCGCATTGGCTGGCGCCAGCTGCGACGGGCGCCACAGTGGCCGCGGAAGTGGCGAGAATCAATGAAGATCGGCGTATTGCGGCGCGAAAGGATCTATCCCGGGCGGCCAAGATTCTTTCGGTCGCAGGCTGGAAAGTTGACCAGGTGGTCACGGACGGGGCTCCGCTCCGCGACCTTCTAGCAACTGTATCGAACTTCGGCGCTGACCTCCTGGTCGTGGGTGCCAGAGGCGTGACCGGACTCCGGCACCTGCTGCTCGGCAGTGTCGCGGAAGGGGCGCTCAATCGAAGTCCCGTTCCCGTTCTCTTCGTGCGGTGACGCGAGGCGACAATGGAGAATCACATGTGGCCGGGGAAAAGTGACAGAGATTAGGAGGATTCTCTGCCCGGTCGATTTTTCAGACTTCTCGGAGCCAGTGCTGGCCTACGCAGCGGCATTCGCAAAGCTGTTCCGGAGCGAAGTCACTGTGCTGCACGTGTTCGCGACCGCGGTGCCGCTAGCGAGTGCGGCCACGTCTCCAGCGTGGCTGCTGCAAGTGGCCGAGGCACGGAAATCCATCGCGGACGAACTGGATCTGTTGCTGGCGCCGCTGTCTTCGGCCGGCATTGCGCTGCGGACACGGATCGCGGAGGGTGACACGGCGGCGGAAATCGTCCGACATGCCGCCGAGCACGATGCCGACCTCGTCGTGATGGGCACGCATGGCCGAAGCGGGTTCGATCGACTCACGCTCGGGTCGGTGGCGGAGAAGGTGCTCCGGAAAGCGCCCTGCCCGGTCCTGACAATTCCTCCTGGCGCAGCCCGCGCCGCAACCGATGTATCGGTGCGACGCCTTCTGTGTCCAACCGACTTCTCGACCTGTTCAGAACACGCGATGGACTTCGCGCTCTCCCTGGCTGATCGCGCCGATGGCGCCGTAACTGCATTGCACGTAGTCGAGACGATCGAGACTCGGCCTGAGCTGTCGCGAGCCATGACCGAGCTGCAGAAGCAGCGGTGCGACACGGAGCTTCGTTTTCTTGAGGAGGTCAACGCCGCTCGTGCCGGCGGGAAAGGGATTGCCAATGCCGTCAGGCTCGGCAGGCCCTATCTCGAGATCCTCCGAATGGTGGAAGAGCGCGCGATCGACTTGGTCGTGATGGGCGTGCGTGGGCGTGGTCCGGCCGATCTGGCGCTGTTTGGATCCACCACGAACCACGTCGTGCGGCGCGCCGCGTGCCCCGTCGTGACGGTCTGTGCACGACGAGAGCACTCATGAACCTGCGGTGCTGCTGATGGTAGTTGTCTGATGTTCTGGATGTATGTCGGCTTCCTCGCCCTCGTGTTGATCCTGTTGGCCCTCGACCTCGGGGTCTTTCACCGGACTGCCCACGTGGTATCCGTCCGGGAGGCCCTGGCCTGGTCCGCGTTCTGGATCGGGCTCGGTCTCGCCTTTACGGTCTTCATTTACGTCGGCTACGGCCGCCACTGGCTTGGCCTGGGCCTGACACCCGATCTCATGACCGTGGCCCCGCAGACCGTCGAGGGCGTAGGGCTCGTGTACAACGATGGCGCCAGCGCGGCGGTCAAGTACCTCACGGGGTACCTGGTCGAGAAGTCGCTCGCCGTGGATAACATCTTCGTGATCGCGATGCTCTTCGGCTTCTTCGCCGTCCCCGCGATGTACCAGCACCGCGTGTTGTTTTGGGGAATTGTGGGAGCCCTAGTGATGCGTGGCGCCATGATCGCAGTAGGCGCTCAGCTCATCCAGCGCTTTAGTTGGATCATCTACGTGTTCGGGGCCTTCCTGATCGTAACCGGGATCAAGATGCTCCTGCTGAAGACGGACCAGGTGGATCCGAGTCGCAACGTGTTGGTCAAGCTGACGCGACGCATCTTCCCCGTGAGCGAGCGCTTCCACGGGCAGCACTTCTTCGTCCGCGCAGGTTCAGCCTCGTCCCGCGAGGCGGCCACGCCCAGCGCAGCCGTGGAGGTGGACCGGGTCGTGGACGCGGCGGCGGCGGGGACCCTGCTTGCCACACCGCTCTTTCTGGCCCTCGTCATGGTCGAGTTCACCGACGTCATCTTCGCGGTTGACTCGATCCCGGCCATCTTCGCCATCACGGGTGACCCGTTCCTGGTCTTTACGAGCAATGTCTTCGCGATACTTGGGCTGCGCAGTCTCTACTTCGCTCTGGCGGGGATGATCGACCAGTTCCGATACCTGAAGGTGTCGCTCGCGCTTGTGCTGATGGTCGTTGGAGTAAAGATGATGACCCACGTTTGGCTCAAGCAGCTGGCGGGGCAGTACTTCAATCTCTACCTCCTCGCCGTCGTCCTGCTCATTCTGGCCGCCGGCGTCGTGGCCTCGCTGCTGGCCACGCGACGTGAGCGGGGCTGAAGGGACTACGCGAACACGCGAAAGTAGCCAGTTCCGAAAACTCATCGCCAGAACCTCGTCGACAGCGGCGGCGCGGTCTCACGCAAAGCAGCCCGCGCAATCCCCGCACCGCCCGCCCACCGGGCTATCCGGTCCGCCGCTCGTGCACCGGCTCCCCGAAGTGCGCAGCGCGTGGATCTGAGCTAAGCATCCCACTCATGTCCGCCCCGCGCATTTGGGCCAGGAGCGGTATGGCTACTGCCCATGACAGTGCGACCACCGCCCAGGCCACCAGTGAGCCGCGGAACGCGAGCGGCGCTGTCGCGCCGGCCACCGCCGCGGGCACGATGCCGGTCGTGTTGTTCACCGAGGCGTGCATCAGCATCACGAGCAGCAGACTGCCCCCGGTCTTCCAGTACAGCCAGGCCATCGCGACCGACAGCGCCGTCACGTGGAGCAGGTAAAGGGGGAAAGACTGGCCGGTGCTCCCGGAATCCGGCAGGAAGAAGAGCGGGAGGTGCCACAGGGCCCACACGCCGCCGAGCAGGATGCTGGCTCCGCCAGCACCCAACTGTCCCGCGAGGCGCGGCAGCGCGTACCCCCGCCACCCGACCTCCTCCCCGGCCTGCACCAAGGTTGACACGATGATCGCGCCGGGCAACAGCGCCCACGGGATGTCGCCGAAGGGCGGCCACGCGTTCGTGGCGATCCGGTGTATCAGCGCGGCACCCAGTTTGATGACCGCGAAATAGCCGATGGCAAAGAGGTACCACCACGCTCCCACCCGCCATCGGCCGATCCCCGCGAGCAGTCTCCCCACGCCGGCGCGTCCCCCGTCGTGCGCCGTGAGCGCGAGCGCGACGAGCGCCGGCGCGAAGACGCCGAATAGGAACACCGGGCCGCGTACACCGAAGAACCCGGTGTTCCCGGGCGCCGCCAGCGTCGCCGCTGCGAACCACGCCGTCCAACTGACGACGAAGGTGAGCAGGAAATACGCGAGCAGCGTCATACGTATCCCTCCCGTGAACGGAGTCCGGCTGTTAGGCCGCTCCAATGTCCCGGAGATGCGCGTCATCGGCCGCCGTTGGACAGCTGGCCGCATTGAAGTCGCCCCGATTTGATGGACAACTATCCAGCCCCGCTTTTCGGGGTGACGTGGTGTCTGATGGAAAGGAAGAAATGATCGTTCAGCCGGGAGTTCAAGGCTGAAGCGGTGCGGCTGGTCACCAGCCACAACACTCTGCCCGAGCATTCCTCCGGAGTTCCCCTACGCCGTGTGCAAGAAATACCGATTGTCGCGGGTGCCGTCGTCCGACATCGTTGTCCTCAAGTGTTGATGGCCGGCGGCTGTACCTCGCTCGGGACCTGCTCCGTCCGGGCGCGTCGGTCGGGCCACTAACAGGGGGCTCGCTGGATGGCAGACGACATGAGAAGCGGGGCGGAGATCCCGCCTGAGGCCGAAACGACCGGCGTTGAGCTGAGTCGACGCGACTTGATCCGGGCCGCGGCGCTCACAGCCGTCGGCGCCGTGGCTGGAGTCGGAACCGTTGCCGTCAGCCGCTCGAGCGACGGCGGCCCGTCCCCGCGTGGTGCCGACTCGGTGCGCAGGCTCCCGGTCCTGGAGACGGTCCCGAACGACGCCGGTGCGGATCCCCTGATCCGCATGCAGGCCGAGTTGCGGCTCGCGATGGCCAAGCCGATCGAGGAGCGGCGCTGGTCGATGGTGATCGACACCCGCAAGTGCGTAGGCTGCCATGCCTGCACGGTGGCCTGCATCGCGGAGAACAAGCTGCCGCCCGGCGTTGTGTACCGGCCGGTGCTCGAGGAGGAGTTCGGGGTTTTTCCGAACGTGCAGCGCCGGTTCTTCCCGCGACCCTGCATGCAGTGCGACGAGCCCCCCTGCGTGCCCGTCTGCCCGGTGAGTGCCACCTGGAAGCGGCCAGACGGCATCACGATCATCGACTACGACAAGTGTATCGGCTGCCGATACTGCATCAGCGCGTGTCCCTACGGGGCGCGGACGTCGGATTTCGGCCTGAACTACACCGACGACACACCCGAAGCGCAGCCCTACGAGTCCCTGCCCAATCACGAGTACGGCAAGAGCTGGAGCCGGGAGGACCACGGTTCGCCGGTGGGGAACGCCCGCAAGTGCCACTTCTGCCTACATCGCCTCGAGGTCGGTCTGCTGCCGCAGTGCGTGAGCACGTGCATCGGACGCGCGACGATCTTCGGCGACTCGAACGACCCCGACAGTCTCGTCTCGGAGCAGCTGCGTCAGCCGAATCAGCTCAAGTTGCTCGAGGAGAAGGGGACCAAACCCAATGTGGTCTACCTGGTCTGAGACGGCGATGACACGCACCCTTCGTTGGTTGGCCGGCGCCTGGACCGTGGCCTTCGTGCTGGGTCTGATCGGCCTCGGGATCCGGATGTTCACCGGCGAACGGCTGGTCGGATACGGCAGCTACGTCCCGTGGGGGCTCTGGGTCGCGCTCTACTTCCACGGTGTGGGGATTGCGGGCGGCGTCTTCGTGGTCGGCACGATCGGCTACTTGTTCCGATTGCCAGTACTCCGCGACCGATTGCCGGTGGTGCTCTGGACCTCGGCGGCCGCGATGATCACCGGACTGATTGCCATCGGTCTCGACCTAGGCAAGCCGTTCCGCGCTCCGTTCATGTTCCTAACGCCGAATTTCACGTCGATGATGGCCTTCAACTCCTGGATGTACATGGTGTTCCTGGCCACGCTGGCCGCATGTTTCGTGCTGCATCGGCGCGCCTCGACCGCAGTGCCGCCGACGGACCGCACCGGATGGCTGGTCCCGCTCCTGTGCTTCGGCATCGTCCTCGGCGTGGCGTTCCCGAGCCAGAGCGGCGTCTTCTTCGGCGTGGTGGAGGCGAAGCCATTCTGGAGCAGCGCGCTGCTCCCGGGCCTCTTCCTGACCAGCGCCATTGCCGGCGGTGCATCCGTGCTGCTCCTGATCCTGACCTTCCTGCCTTCGGCCCCCGAGACGCCGGCGGGACGCACGTTCGGAATGCTGCGCTGGACCATCATCGGAGCGGTGGTCGTGTACTTCGTGCTCGAGTTCGGGAAGATGAGCATCGCGTTGTGGTCGCCCGCGTCGCACGCGCGTGAACCGGTCGAACTGATCCTCGCGGGACCCTTCTGGTGGGTGTTCTGGATCGTGCACGTCGGGGGTGGGCTGCTCGCCCTGGCGTTGCTCTGGCAGGGGCGCTCGCGCGCGATGCTCGGTACCGGCGCGTTCCTGATCGCCCTCACGTTCGTCGCGACTCGGCTCAACGTGCTGATCCCCGGACAGTCGTTTTCGGAGTTGAAGGGCCTCGCCGCGGCTTTCAGTCATCCGAAGCTCTCGTTCCATTATCAGGCCACGGTGACGGAGTATCTCGTGGCCCTCTTCATCGGCAGCGTCGGCGTGGGCCTCGTGTACGTGGGGCTGCGCCTGCTCACCGGATTCACCATCACGCACCCAGAGAAGGCTCGATGACGAAGCCGATCGATCATAGTCGCCGACGGTTCTTCGGAACCTCCGCACTGCTGGGTGGCGGGATGCTTTCGCAGGTGCTGGGAGACACGCCGCTGGCCGCCGCCGAGCCGGGCGACGGGGCGATCCTGCCGAGCCGCCGGCCTGACGGCGCGTACGACCTGAACGACGCCGAGCACATGGTTTACTCGACCTGCATGAACTGCAACACCGGATGCGGCGTGAAGGTGAAGGTGCAGGACGGACTTGTCGCCAAGCTCGACGGCAGTCCGTTCAGTCCGTGGACGATGGTCCCGCATCTCTCGATGACCACGTCCGTGGACGACGCGGCCCGGGTGGACGGCGGGCTGTGCCCCAAGGGCCAGGCGGCGGTGCAGACGGTCTATGACCCCTACCGCATTCGGCGGGTGCTAAAGCGCGCCGGAAAGCGCGGCGAGCAGAAATGGATCAGCATCCCGTTCGAGCAGGCGATCACGGAGATCGTCGAAGGCGGCCGGCTGTTCTCCGGCGTCGCTGGCGAGGAGGAGCGCGAGGTGGAGGGGCTCCGTTCGCTGATGGTGCTCCGCGACGACGGCGTAGCCAAGGCGATGGCGGCCGACGCCACAGCCGTCGCCGAGCACACGATGAGCGTCGCCGATTTCAAGGAGAAGCACCGGGCGCACCTCGGACTGCTGATCGACCCCGATCATCCGGACCTGGGGCCCAAGAACAATCAGTTCGCCATCGCGTGGGGCCGCTTGAAGGGCGGGCGCAGCGATCTGATCAAGCGGTTCGGTGCCGGGTACGGTACGACCAACCTCCACGGACACACCACCGTCTGCCAAGGGTCGCTCTACTTCACCTGCAAGGCCATCAGCGAGAAGTACGTTGACGGCAAGTTCAGCGGCGGCGTCAAGGCCTACTGGCAGGCGGATCTCGAAGGTGCCGAGTACGTGTTGTTCGTCGGCGCGAACCTGTTCGAGGCGAATTATGGTCCGACCAATCGGTCCGTGCGCCTCGCGCAGCGGTTGGCTGACAAGCAGACGCGCATCGCCGTGGCCGATCCGCGGTTCTCGAAGCTGGCGAGCAAGGCCGACGTGTGGCTGCCGATCCGCCCGGGTGAGGATGCCGCGCTCGCGCTCGGCGTGCTGCGGTGGATGTTCGACCACGGCCGCTACGACGCCAAGTTCCTCGCGGGCGCGAATCGGGCCGGCGCGATCGCGAACGGCGAGACCTCCTGGACAAATGCCACGTGGCTCGTCGAGATAGGCGACGACGGGCCGGGCGCGTTCGTCCGCGCCGCGTCGGTAGGTCGGAGTGCGGACCCGAACGCACTGCTGGTGATGCGGAACGGCCGGCCGACGGCCGTCGACCCGAATGATGAAGCGCGGCCGGTCGACGGCGATCTCTTCGTGGACGCGTCGCTCCGCGGCACGGATGGGCGCACGGTGCGCGTGAAGAGCGCCCTCACGCTGCTCCGGGAAGAGGCGGAGCGACGGACATTCGAGGAATGGTGCGCGCAGGCAGGCCTCCCCGCCGGCGACGTTGCCCGTGTCGCGCACGACCTGACGAGCCACGGCAAACGGGCCGCTGTCGATATCCACCGCGGGCCGGCGCAGCACACCGACGGCTTCTATACAGTGCTCGCCTGGATGTCGGTGAATATGATGCTCGGTAACTACGACTGGAAAGGCGGTATGGCCAAGGCCACCACGTACGGATTCGACGGCTCGAAGGGCGGGCCGTTCGATCTCACGAAGGTGCCTGGGAAGGTGACCGCGTTCGGCATCAACTGCATCCGGGGAGAAGCGACCTACGAGAAGACCACGCTGTTCGAGGGGTATCCGGCCAAGCGCAACTGGTATCCGCTGGCGAGCGACATCTACCAGGAACTGCTCCCGAGCATCGGCGACGCGTACCCGTACCCGGTCAAGGCGCTCTTCCTGTACATGGGGACGCCGGTGTACGCGCTCCCGGCGGGCCACACGAACATCGACGTGCTGGTGGATGTCGAGCGGTTGCCGCTCCTCTTCGCCAGCGACATCACGGTCGGCACCACCACGATGTACGCCGACTACATCTTCCCCGACCTCACTTGGCTCGAGCGCTGGGAGTTCCACGGGTCGCATCCCAACATCATCGCGAAGGTCGGGCCGATCCGGCAGCCGACCGTGGGTCCGATCCCGGAGACCGTCACCGTGTATGGGGAATCGGTGCCGATCAGCCTGGAGTCGGTACTGATGGCGCTCAGCGAGAAGCTCGGGCTCAAGGCGTTCGGGCCGAACGCGCTCGGCGCGGGACGCGACCTGAAGCGTCCCGAAGATTTCTATCTGCGCGGTGTCGCGAACATGGCCGCGGGGGACAAGCCGGGCAGCGCGGTGCCCGATGCGAGCGCACGCGAGCTGGAGATCTTCCTCGCGGCTCGCGCGCATCTGCCGCCGTCCGTGTTCGATGCGGCTCACTGGCGACAGGTCGTCGGCGAGGAGCTGTGGCCCAAGGTGGTCTACCTGCTCAACCGTGGCGGGCGGTTCGAGGAGCACAACAGGGTGTTCGACGGCGACCGACTGCGGAATCGATTCGGCGCGTTGCTCAACCTCTATCAGGAGAAGACCGCGAGCAAAAAGTACGCTGGCACCGGCAAGCCATACCCCGGCGTCGCGACCTACATCGGGCAACGCGACTTCCACGGCCGGACGCTCGAGGCGTTGGCCGAAGGGTTCGATCTCCAGCTTGTCACGCATCGCGTCGTCACGCAGACCAAGTCGCGGACGATCGGCAACTATTGGTTGCAGCCGATCATGCCCGAGAACTCCTTCCTGCTCAACCGGCTGGACGCCGAGCGCCTGGCGCTGCACACCGGTGATCTCGTCCGGGTGGTGAGCGCGACGAATCCGGAAGGGGTCTGGGACTTCCGCAACGGCATTCGCAAGGAGATGGTCGGGAAGGTGACGGTCACGGAAACGATCCGCCCCGGCGTCGTGACGTTCGCGCTCGGCTTCGGCCACTGGGCCACCGGTGCGGCCGACATCGTGATCGACGGGGACCTCATCGCGGGCGATCCACGCCGGGCCGCGGGCGTCCACGCCAACGCCGCCATGTGGACCGACCCATCCCTGCGCAATACCTCGTGCCTTCTGGATCCGGTGGGTGGGAGTGTGAGCTTCTACGACACGCGAGTACGCTTGGAGCGCGCCTGAGCCGCCGACGAACCGAATGGATGGGCCACTCACCCGTAACCCCCGCGATAACGACGAAGCTGCAGCCACCCCCCAAGGCATATGTGGAGTTCAACGCGCGCTTCCCGAAGCTCGGGTCCGCGTGGGATATCGCCGGTGAGGCCGGACGCGGTACGTCGCATTGAGCTGCGCCGGGTTCCGTGGACACCATCCTTAGGTGTTCTTTCGGAATCGGAG